>CALZJF010000005.1 GCA_945787885.1 uncultured Bacteroidales bacterium | reverse complement strand
CTACGGCACGATAGTCGCAAATACATCGCAAGCTAATTTATAGAACCTACCTTGTATGTTTGAACGCTCTCTCTTGCGCATCTTTTAGCCTTGAAGGCAGGCACATAGCCCGCGCCATGCTCCTTTGTCTCAAGGCAAAAAACTGCATCCAAATAGAGCATTCAAGCATAAGACCAAGTTTCATCACCTACTTAACTAAGTTTCATCACCCATTCATCATCGTCGTGCTCCCCTTGCAGGGCGCACGGTCATTCGCCGCGTTTCACCCAAAGTGTCAGTTCTGCTCAGTTTCCGAAAGCACGCTGAGGCAATGCGTCTCGTCATCCACGCGGAAGCGTATGTGCGCCCCGGCAAACTCGAAGGCATAGATGCGCTGCGGGTCGGCGTGGTATCTCGGACGCGGGTCGGCGGCAAGAATTTGCTGCAGAGCCTGCTGACGGTCGGGCGCAAGGGTCTGCAGCAGGGCATCGGGGATGCTGACAGTGAGCGGCGGTTGCGCTGCCGTTTCCTCGGCAAACCCACAGCGGGCCTCTGGGTGCGCATCGGAAACGGCGAGATAAGGCTTGATGTCGAAGAGGGGAGTGCCGTCGAGCATGTCGGCACCGCTGACGTGGACGATGGGTCCTTCAGGCGTGTGGAGCTCAATGCCTTCAATCTTCACGCACGACAGTCCGATGGGATTGGGGCGGAATGGCGAACGAGTGGCAAAGACTCCCAGTCGGACGTTGCCCCCCAAGCGTGGCGGCCGCACCGTCGGCGACCATCCCTCACGGTGCGCTTCCGAGAAGTCCCAGATGAGCCAGAGATGAGAGAAGCCTTCCAGTCCGCGGAGTGCATCGGCATTGCGGTAGGGTGGGGTAAAGACGATGCTTCCCCGCAGCGTGCTGACGAGTCCGCTCTGACGTGGAATGCCGAATTTCGTGGGAAAGTCTGTGCGGATATGAGCAATGATTTCCATAGGTAGGTGATGAGGGTTGTTTTAGGTAGGTTCTATGAATAAGTTTTCGGTGGAAGATAGTGTTTCCGTTTAACTTGGATGTCCTCACGCCTTTCGCACCGTAGGTTTTTGTCTTTCATCCGGTCACGTAGCCCGCTGTGCTCCCACATGAAAAGCAAAAACCTACGGCACGATAGCCGCAAATACATTGCAAGCTAATTGACGGAACCTACCTTAAAGCCGAAAGTGCTATTGCCAGTGAATCAATGATTATGGTCGCCGTGCTCATTGAGCATGGAAGCCAGGTAGAACGAGCCTCCCGTGACGATGGCAGCTCCCTCAGGTATCGGCTTCAGTGGCCGCACTTCGATGTAACCCTCATCCGCAACGCCCGTCTCCACCTCGTAGCAGCGGAAGAAGGTCTCCTTGTGGTGATGGTGTCCCTCGTGCTCCTCCTCGTGTCCCTCATGTTCCTGAGCCGCTTCGTCATGCTTGTCTGCTTCTTTGTGTGCAGCCGACTTTTCAGCCTCATGGTCATGCTCATGCTCCGATGCGTCTTCTGCATCGCTATGCACAAAGAGATATTTCTTGCCCTTAATCTCCACCACCGCCTCTTCAGGAATCGCCAGCGCGCGGTGCTTTCCGATGATGATTTCTGCGCTGATGGCCATGTCAGCCACCATGTTCGTGCAGTGTTCTGCATCAATGAGTTGCGCCTGCACGGACATCGTCTTCATCGTTTTGTCGAGCGAAGGCGTGATGCGCACCACCTTCGCCTTCACGTCGTGCGTGGTATGGTTCGTCAGCAGGATATTCACTTCCTGTCCCACCGCCACTCGGTCCACGTCTTTCTCATAGACATTGAGGTCGGCATAGAGTGCGCGGTTGTTCTGCACGCGCATGATGACGGTCTGCGGTTCGGCGTATGTGCCTGTATTGACAGTGATTTCGCCGACGCTGCCATTGATAGGACTCGTCACGGGCACTTGCCGCACGAAGTTTCCCGCCTCCACCGCTGCCGCACTGATGTGCAACTGCTGCAATTGCAGCTTCAACGCCTGCCGCTGCGCCTCGGCATTCTTTGCGTCTGCCGTGACCTGCTGCAGATTCCGCCCTATGGCTGCCCCCTCCTGCGCCATAGCCTGCTGCCGCTTCAGCTCTTGCTGCGCCAGTGTGGCATTGCGGACGGCATCGGCATATTCGCGTTGGAGGTTGAGGATTTCAGTGTTTTCGATGTAAACGAGCGTCTGTCCGGCCCTTACCTGCTGTCCGGGCGTCACCAATATACGGCGTACCACACCTCCGATGAGGCATCCCACGTCGGCGCGGTCTTGAGGATAGAGCTTGAGAATGCCGTTGACGCGCACCGTACCTCCCATTTCGCGCTCCTCAAGATGCGCAGTTTGCAGGTTGATGGTCTGCATTTGTTCGTCGCTCACCGTGACGGAGAGTTCCTTTTTCTCCCCAGTCTGAGCTTTTTCTGCCGTCTCCTGCTGAGGAGCAGCATTTTGGCAGGCTGCCAGTAGGGCTGCTGCCGTTATGATAAGTAGATGAAATTTCATGATAATCAGAAGATATGAAGCTGACTCTTATGTTTTGCTTGCTCATTTCAGGGTTCGGCAAAGAGGAAACTCTCTCGCGCCAGTGCGCAGAGATAGTCGTAGAAAGCATCGTTGTATCGCAGTTCCGTGTCGCAGACTGTCGTGAGGTGTAGCGTCAGTTCCGCCATGCCGATGTCGCCAGCCGCGTAAGCCCCCCGGCTCATACGTTCCGTTTCGCGGGCCTCGGGCAGATATTCATCGTTGTAAGCCTTCAGCCGTTTCCACGCCTCTTCGGTCTTGGCGCGTGCCGTGGTGCGTTCAGCCTGCAGTGTGCGCTGCGCGCGTTGCTGCTCAGCCTCGGCGATGGCGAGTGCCGTCTTCGCCGCCCGCAGGCGTGCCCGTTTCGCCCCGTAGAAGAGCGGAATGCCGATGCCCACCTCGAAGCCCATGAAGTTGCCAGGCTGAAATTTAGAACGATCTACGTGATAGGGGTTGAAGCCATGAATGACCGCCTGCGCCGTCACGCCCACGCTGAAGTTCGGCAGAAATTCATGCCTCGCCACGTTCAGTTCCCGCCGTCCCACCTCCATCGTCGAAAGGCAGACGTCAAGCATGGGGTGTTCGTCCATCCGCATCTCCGCCCCCGTTGCAGGGCGTTCGGGCATCCCCTTCGCTACGATGGGGAGCACGGGCTGTGTCGTTCCCAGCAGGAGTTGCAGTCGCAGCATCGCCTCCAAGGCGTTGGCCTCCGCCTGCTCCATCTGAAGACGGTTGTCGCGTCGGAGCGTCCGTGCGTTCAGGGCATCCAATCGCGAAGCCTCGCCGTGGCGCACCTTCGATTCTGCCTTTTGCAGAAATTCCGCGTAGAGCGTGTCTTGCCGCAGCAAGAGTTGCTGGCGGTCGAGCGTCCGTGCCAGTTCGTAGTAGGCCAGTGCCACGTCGCGCTGCAACTCTGCCAGCGAGAGTTCATGGCGTGAAGTCTCCAGTGCCGTCTGAGCTTTCATGAGCTGATGCCGCTTGGCGTAGAGCGTGGGGAAGTCAAACTCTTGGCTGAAGTTGATGCCATTCTCCGGTCCTCCGCCTCCCGTCGGTTCTTGTCGTAGGGCAATGCTTGTGTTGGCCATATCGTATGCCGTGGCCTCCAGTCGTCGCGCCTTCTCCACCATCAGTTCGGCTATGCGCTGGTCAGGGTTTTGTGCTGCCGCCACGTCCAGACATTCTTCGAGCGTCATGCGTTGAGGCTCGGCAGCCTGCTGCGCCAGAGCCGTAGCAGGCAGGCAGAGCAGGGCGGCGAGCAGGATGAGGGCGGAAGGCGAGGCGTTCCCCTTCGGAGTTGCGGGTGTTCCTTCTTCGCTGTGCATATCGTCTTCGTTATATATATATATAGATGAGTCGGCAGCCTGCTGTGTGCCTTTGGTGGGGCGCATCTTGCGCTGGGCGAAAGGCGGCGTAAACGTCTTGTAGATGGCAGGCATGATGATGAGGGTGAGAATCGTGGCCGTGACGAGACCTCCGATGACCACCGTGGCGAGCGGTCGCTGCACCTCCGCGCCATCGCCGTTCGAGATGGCCATGGGCAGGAAACCGATGGAAGCCACGAGTGCCGTCATCAACACCGGGCGCAACCTGTGCCGGCAGCCTGTCAGGATGCGCTGCTGCACATCGGTCATTCCCTCGCGCTCCAGCTGATTGAACTGGCCGATGAGCACGATGCCATTGAGCACCGCCACGCCAAACAGTGCGATGAAGCCCACTCCTGCCGAGATGCTAAACGGCATTCCGCGGCTCCATAGTGCCATGATGCCGCCGATGGCAGAGAGCGGAATGGCAGAGAAGACGAAGAGCGTCTCGCGCAGGCTCTTCAGCGTGGCGAAGAGGAGGATGAGAATCAGGGCGAGGGCGATGGGTACGGCCACCATCAGTCGCTGCGTGGCCTCTTGCAGATTCTGAAACTCGCCGCCGAAGGTGTAGTAGTAGCCCGCAGGGAGGTGAGCCTTTTCGCGTATGACCTCTTCAATCTCCTCCACAGCACTCTGCACATCGCGCCCCTCGATGTTGAAGCCCACGTAGATGCGTCGGCTCCCCTCTTCATGCGTGATTTGCGATGGCGCGCTGGCAAACGTCACCTCCGCCACCTGCGTCAGCGGCACCGTCGTCCCCCCCGCCGTAGGCAGGAAGAGGCCTTCGAGCGTCTCGATGTCATTGCGTTTTGCGCCGTCCAGACGTAGGACGAGGTCGAAGCGGCGGTCGTTTTCAAACACGTAGCCCGCCTCTTTCCCCACGAATGCCGTCTCCAGCACATCGTTCGCCGTGGCAATGTCCACGCCGTATTGCGCCAGGCGGTCGCGGTTGTAGCGCACCTGAATCTGCGGCAGTCCGTTCACCTTCTCGGCAAAGGGTTCGCTGATGCCCGGTATATGGCGTATCAGGTCTGCCAGGTGTTTTGCCTGTTCGCTCAGCACATCGAGGTCAGGGCCATAGATTTTGATGGCCACGTCCTGCTTGATACCCGTGATAAGCTCATTGTTGCGCATCTGAATGGGCTGCGTCATCTCCACATCCACGCCTGGCAGGAGTTTCAGCGCCTTGCTCATGGCTTGCTGCAGGCCTTCCGTCGTCGAGGCGGTGGTCCAAGTGGATTTCGGATGCAGGGCGATGAGCATGTCCGCGCGTTCCACGGGCATAGGGTCAGTGGGGATTTCTGCCGAACCAATGCGCGTGACCACCTGTTTCACCTCAGGAAATTTCATCAGTATCCTCTCCGCGTCAGACATCGTTCGCGTCATCTGCCCCAGCGAGGTGCCCTGCGCCATGCTCACCTGAGCCGCCAAGTCGCCCTCCTCCAGAGTCGGGATAAACTCGCCGCCCATCGTTCGGAACACCAGGAGGCTTGCGCCGAACAGGGCCACCATGGCAGCTATCAGCGTCTTGCTCCAGCGCAGCGAAAAGTGGATGACGGGGTCGTAGAGTCGTTGCAGTGCGTTTATCAGTCGGTCAGAGAAGCTCTCCCTGTGCTCCGTCCGCTTGCTGAGGAAGAGTGCGCTGGCAGCGGGAACGTAGGTGAGCGAGAGGATGAAGGCTCCGAGTATGGCATAGAATATGGTCAGTGCCATCGGGCGGAACATCTTGCCCTCGATGCCCACAAGCGAGAGCAGCGGCAGATAGACCATCATGATGATGATTTCGCCAAAGGCAGCACTCTGCCGAATACGCGATGAGGCGGCGAACACCTCATGGTCCATCTCCTTCTGCGTCAGCATTTTCCCCGATGCCGTGTATTTCATCGTAATATGTGCGACGACTGCCTCTACGATGATGACCGCCCCATCTACTATCAGGCCGAAATCGATGGCTCCGAGCGACATGAGGTTGCCGCTCACGCCCGTCTGGTGCATCATGCCGAAGGCGAAGAGCATTGACAGTGGTATCACGGAAGCCACGATCAGCCCAGCCCGCCAGTTGCCTAAGAACAAGACGAGGATGAAGATGACGATGAGTCCGCCTTCTATGAGGTTTCGGCCGATGGTGTGCGTCACGCGATCGACGAGGTCCGTGCGGTCAATGAAGGGTTCGATGACGACGCCCTCCGGCAGCGACTCCTGAATCTTCGCCAGCCGCTCCTTCACCCTCTTGCTCACCTCTTGGAAGTTTTCGCCCTTGAGCATGAGCACAATGCCCGCCACCACTTCGCCCTCACCATTGCGCGTGACGGCACCGTAGCGGTTGGCATGCGAGAAGCGCACCTCTGCCACATCGCGCACCAGCACGGGGTGCCCGTTGGCGTAGGCTACGGGAATCTTCCGTATGTCGTCCAGACTGCTCACGAGTCCTAAACCCCGGATGAAATATTGATTGCTATAGCGTTCGATGTAGCTACCGCCAGCATTCGAGTTGTTGTCTGCCAGTGCCCGGTAAAATTCAGGGATGGTGATGCCCAGCGCGTTGAGGCGGTCAGCGTCAATTGCCACCTCATACTGCCTCACATATCCGCCCCATCCGCTCACTTCTGCCACGCCCGGCGTTCCGCTGAGCTGTTTGTGTACCACCCAGTCCTGCAGTTCCCGCAGCTCGGTCAGCGAATAGCGGTCCTCGTAGCCCGGCTTCGTGCGCAGGGTGTAGTGGTAAATCTCGCCCAGTCCCGTCGTGATGGGAGCGAGCCCCACGGTAGCTTGGTCTTTTGGCAACACGTCTTCAGCCTCGCGGAGTTGCTGATTGACGAGCTCGCGTGCCCAATAGATGTCGGCGTCATCGTCAAAGACGAGGGTGACTATCGACAGTCCAGAGCGCGAAGTGGAGCGTCGCCCTTCTACGCGGGGAATGTTTGCCATGGCACGCTCAATGGGCGTCGTGACGTACTGTTCCACCTCTTCCGCTCCCAAGGAGGGAGCTTGGGTGATGATGGACACCTGATTGGTGGTGATGTCCGGGGTGGAGTCGAACGGCAATTGCATCAGCGACCACACACCCCAAACGATGAGCACGACAGTCAGTATGCCCACCGTCAGTTTGTTGCGGATGGAAAACCGCAGGATTTTTTGAAACATAAGTAGAGGTTTTTCTTTTGCTGCCTGCAAAGTTACGCCCATTCTTCTGCAAACGGATTGCAATCATGGCAATGCCCGTGGGCGAGGGGCGTTGTTCCAGCCATTCCTGCCTGATGTGCAGCCCAAATGCCCCTTCCAGCCGCACGGTTGCGCCCCTGTTTTAGTATGTTCGATATAGCGTTTTGATTAGTTGCGCCCTGTAAAGGCAGCACCATTATGGGGGGGGTAACACTCCCGTCCGCGAGCATGTATAACCAAAACTATTTAATATGTTGCCTTTCAGGGCGCGATCGTGCGGGGTGTCGCTTTGGCACCCACACAATCTACAGAGTACTATCTCTGCTCTTTATGCAATTTTTTTCAAATTTTCACCAATTCATCCCTATCCTCTCCGTTATATATACTATATTTGCAGCGTTATAAATCCAAACGGCCATGTTATTCCATGAAATTATAAACAAGTTAGGCGATATTGTTTTCTACAATTTACCCTGTTTTATCGTAAATTTTGTTCTCGTAGGTTTCTTGATATATGTTCTTGTTGTGCTGATTTTGTTTTGTGCGTGTAAAATTATTGAATTGCTGACAGAAATTTCAGGAATGTTTTCTTACTTTAAGCCAAGCAATAAACGTAATTTAAGTGACGATAGCAAATCAAGCGACGACCACTCATCTGACGATGCTTAATCCTGATACTCATTTCCTCTCGTAGCCTTCGCACGTTGAAATCTCTCTGTCATTTCGGCTTGCGAAGTTTTTTTTGTCTTTCTCTTATCCTCATGAGCCGCGTCGTCCCTCCAATTAAATTATCCTCCCCCCCCCTCTGCGCGTTCCTCATCACGCTGACCGCGCTTGCCTCTCTCCTGCGCAAACCGCCAGCCCTTGGCCTTGCATCGTCCGCGCTCTTTGAGACTGCGGAGGGCGGACCATGCGGATTAACATCCTTTAACGCCCGAAAAGCAGAAATTCATGCCGGGGTTGCCTCCGAAAACAGAGAAAATGGTGGGCAGAACAGGCGTTTTGGCGAGAAAGTGCCGAGGCGTTCCCCCAGTTTTGGCTTCAACATCGCCGTATTTTCCTCGTTTTTCGCTGTTTCCTTCCAGTTTTCCGTTGTCTCCGACTGAAAATTTTGCTGAAGACTAATCACTTATTGGGGGAAAAGTGACCACTTTTGGGTGGCAATTTGACCACTTTTGGGTGGCGAAATGGTCATTTTTGAGGCAAAAGCTCTGTGGAAGCACTGCGAAGTTCAGTGGAAGCACTGCGAAGCTCAGTGTTTTCACCTCCGTGGCACACGCGAAGCCTGCAAAAACAGGGATTTCCGAGGGAGAAAAAGACGTGAAAATGACGATTGAGGCTTGAAAAATTATGGAACATTAACGAAATCGGGAGCCTGAAAATCTAAATTCAGTGAAAAACCGCAGGCGCGCCTGGCTGAATCGCAGCCCTCATCAGCCCGAATCTCGCCATTTTCAGCGAAACATCCATACAAAAAAATGCCAGAGCCATGCGCGCCGCAATGTGTGCGCATGGCTCTGGCATGATAGTCCGTCGGAAGCAGCAGCGAAACGCAGGGACATGCCTCGCGCCCTGCCGAAAGCGGAGTCCGCCCCTATCGCAGTTGGAAATGCACGGGCACGGTGATGCGCGTGGGAGTCAGTTTCCCGTGCATCGTTCCCGGTCGCCATTGCGGCATTTCCTTCACGGCTTGCAGCACGGCTTGGTCAAGAATGGGGTGGAGCGACTTCGTAATTTCCGGCTCGACTACGTTGCCCGCCGTGTCGATGATGAAGCTCACCTCGACATCTCCCTCCAGACGGTTGCGGATGGCACGGTCAGAATATCGGCAGTGCTCATCGAGAAACTGCATCAACGCCTGCAAGCCACCGGGAAACACGGGCATTTCCTGCACAGCCTCCGTCGGAATCAGTTGCGGCCCCTCTGTGGGCAGCTCCTCCTCCCCCTGATTGTGGTCCGCCGCTTGGTCTTCGAGCGTCGTCTCCTCCTCGAAGGCACCATCGTCAGGCCCTTTCACGCCGACGGGCGCAGGAGGCTGGGGCTCTGCCAATGGCTCGTCGGTCACCTCCGGCACTTGCTCCTCCACCGCATCGGGCGCGGCGTGAGGCCGGGCACGGCGTCCGGCAGCCACGTAATGCTCTTCCGGGTCGCGCAGCGGCTCAAGATGAACCACGTGCTGCACCTCTTCCGCCAACCGACTCATGGCACGCTGGGTGAAGAAGCCTGCGATGAGCACCAGCACCACCATCACGACGAATGCGCCCCCCACGACCATCATGGCAAAACGGTATCTGCGCCCTGCATTGCGACGCAGGACGTAGGCACCATAGGCACGGTTGCGGCCTTCAAAGACCATGTCGCACCAAGCTCGGCTGTAGAGGTCGGAATCTTTCATTTCAGGCAGTGGCAGCATGTCGTGCCCCGCAGCAATAAAAACTGGGGCAACATTTGACAACTCATCGCGGCGTTTTCGGCTGATAGGAGGCGGTGGAAGCCTTCTTTTCAGAGGGTTGTGGTGCAAAAGTACAGAGGTTTTCCAAATAATGTCGTAATTTTGTGGCATTATTTGAATGTGAAAATGAAAAAAATACTAATTCTCGCCCTTTGTTTCTGCTTTTGCCACTTGCTCCATGCGCAGGGGGAGAGTTCGGCCATGCGCGTGCTGACGCTGCCTGCATCAGCACACCTTGCCGCACTGGGAGGAGAGAATATCTCCACGAGCGACGAGATGGCAAGCATCGGACTGCAGAATCCTGCCATGCTGGCTTCGGCGAATGACCGCAGCCTGGATTTGCAGTTCATGAACTATGCCGACGGGGCGAAATGGATGGGCGCACACTATGCCATGGCATTCGGCGACCGCCACACGGGAGCTGCCTATCTGCAATACATGGGCTTCGGAGAGATGGACGAACGCGACGCCTCGGGCAACCTGATGGGGCAATTCACACCGAAGGACATGATTTTCGGCGTGGGATATTCCTATCTCTTCTCTGACCGCTGGGCGGGAGGCGCGAATCTCAAGTTCGACTATTCGCGCATAGCCGACTACAGCGCGGCAGCCATAGCCGTGGACCTCGGTCTGAACTATCTGAATGAGGAGAAGGGGCTGAGCCTTTCGCTCGCCATGCGCAATGTCGGCGCACAGCTGAAGACGTACGACGGCGTGGTGGAGCGAGTGCCCTACAATCTGCAGCTGGGCATGACGCAGAGCCTGGCACATCTGCCCGTGGCATTCAGCGTGACGCTCACTGACCTGACGCGATGGAAGAAGAGCGACTATCTGCCGACGGGCGACGACGAGAAGATGGGCACGGGCCGCCTGCTGCTGAACCACCTCGTGGCAGGCGTTGAGATACGTCCGCGCGATAATATGTGGCTCGCTCTGGGCTACAATTTCCGCCGTGCCTATGAGTTGCAGGCTGCGGGCAAGGCCCGGATGGCAGGACTCTCGGCAGGAGCCGGACTCAATCTGCGGCGCTTCAGCATCGGGCTGGCATGGGCCAGATACCACAAGGCCACCAATTCGCTGATGGGAAACCTGTCAGTGAATTTCTGACGTGTCTGATAATTTCAGAAACTATGGTTATGAAAATAGAAATTGATGCCGATTCAGGCTTTTGCTTCGGCGTTACCACTGCCATTGAGAAGGCGGAAGAAGAGCTGGCAGCCGACGGGCGGCTCTATTGTCTGGGCGACATCGTCCACAACGGGCGCGAGTGCGACCGTCTGCGAGAGATGGGGCTGGAGATGATAGACCATGCCACCTTCGGACAGCTGCACAACGCGAAAGTGCTGCTGCGCGCCCACGGCGAACCTCCTGCCACGTATGCGCAGGCGCAGGCACAGGGCATCACGGTGATTGACGCCACGTGTCCCGTAGTGCTCGGACTGCAGCGCCGCATCAAGAAGGTGTATGATGAACACCCCGAGGCGCAAATCGTCATCTATGGCAAGCCCGGCCATGCCGAGGTGCTCGGACTCGTGGGGCAGACCGACGGCCATGCCATCGTGGTGGCGAGCATTGAAGAGGCGCGGCAGATTGACCTGCGGCGCTCCACCTACCTCTTCTCACAGACCACCCAGTCGGTGGAAGGGCTGCACGCCATCGTGGAATATCTGACGACCCACATACAGCCTCCTGCCGAATTTCATTATGCCGACACGATTTGCCGCCGTGTGGCAGGGCGGCTGTCGGGCATCGAAGCCTTTGCGCAACACCACGACGTGGTGATCTTCGTGGCTGGCAAGAAGAGCAGCAATGGCCGCGTGCTATTCGAGGCTTGCCGCAGGAGGAATGAGCGCGTACACCATATCGAAGATGCCGGGGAACTGCAGGAAGAATGGTTCGCAGAGGCGGACAGTGTGGGCATCTGCGGTGCCACCTCCACCCCGAAATGGCTCATGGAACGTTGTGCGCGGCGCATCGGCGAAATCTGTGCCGACAAGCATCCGCAGATGATGCTGTAGTGACTCCTCTCTCATTACCTACTCCCCCCCGTCATTATACAACCCTTATTTATGAAAATAGCCCTTTTGCTCTCGGGAGGCGTGGATAGCGCCGTGGCCTGCCATCTGCTGATGGAACAGGGCATGAAGCCCGACCTCTACTATATAAAGATAGGAATGGACGGCGATGACGAACTGACCTGCACCGCCGAGGAAGACCTGGAAATGTGTAGGGCGGTGGCGCATAAGTATGGCCTGCCGCTCGAAATGATTGACCTCCAGAAAGAATATTGGGAGCGCGTGGTCACCTATACGATGGACCACGTGAAGCGAGGCCTGACGCCCAACCCTGATGTCATGTGCAACCGCCTGATAAAGTTTGGGGCGTTCGAGGAGCGCGTGGGGAAAGACTATGACCGCCTCTGCACGGGCCACTATGCCCGCTGCGTCCGCGAAGACGAGGTGTTCTGCACGCCCGCGAGCGATGAGGCTGAACTGGCAGCATTGCTCAGGGCCAAAGGCCAGGAGGCCGGAGGAACTTGGCTGGCCACGGCTCCCGACCCCGTGAAAGACCAGACCGACTTTCTGGCGCAACTGGAGCGCGGGCAGGTGGAAAAGGTGATGCTGCCGCTCGGAAATCTGATGAAGGATGAAGTGAGGCGCATTGCCGTGGAAGCCCGCCTCGCACCGGCACGGCGAAAGGACTCGCAGGGCATTTGCTTCCTCGGAAAAATCAACTATGCTGACTTCGTCAAGCGATTCTTAGGCACAAGGACGGGGCGCGTGGTGGAAATCGAGACGGGACGCTGCGTCGGAGAGCACCAAGGCTATTGGTTTCACACCATCGGACAGCGCAAGGGGCTCGGACTGGGAGGCGGCCCGTGGTTCGTGGTCAAGAAAGATATTGAGGAAAACACGCTCTACGTGTCGCATGGCTACGACAATCTGCTGCAGTACGGCCGTTCGTTCGACATGGCCGACTTCCATTTCCTCACGGGCGACCCGTGGCAGGAGGAGGGGTGCTTCGACATTACCTTCAAGGTGCGCCATACTGACCGCTGGCGCACAGGCAGACTGACGCGGACGGCACCGACGGCGCAGCATCCGTCAGGGAAATTCCATATCGACGGTGACGACCCGATACAGGGCATTGCGCCCGGACAGTTTGCCGTGGTTTACACGCGCGACGGACACATCTGCATCGGTAGTGGCGAGATTGCCATTAGCGAATGAATATAAGTGGGTAATGAAAACTAATTTATAGAACCTACCTAAAACTAATTTTCATTAAGTAGGTAATGAAAATTAGTTTTATGTTTGAATGCTCTATTTGGATGCAGGTTTTAGTCTTGAAATAAAGGAGCATAGCGGGCTATGTGACTGTTTTCAAGGCTAAAAGATGCGCCAAAGAGAGCGTTCAAACATACAACCATAATCATTCCTAACATATACTTACTATAAAATAATTTTTATTACCTACTTACCTACTTTTGCTTTCAGTTTTCAAATTGGTGGGCACGGAAATCCCCCCACATCATCATAAACTTCTTCAACCATGTTAGAAAAAATACAGGCAGCCATAGCCGCCATAGCCTATCCCGAACGTCCGGAAGGCTTGTACGAACCTATCAGCTACGCGATGTCGATGGGCGGAAAACGCCTGCGCCCCACGCTCGTGCTGCTGGCATATAGCCTCTTCCGCCCTGACTGGGAGCGCGCGCTCCCTGCCGCTGTGGCGCTGGAGATGTATCACAACCATACGCTCCTGCACGATGACCTCATGGACCGCGCGGATATGCGCCGCGGCAGGGCTACCGTACATAAGAAATGGAACGACAATACTGCCATCCTCTCGGGCGATGCCATGCTCCTCATGGCGGCGGGGATGATAGCCGGACAGCGCATCGGACGCTACGAGGATGTCAATGCCCTCTTCCTGAAGAGTGCGGTGGAAATTTGCGAAGGACAGCAGTATGACGTGAACTTCGAGTCGCGCCACGATGTGACGGAGGAGGAGTACATCGAAATGATACGCCTCAAGACGAGCGTCCTGCTGGGCTGCGCGGCAAAGATGGGCGCACTGCTCGCCGATGCCACTGATGAGGAGTGCGATTTGCTCTATCGTTTTGCCGAGAAGATTGGGCTGGCGTTCCAGTTGCAGGATGATTTCCTCGACTGCTTCGGCGACGCGAAGGTGTTTGGCAAGCGCATCGGCGGCGATATCCTGTGTGGCAAGAAGACGTTTATGACCGTGGCTGCCCTGCAGCGTATGGCGTCGGAGGCTGAGCGCGATGCCTTCCTCAGCGTGCTCAATGCTCCCGCTGAGGGTTCGGAGGCTGAGGAGGCAAAGATATCCCATGTGATAGCGTGCTATCGCCGCCTGAATATTCCTGCCGTGGCAGACCGCCGCATACAGGATTTCTATGAGGAGGCGCACGAAATCCTTGGCAAGCTGAACGCCGACACCAGTCAGCTCTGGGAATATGCCGTGAGTCTGCTGAAGCGGAAAGTGTAGGAGAGGACCGGAGAGCCTGAAAGCATGATTGGTTTCATTGATACCCATAGCCATGTCTATGGCGAAGAGTTCGACGCTGACCGCGAAGAGGTGGTCCGCCGCGCACGCGAGGCTGGCGCTGAAAAGCTGCTGCTGCCGAATATCGACGCGGCAAGCATCGAACCCATGATGGCCATGTGTCGCACCTACAGCGGATTCTGCCACCCCATGATGGGACTCCACCCGACGGAACTACCGCCCGACCCTGTGCCACTGCTCGACGAGATGGAAGCCCTGATAGAAGCTGACCGCCGTCAGGACTGCGCCTTCGTGGCTATTGGCGAAGTGGGCGTTGACCTCTATTGGGACGCTTCGCGGCGGGAGGAACAGTTGGACGTGTTCAGGCGGCAGGCGTTGTGGAGCATACGTTTCGGCTTGCCGCTCGTCGTGCATACGCGCTCTGCGCATGAGGAATTGATGCAGGTGTTAGGGCCGCTGCGGCCCAGCCTCTGCGGCGGCATCTTCCACTGCTTTGGCGGAACGGCTGAAGAGGCACGCGAATTGCTGACCTTCGACGGCTTCTGCCTGGGCATCGGAGGCGTGGTGACGTTCAAGAAGAGCCCTCTGCCGGAGGTTTTGAGAGACGTCGTGCCGCTGCAGCGCATTGTCATTGAGACGGATGCCCCTTATCTCGCACCAACGCCCTATCGCGGCAAACGCAACGAGCCTGCTTTCTTGCCACTCGTCATCGAACGTCTGGCACTGACCTACGGCGTGGAGCCGGAAGTCGTGGCAAACGTGACGACGGAGAATGCGCGCCGACTCTTCTTCGAGAGAAACTGAGCCAACCCCCATGTATTACAAGAAGAAGGTATGGGTCAGGCGTTTCGAGCGCATACATCAGCAATTCATGGAATTGATGATGGACGGAAAACGCTATGCCGACCCTGAATGTACGCCCGGAAAAGTGGCAGAGCAGATGGGACTTTCTGCTGGATATCTCACGACGGTGCTGAAAGCGCATACAGGCTACAGCCTGCAACGACTCATCTATTTATTGCGCGCGCGCGAGGCATGCCGGCTGTTGCGCAGTGATTGGGCAGCAGAATGGCCCACGGAAATGATAGGACTGCGCTGCGGATTTGCATCGCGACAGGCGTTCCACCGCATCTTCAGGCAGGAGATGGGCGTGACGCCTCTGCAATTCCGGAAAATGACTGACGAAGAGGCTCGGCTGTGCTGTCAGGCTTTCGAAGACGGGCTTTGTTTCAGATTTTCCGTCAGAGCAAATTCCTGATTCAACAAGGAAACAGATTTTTTCGTCAGAGCAAATTCCTGATTCAACAAGGAAACCTTACTATTTACCATGAATACCATAGATTCCAAGACTCGCCAGCGCCTCATTGCGTTGGTGAAGAAACAGGTGGTGCCAGCGATTGGCTGCACCGAACCTATCTGTGTGGCACTGGCGACGGCACGCGCTACGGAAACCCTGCGTCGTGACTGTGCCGACCCCACGCTCATCCCCCATCGCATAGATGTGCGCCTGTCGGCAAACATCCTGAAAAATGCCATGGGCGTAGGCATTCCCGGCACGGGCATGTCTGGATTGCCCATCGCCATTGCCCTCGGCGCGCTGATAGGCAAGAGCGAATATGGGCTGGAAGTGTTGCGCGAGAGCAATCCTGAGGCGGTGGAGCGGGGATGTCAGTACATCGATGAAGGGCGCATTGACATTCGGCTGGCTACGCCTGAGGATTTCAGACGTTGCGATGTGGCGTGCGACGAGAAGCTCTTTGTCGATGTCTGTGTCAGCGATGCCTGCGGCCATTCGGCCTCTGCGAGCATTGCCCATGAACATACGAACTTCACGGGATGCGCTCAGGAAGCGACGACTGCGCTACAGCCTTCTAACGAGAACGATGGGCAGCCGCTGCCGGAACTATCGCTGAAGCTCGTCTATGACTTTGCCACGACGGCTCCCATCAGCGAAATCGACTTCATCAACGAGGCGGGACGACTTAATATGCAGGCGGCGAGCAAAAGTCGCGAGCACAACTATGGCCATTGTCTGGGCAAAGCCCTCCATCGCCCACTCGGACGGGGCATTCTCGGCGATTCTATTTTCAGCCATGTCCTGATGGCCACGGCCAGTGCCTGCGATGCCCGTATGGCGGGCGCAATGATTCCCGTCATGAGCAATAGCGGTAGTGGCAATCAGGGCATTTGCGCGACGAACCCCGTCATGGTTTTCGCCGATGAGAACAACAATACGGCTGAAGAACGCACGCGCGCGCTGATGCTCTCTCATCTCACTGCCATCTATATCAAGCAGCATTTGGGCAGCCTGTCGGCACTCTGCGGCTGCGTCGTGGCTTCCACGGGTAGCAGCGTCGGCATCACTTATCTCATGGGTGGTAAGTATGAGCAGATAGCGGCAGCGGTAAAGAACATGATTGCCAACCTGACGGGCATGATTTGCGATGGAGCGAAGCCCTCGTGTGCCCTGAAACTGACGAGCGGCGTATCAACCGCCATGCTTTCTGCCATGCTCGCCATGCAGGGCGAATGTGTAACGTCCGTCGAAGGCATCATCGACAACGATGTGGACCGCAGTATTCGCAATCTCGCCATCATCGGCTCGAAGGCGATGAACGAAACGGACCGCTGCGTGCTGGAAATCATGACAGGAAAATAAGGAAAACTTCCAGTTGGTCAGATAAACCTTCCGGTTGGTCAGATAAACCTTCCGGTTGGTCAGATAAACCCTCCGGTTAGTCAGATAAACCTTCTGGTTGGTCAGACAATTCTCAAAAAAACTTATAAGATGAAAGAAAAGAAAATGCTGTTTCCCTTGATGGTCGAACCCTTTCAAGAGGATTTCAAAGGTTATCTGTCGTGGGCGAACATGGGGAATATGACCCTCCGTATCGCCTCGCTCCACGCTGAAGCCCACGGTTTTGGCGTGACGTATATGAAGGAGCATCAGCGCGGATGGGTGCTGTCGCGTCTTGCCATAGAAATGGAGGAGATGCCGGCCAGTCTGCAGCAATTCAGTATATCGACGTGGGTGAGCCGTATATTCCGGCAGTTCACCGACCGCAATTTTGAGTATCGCAATGCAGCGGGCGAGGTGGTCGGACGCGGCATGAGCACATGGGCTTTGATAGACTATCAGAGCCGTCAGCCCATCAATTTGGAGCATTTGCCCAATGGCGGCTTCAGTGCTGCCGTGTTGGACGAGGTGCCCGCTATGGCAGGCTACACCCGCATCCGCGTCACCGAACCCCAGCAGATAGCTTCGCGGCAGTGCGTCGTCAGCGATCTCGACATCAATGGCCATGTGAACAGTATCCGCTTCTTAGACATGGCGATGGACATGCTGCCCTTCGATTGGCATTGCTGCCATCAGTTGCACCGCATAGAAATGTCGTTCGGACTGGAAGGTCGCTGCGGCGACAGTCTGGAGATAGCCATGCAGCCCCTCGACGAGGCACGTTTCGCCTTCGAGATACGCCGTCAGGCAGACAAGGCAGTGCTCGTGAAGGTGTTGCTCGCCTTCAAGGATGTGAAACTCATTGACCCTGCCTGAAAGAACATATAGCTGCTCCCCGGCAGATAGTCACTTACTGTTTCGTTTTGCTCTATTCGTTGCACAAATCTCCTTCGTTAGTGCAATTTTCAGGGCGTTCTTCTCGTTTTTCTGCACAGATTCCTTTCGTTTGAGCAGCTTTTGCCGTAAATTTGCACGGCGAAAGCGAAAGTGAGCAAATGGAAAGGCTCTTGCCTCCTCCCTTGTTTCCTGCGCAAACGCATGACTCTACGCAAAAGACATAAGAAGATATAGAGTACAGTTAAGTGTTTTTCAATTGACAGAAGACGGTTGCAAACCTCCTGCCCAGTGACAGGAACGTTTGCAACCGTCGTTTTTTTGTGCGAAGCCTCAGTGTGGCAGGAATCAGAAGGCGATGGTGGTTTTCTGCGTACCAGTGGTGTCGCCGTTCCCCCTCCAAATCATCGGCATGTCTTCAGCAGTTTGCAGGAAGTTGATGCCTTCAGCAGTCGGGGCTATGGCGTTTTGGTAAAGCGTGCAGGAAGTGCCCTTCGCCACGCAGTCCGTCGCAAAAATGGTATAGCTGGAATTGACGCTGCAAGGCATCCGCCACGTCAGGACATTGCCGTCGGGCGAAGCGATACTGTAGTAGTCACCCTCGGTGAAGGAGATTGCCGACGTCGTGCCGCGTGAGGGGATGGTGCTTCCCGAAAGCGTGGTAGAAGAACCTCCCTGACTGCCGCCGCCCGCTATGAGCGTTCCGCCCGTCAGACTGACGTAACTCATATTATCGCAGTCGATGCCCATTTCGGCTCCGCCGCGCTGGCTGAAAGCAATGACCGTTCCGCCCGCCACGCTGATAGCTCCCGAACGCCCATAGTTCGAATCGATGGCATCATTGCCCGTGGAGTAGCAAATGACGTTCGCGCCGTTGAAAAGGATAGCACCCGCCGAGTTGATGCAGTCGTCATAGACCTTCATGAAGAGTTCGCCGCCTCCGCCGTGCCACTCAGCACATAGGTCATCTCCGCCAGCACGTTGGCATTCGTCAGCGTGACGTTCTGCCCATCGACGTTAATGTTCACATCCGCCGAGGAGCATCTGATTTGCGGTGCTGACGTCCCGTTCCACTCCACATAGACCACATCTGCCTCGTCAGACGGCAGCACATCGCCCCCATTGTCAGTGGGCAAGTAAGCCATGCTTATTGATGCAATGTCCGATAGCTTGAAGTTCGATCCAGATGTAAACGAGAGGCAATCGTTGTCGTGGTCGAAGTAAAATTGTTCGTCAGCCTCCACGTGCTTCTCGACGGTCGTTCCGTCGCGCATCAGCAGTGTGACCTTCACGGCATCTTCTGCCCACACCCATAGTGAGGCAGCCGCCATAGCCAGAGAGATAAAACGCAGTTTCATAGTCAAGTGTCGGGATTTCTGTAGAGAATAGTCGTCAGTGTGTTGTAGTCAGTATCGTGCAGCCCATAAAGGTCTGTTCTGTTTTTGCGTCGCAAAAGTACCAATAAAGACGCTTTTCGGTCGAAAAAGTTAAATGTATTGCCCCTATTTTTCGACGAAAAGGATTAAAATCAGTATCTTTGCCCGTAAAGTTACTCCCCCTAAAACATCATTACAGCCCATGCAAATCATTGACGGTAAGGCCACTGCGGCCATCATCAAGGCAGAAATCAAGTCAGAGGTAGAGAAAATGGTGGCGAACGGCCAGCGTCGTCCCCATTTGGCAGCCATTCTCGTCGGCCACGACGGCGGTTCTGAGACCTACGTCCGCAATAAAGTCCTGGCCTGCGAGGCTTGCGGCTTCCAGTCCAGCCTGATTCGCTATGAAGACGACATCACCGAGGCAGAACTTCTGAGTCGCATCGACGAGCTGAACCATGACGACAGCGTCGATGGCTTCATCGTGCAGCTTCCGCTCCCACGTCATATCAGCGAGCAGCGCGTCATCGAAGCCATCGATTACCGCAAGGACGTCGATGGATTCCATCCCGTCAATGTCGGACGGATGGCCATCGGTCTTCCCTGCTTTATCTCCGCCACTCCCAAAGGCATTCTCGAACTGCTGCGCCGCTATCACGTTGAGACGAGCGGCAAGAAGTGCGTCGTCCTCGGCCGTTCAAACATCGTCGGCCGTCCGATGGCGCAGCTCATGCTGCAGAAGGAGATGGGCGATGCCACGGTGACCATTGTCCACAGCCATACGCGTAATATAAAAGAGGAGTGCAGGCAGGCCGACATCCTCATAGCCGCCATCGGCCGTCCGGGCTTCGTCACTGCCGATATGGTGAAACCCGGTGCCGTCGTCATTGATGTCGGCACCACGCGCGTTCCCGACGCATCGCGCCCCAAGGGCTTCCGCCTCTCCGGCGATGTCGATTATGAGCAGGTAGCCCCGCTTTGCAGTGCCATCACCCCCGTCCCCGGCGGTGTAGGCCCCATGACCATCTGCATGCTGATGCTCAACACGCTGGCAGCAGGCAAGAAGGAATATTATCAGTAAGGGGAAAAAGCTGCCGCCGTCAGGCTCTGAGAGCCGGAATCAGCCTCCCCCTCAGCCGTTTGCCCCTTCAAAAAGCCCGTGATTGCCTCGCGGGGCTGTCAAAACGCCCCCTCAAAGTGATCATTTCCCCAAAAATAAGGATTGCGAGTACAAAGGATTTTACGTTCCTTTGCACCCGCAATCTTTTTTTGGTATAGGCTTCAGCCATGCTGCGAGGGTTGCCGCCAGCCAGCTGCCTGCAAGGCGGAGGGGCTGCGGCATACCGGCGCGGCAGCTTTCAGCCTGAAATTATCGCCATGCTATTATCCATACTCTTCTCCCTGACATCCGCCCTGCCCGAATCGGTATTGCCCACGGATGCCGACACACTGCGGCAGATTTCGCTCGATGAGGTGGCAGTCGTCTCCACTCCCAAGGAGACGGGAAGCCTGCGTGGGCAGCCCGCCGCCGTTAGCATGATAGGGCATGAGGCCCTGCTCTCCCAGCACATCAACAGTGTGAAGGGAGCCAGCACCATCGTGCCCAACCTCTTCATCCCCGACTATGGCAGCCGCATCACCTCTGCCATCTATCTGCGCGGCGTGGGCAGCCGCATCAATACACCAGCCGTGGCGCTCTATGTCGATAACATTCCCTACTCCGACAAGTCGGCCTACGACTTCAGCTTCCACGACATCGAGCGCATCGATGTGCTGCGCGGGCCGCAGGGCACGCTCTACGGGCGCAACGCCATGGGCGGAATCATCCGCGTCTATACGAAAAACCCCTTCATCTACCAAGGCACCGACCTGAAGCTGGGCTATGCCACGGGCGACAACCACCGACGCGTGGCGCTCACGCACTATCATCGTCCGAGCCATCGGATGGCATTCTCCGTCGGCGGCTACTACGAGGGCGGGAGCGGATTCTACGAAAACGTCACCACCCATAGCCATGCCGACCGGATGAATGCCGGCGGCGGACGTGCCAGAGCCATCTTCCGCGCCTCCGATGCCTGGAAATTCGACTTCACTGCCTACTACGACTATAACAACGAGCGCGCCTACCCCTATCGCTATGAGGGCAACCTTTCTGCCACTGACCCCGAGCCATACCCCGAGCTCGTGGGGAGCATCTGCAACAACCGCGACAACCGTTACCGCCGAAGTCTGGCGGGAGGCGGTGTGAGCATCGAGCACAGCGCAGAGAAATGGGCGATGACCGCTGTCACAGGCACGCAGTTCATGACCGACAAGATGCTCCTCGACCAAGATTTCCTGGCCAGCGACATCTACACCCTTGAGCAGCGCCAACGGCTCCGCACATTCAGCGAGGAAGTCATCTTCCGGAGCCGCGACCACCATCCCCGCTGGCAGGGCATCTGCGGTGCCAGCTTCCTCTGGCAGAACATGCGGACAACGGGGCCCGTCACTTTCTATGACGATGGCCTGCGATGGCTGGAGGGAAACATCAATTCCTCCATGCCCGACGTGAAGACCATGGGCTTTCTGGGCTCGATGCAGTTTGAACAGATGAGCGTGAGCTTCGATGCTGACCGCCTCCTCATGGGCGGCACGTTCAAGACCCCCACAGTCGGAGCCGCCCTCTTCCATCAGAGCAACCTGACGCTGGCTCCGCGCTTCACCGCCACTCTCGGGCTGCGCCTGGACTATGAGCATCTGCGCCTGGACTATCAGGCGCCCGCCGTCGTGGACTATGATTTCGACATGCCGAACGGCATGAACGACAAGATGTCCGTCCACCTCGACCTCCAAAGCCGCCCCGCCTACGATGGCCGCATGAGCAACGACTATCTCCGCCTACTCCCGAAGCTCGCCCTCCGCTATCAGTTTCGCAATGACCGCGGCAGCATCTACGCCTCTGCCGCCGTGGGCCAACGCTCCGGGGGCTACAATCTGCAGATGTTCGGCGACCTCCTGCAAGGGGCTCTCAGCGTAGATATGATGCGGGGCATACGCGCGGGCGTGGTGCAGTATCTCAGAGACCTCACGGAGAGCCTGCCGAACATACCGCAGGCTATCCCCGACCCCGAAAACCCAGGCGAATACATTCCGCTCCCTGACTATGTGGACCGCACGATGGAGCAGAACATGCCAAAGTTCTCCACCCCCGACATCACTCAGCTGACCTTCAAGCCCGAGTACTCGTGGAACTATGAGCTGGGCGTTCACCTCGATTTCCTCAGTGGGCGTCTGGCAGCCGATGCCGCCGTCTTCTACGTCGATACGCGCAATCAGCAGATAGCCCGCTTTGCAGATTCGGGCTTAGGGCGCATGATGGTCAATGCGGGCCATAGCCGAAGCGCAGGCGCAGAGGCTTCCGTGGGCTATCGCCCCACACGCCACATCGCGCTGACCGCCAGCTATGGCTTCACCCACGCCATCTTCAAGGAATACGACGGCGGGCGGGATGAAGACTATTCGGGCAACTTCGTGCCGTTCGTCCCCCGCCATACGCTGCATGCCGATGCCGCCTACACGTGGTTCTTTGCGCGCCGCCTCTTCAGCAGCCTGACCCTCGGTGCCAACGTCTCGGGAGCCGGACGCATCTACTGGACGGAAGACAATGCCCACACTGAGGATTTCACCCCCATCCTTGGCGCACGGCTGGTGGCGCAGATGGGAAAGCTGAAGGTGCAGGCTTGGCTGAAGAACCTGACCGATGCCCGCTATGCCACCTTCTACTTTGAAAGCGCGGGCCGCGGCTTTGCGCAGCAGGCAAAACCTCTGCAGTTCGGACTTGACGTCAATGTGAATTTCTAATCTCCCCCCACTTCTTTTCTTTACGGAATAATGAAAAAAATCCTCTTCCTGATGGCAGGCATAGCGGCTTGCCTTCACCTGACGGCTCAAAACCATGAGCCAATGTATTTCGCAGGCCCGTCGAGTTTCTCGGGCGTGTTCATGGGCATTGAGGCCTCGCAGGAAAACAAGTCGGACACCATCCGCTTCGCCCTCAAGACGAACACCACGGGCGATATCACCATGCCCGCCGTCAGCTTCAACGCCATGCGCCTGACGATTCCCAGCTTCACCATCCACGATGCCACCTTCGATTTCGATGCCACCACGTTTTCTTCCGTCTTCACCCCTGAGCAGACCATCAGCGAGACCATCACGGTCGATGGCACGGAGAAGAAAATCAGCGGAACGCTCCACGAGGCTGCCTATGTGAATGCCGACAAGACGTTCAGCCTGAAGCTCACCTACACCTACGGCTCTATGCCCGGCTCCATCACGTATGTCATCAATGCTGCATACGTAGTGCCGGCAGGCATCGACATCCCCACTGCCGACCGCACAGCCCCTGCCACGCTGACCGACCTCTACGGGCGTCGCGTGGAAAAGCATTCGCAGCGTGAGGGCATCTATCTGCTCGATGGCAAGAAGGTCTTTGGCTCTCCTGCCGAGCTGCTCCGATAGGCGTGCTCGCGCGCTTGTGCTGATGTTCACAGCCTCATTCACGTACGGTATCATCGCCCTGATGGGCGTGCGCCCCGCGTGTGTGGCCATCGCGCAGCTCCGAGTTTCTCCATCATTTCCCCTGCCAGCTGAGGTTTGCCCTCAGCTGGTATTTTTTTTTTCGCCCCTTCGTTTGGCTCGGCCTCGCATGGCATTTGTTTTTTTTCGGCATGGCTTCTGCCTCTCAAGTGGTCATTTTCACCCCTGTTTCTGACCGTTTTCACCCCAAAATCCAGTCACTTTCAGCCCTCAAAGTGGTCAGTCTGATTCCTCTGTGTGGTCAGTTGGGAGCAGCATGGCAGCAGAAATTCTGAAAAACGCTGTCAGAAACTCCGCTTGCCCTGAGCTATGCGGTGCTGCCCCTTCATGGCGTGCTTGCCCAATCATTGTTTTTACATCATGCCCCCTCGTAATGGTGTGCTGCCCCATCTGCTCGCGCCCGAAATCGCTGTTTGGGGGACACACCGCCATTGTCGCTGTTGCCTGCTTGTTTTGATGTTTTTCGGCGCGCCCTGCCTGCTTCCGTGGGAAAAACAGGTGCTTCTGAAGAGTTTTTTCGGCATTTCTTTTGATTTTTTCGGCATTTCATCTATATTTGCGACTCATTCTGCACTTGCAGGTAGGTTCTATCTGGCCTGAACAATCATTCTAAAACATTTATATATGAAACTACTTCTACTCTTGACTGCGCTGATGGGAGCAACATCGCCCGCAAGCGCACAGAATTATGATGTGAAAGAACGCCTCGTATCAGTGATTTCGAGCGATGACCGCGAAAACAGCTACTACAACTATGATGAGTACAACCGCGTGTTCGAGTTCATGTACCTGAACTACACCTATGAGATGTATCTGCTCCACACCCACACCTACAACGACAAGGGACAGTGTACGAGCATCCTCACGGAGCAGGACATGTCATACGTCTTTGACCCGGAGAGCCCCTCGTTCGTGCCAGCCTATCGTCTGGACTATGAATATGACAGCGAGGGCCATATCGTCAGTCGCGACAACTATAACCGCGAAGGGCTGGGCATGATACAGAGTGCCCACATCGCTTATACGTACAAGAACGGCAAGCTCACCAAGCAGGAACAATTCTGGGCCGACGAGCTTGATGCCCCCTTCGTCTTCGTAGAGTATTTCTACGATGAGGCGGGGCAACTCGTCAAGGAAGAGGAATGGCAGCAGGACCGCTATGAGGCTGACAAGTATTACTTTTCCGGACGCAACCTCTATGAGTATGACGATGCCGGACGTCTGGCCTTCGAATACCACTACACCGTGGGCAATATCTACATCCCCGACCAGACCACCACGCTCCACAACAAGTATGTCTATAACTACGATGCAGACGGCAATCTGGAATCGTACGAGCAGCGCAACGCCCGCAATACGGTGGAGAGCAAAATCGTCTTCACCCACGACAAGACGACGCCTGCCGCAGCAGTGGCTTACCCCACATCGCCCGAAAACCCCGTCTCCGAGATTGCACGCTCCCTCTATAAGCGTCTGGGCGACGAGCTTTGGGCAACGGATACGAATACGATGGAACTCGTGAAGTCCAGAAGCTACACCTACAACTATGAGCCTGCCACCGTCGGCATACAGCCAGCCCAGCAGTTGCAGACGCTCACCCTGAACTTCGATGCCGGCAGCCGCCAGTTGCTGCTGAACGGTCAGGCCGAAGGCACATCAGTGCGCATCGTCAGCGCAGGCGGACAGACCGTGGCACACACCAGTTGCACTGCGGGCGAGCGTCTGGACCTCAGCCATCTCGCTCCCGGTGCCTACATTGCCATCGCTTATGAGCACGGCAGAATGGGCGTGGCGCAGAAATTCATGGTGAAGTAAGGCGCGGCAGACTATTTTATAGATAGGTTCTATCAATTGGCTTGCGATGTATTTGCGACTATCGTGCCGACATCCAAGTAAAACAGCAGCACTGCCTTACATTGAAAACTAATTTATAGAACCTACCTGCAAACTTAGAACCTACCTATACTCAGAATAATGGGAATCAACACCGTTTGGGGGCTTCTCCAATCGGTGTGGATTCCCATTTTTTGTAGACGCCATAGCCTGCCAGTGTCATGGAAGGACAAATAATACGGGGCGAAGGGGGCGAAATCAGGCAAAATATCGTATTTTTGCACGCACAACGCTGAGGAAACTTCGCTCCCTGCTGAGATTTCCCGGCGAACACGCACAATTTCATGCTGACTTCAATCACCATCAAGAGCAAATGATAATCAATGTTTACCCTCCGAGAGACGGAGCAGCCGACGCTCGCTTCGAAATGCTGATGCAGCAAATGGACCACGCGAGCGAGACGCGGCGCAAAATCCGCTGCCTGCCTGCCGAATGGGCTCCGCAGAGCGGCGTACAGCTGACATGGCCACACGAAGACACGGATTGGGCTGACAGGCTTGAGGAAGTGACGGAGACGTATCTGCGGATGGCATTTGAAATTGCCAAGCGCGAGCCGCTCATCATCGTCACGCCGAAGCCCGACGAAGTGGAAACGCTGCTGCGGCAACGGATGCCGAAGGCGGCGCTGGAGCAAATCAGCCTCTTTGAATGTCCCACCGACGACACTTGGGCGCGCGACCATGGCTTCATCACCATCGAGGACACGGATGGACTTCACCTCATGGACTTCCGCTTCAACGGATGGGGCGGAAAATTTCCTGCCGAACATGATGATGCCATCAATGCCCGGCTGGCGCAGAGCGGAATGTTCTGCGGGCTTTATGATTCCGCCCTCGACTTTGAGCTGGAGGGTGGAGCCATTGAGAGCGATGGCGCAGGCACACTGCTGACCACGGCTGCCTGCCTGCTCAATCCGAACCGTCGGCGCAGGGGCGATGCCGTCAGCACGCCTGACAAGGCGGCGGTGGAACGACTGCTGGGAGAACGCCTCGGGGCAAAACGCGTGTTGTGGCTGCACCACGGCTATCTCGCCGGCGACGACACGGATAGCCATATCGACACGCTGGCAAGGCTCTGCCCGAATCAGACGATTGCCTACGTGAAATGTGAAGACACGGCGGACGAACACTATGACGAACTGCACGCTATGGAGGAGGAACTGATGGCGTTCCGCACGGCAGAGGGCGAGCCTTATCGGCTCCTGCCACTGCCCATGCCTGCACCCTGCCTGCTTGACGACGAGCGCCTGCCCGCCACGTACGCCAACTTCCTCATCCTGAATGATGCCGTGCTCGTGCCAGTCTATGCACAGCCGCAGACGGACGAGGTGGCACTGCGGCAAATAGCAAAGGCTTTCCCCGGGCGCGACATCGTGGGAATCGACTGCCGCACGCTCATCGTGCAGCACGGCAGCCTCCACTGCTGCACCATGCAGTTCCCTCGCGGTGTCTTCGGCATGGGGCTGGGGGAGCAGAGGCCTGAAACATCTTCGCCTGCCATGACCAAAGAGCAACAAGATGCAGAATCCTGATATGCCAGACTACGATGCGGAACTGCAGGAAGCGGGCATACGCGTCACTGCCATTCGCAGTCTGATATGGCGCACGCTGAGGCAGCATATTCGCAATGCCTTCACGCTGAACGATATGGTCGATCTGCTCGTCACGATTGACAAATCGACCGTGTTTCGCACGCTCACGCTCTTCTCTGAGGCGAAGCTGCTGCACCTCGTCGATGACGGAATGGGGTGCCAGAAATACTGCGTCTGCCATTGTCACGACACGGAGGTGCATCATGGCCATGTGCATCTGACGTGCGTGGTATGCCGGAAGACGTGGTGCCTTGATGAACTGGAAATTCCTCATGTGGATATTCCGGACGACTTCACGCCGCTGGAGCGCGAATACGTGGTCAAGGGCATTTGCGCGAAGTGCAAGAGAGAGTGGGGGAGGAGGTAAGCAAGCCATAAAACAAATTTTCATGGCTTACATATAGAGACTGATTGCAAACCGTTTGCAAAAACTTCGGCGTACCTTTGCCCGCAGAAAGGCTTGATGCCTTCGTTCTTACATATATATATATATAATAATATGAACGATATACTTTGCCTCATCAATGGCATGTCGCCCTATCTGCTGTTAGGCTTCGGCTTGGCAGGCCTGATGCACGCCTTTATCCCGAACCACTATTTCGCAGACTATCTGTCGCAGCGGAATCTGCGGTCGGTGGTGTACGCCACGCTGTTTGGCATTCCGCTGCCGCTCTGCTCATGCGGCGTGATTCCGACTGCCATGTCGCTCCGGCGCGAGGGAGCTTCGCAGGGAGCCGTGACGGCATTCCTCGTTGCCACACCGCAGACGGGCATCGACTCCATCATTGCCACTTATAGCTTGATGGGATGGCCCTTTGCACTGATACGCCCCTTTGCAGCCATCGTCACGGCACTCTTTGCCGGAACGCTGACGCACCTTTGGACGGAAAACGCTGAGCCGGCTGCCGCTGCCACGCCTGCACCGCACCAACACCACGGGCAGCCACGCTCGTTTGCAGCCAAGATGCGGGAGGCAGTGGGGTATGCCTATGTGGAAATGATGGGCGACATCGGCAAATGGCTTGCCATTGGACTCGTGGTGGCAGCTCTGATTACGGCATTCGTGCCTGCTGAGGCCTTTGCCGTCTTTCAAGGCAACACGTGGGCGTCCATGTTGCTCGTGCTTTGCATAGCCGTCCCGATGTATCTGTGTGCCACGGGGTCCATTCCCATTGCCGTCGCACTGATGATGAAGGGACTTACGCCGGGGGCGGCCTTGGTGTTGCTGATGGCGGGGCCGGCGTGCAACGTGGCTTCGCTGTTGGTGGTGCGGAAAGTGCTGGGCGGCAAGACATTGGCGGCTTACCTCGTGAGCATCATCATGGGAGCCGTAGGATTCGGTGCGCTGATAGACCATCTGCAGTTTAGCGGACAGGCTGATTTCCTTAGCGAACTCTCCGGGGCCACTGCCTGCTGCCACGACGATGGCGCATGGTGGATGTGGGCTTCGACCGTTGTGCTGATTCTCCTCCTGCTCAATGCGCTGTTGCTGCCAAGGTTTGGCTTGGGCTGGGGCAAGGCGCATGGGCATTGCCACTGCCATGAGCAGGGGGAACAGCATCACGACTGCGGCTGCGGGCATCAGGAGCATCACGATTGCGGCTGCGGACACCATGAACATCATGGCTGCGGCTGCGGACATCATGAGTGTGGCTGCTGCCCGGCTGACGCTGAGGCGGAAAACGACAATGCGCCGGCGGACGTTCACCTCACCGTCCGCGGCATGACGTGCTCGCACTGCGCTGCCACCGTAGAGAAGACGCTGCGGAGCGTGGACGGTGTGGCAGATGTGGAGGTGCATCAGGCTTCCGGCCGCGTCGTTGTCAGAGGTACGGCAGATGCCGAGACGCTGATGCAAGCCATTGACAGCATCGGTTTTGAGGCTGATTTAGCATGAAAAGCCGGCTGTGCAAAATGATTTTGAACACCTTTTGAATATCCTTTTTTTATTTTAATCCCTAACATTATGAAACAGACGACATTATTCCAGCGAGTTGCCAAGATGGCACTCCCTCTCCTCGGAGCTTTCATCCTGACTTTCTCTACTGCTTCGGCTCAGTCTTCCAACGACGATAAGAAGAAATGCTGCAACACCACCAGTGTCTGCAAGAAGCAGTGTGGCGAGGCTTGCCAGAGCAAATGCAAGGACAACTGCCAGAAGGACTGCAAGAAGAAGTGCGATGGCAAGAAGAAGTGTGACGCTGCCAAGAAGTGCGATGGCAAGAAGAAGTGCGACGCTGCCAAGAAATGCGACGGCAAGAAGAAGTGCGACGGCGCAAAGAAATGCAATGCTGCCAAGAAGTAAGCGTTTTGCCTGACGAATGCAAGAAGAAGCCCTGCCTATCAGTAGCAAACTGAGGGGCAGGGCTTATAGAACCTACCAAAAATCTATTCATTACCTACTTGCCTCTAATATCAATGATTATGACGCGATGTTTCTGGCACATCTGCCTCGCCTTTGTCGGCATACTGCTGCCTGAGATAGTCCGGGCGCAGGTGGATTCTACCTTATATTTCGAGGATTTCCACATTGAAGCTACCATCGGGACGGACAACAAATGGCAAGTGACGGAGACGGTGAAGGTGAATTTCGCAACCCCACACCACGGCATCTACCTCTATCGCAACGAACATTTCAATCTGATTCGCGGCGACGAGGATGAAAATGGCGAACGCCACAGAAGGGACTATCAGTTCTACTGCCGCCTCGACGATATAGAGGTGGAGGGATGGCCCTTCCAAATCAGTGAGGACAATGATTTGACGCTCATCAAGATAGGCGATGCCGAACGTACCATAGAAGGCACGCAGACCTATACGCTGCACTACACCTATCAATATCCCGATGACCGTTGTCGCCAACGCGATTATATCTACCACACGCTGCTCGGGCCCGACTATCAGGTGGAGACGCGCCATTTCAGCTTCCGCATCAAGACGGCGAGGCCCATACCAGCAGAGTGGCAGCAGGCTCTGAGCGTATATAGCGGAGAATGGGGCGACACGGGCAATGCCGCCAACATTCGTGTGCGCTACGAAGATGGCGCTATCTGCGGCGAAGGCTTTCAGCTGAAGCCGCATCAGGCTGTGACGCTCTATCAGAAGTTGCCCGAGGGATTTTTTGCTGATGTGGAGGAAGCCAGCGACAGTTGGATGAAAGGGTATTTTTACGCCACGCTCGCACTCCTCGTGCTGACTCTCTTCTTCGCGCTGCGCATCCGACATCGCCACGTGACGAAGCAGATAGAGTTTTATCCGCCCGAGGGCATTAGCAGTGCTGAAGTGGGAGTCATCATTGATGAGCAGGCTGATCAGGTAGATATGGTGTCGCTCATACCGTGGATGGCATATCGCGGGCATCTCAGCATCGAGGAACTGGAAAAACCCAAGACGCTGCAGCTGACGCGACTAAAACCCTTGCCAGCAGATGCACCCGCCTATCAGCAGGAGTTCCTCCACGCCCTCTTTGGCGATGGCGACCAGATTCGCCTCTCTGACCTGAAGGAACGACACGTAAAAGGATTGGAGAAAGCGCGCATGTCGCTGGCGAAAGTGTTTCGCGGCGACCGCAGGCTGACGCGTACCAGTGGCTACATCGCACTGCCTTTGCTGTTGCTGCCTGCTATGGCGGCAGTGGTATTCTGCGCGTCGCCCCACGAATTTGCCAAAGGAGAGGCGTTGGGATTATCGATTGCCTTTGTCATGCCCGTCTTCCTTTTGATGATGCTGCGCCTCTTCCTGTCAGCTTCCGACTTGCTGCGCAGTGCGACGGCACGCTTCGTGGAGGCTGTCGGTGGCTTTCTCGTGCTGGCTTTGTTTAGCCTTGGCGCGTTGTATCTCCTTGCTCATCATCCGACGGACAGTTTCCTCACCCCACAGATGGTGGTGACGCTCTATCTGGGCAGTTTCATCGTGGTTTGCCTGATGGGACGTTTCAATGTAAACACGGATTATCGCGTAGAAATGATGGGCAAGCTGCTCGGACTCCGCGAGTTCATACGTACGGCGGAAAAGGAACGTCTGCGGGCACTCGTTGACGATGAACCTGAATATTTCTTCCATATTCTTCCCTACGCGCAGGTGTTCGGCATCACGGACAAGTGGGTGGATCTCTTCAAAGACATCAGGGTGGAGCAGCCGAGCTGGTATGTCAGCAGCCATGCCTATACCACGGGCATCTTGCTCAATAGTCTGACCACGCAAATGACGCAGGCTTCTGCGAAGGCCATCTCCGCCGTGAATGCGCAAAGCCTCACGACTTCCTCCAGTGGCGGTTATGCCGGTGGCGGCGGTGGCGGCGGTGGTGGCGGCGGATGGTAAAACATCGCTTCCTCTCACACTTTCTACCATTCTTTGAATATCCTGTCTTATGAATACCTCTGAAATCATCATACTTTGCATTGGCCTCGCCCTTTTGCTGGGGCTTATCTTTCTCTTCAACCGCTTCGTGATGCTGCGTAATAAGGTGGATGAAGCCTTCTCCACGATGGACGTTTGTCTGCGAAAACGCTTCGACCTCGTGCCGCGTATGGCAGAAGTAGTTAAAGGCTATGCGCAATATGAGGCAGAAACATTGGAGAAAATAGTGCGCGCAAGGGTGGAAATTTCTGATATGTCTCTGCGTATGAAGCTGGAAGCAGGCATTGGCAGGGCATTGGGGAATGCTGTCGTAGCGGCAGAAGCCTATCCCGACCTCAAGGCCAGCGAGAATTTTCTGAATCTGCAGCACGAGCTCTCACGCATTGAGGAAGATATTGCATCGGCGCGCCGTTACTACAATGGCAGTGTGCGCGAATACAACACGCTCGTAGAGTCATTCCCCGCCAACTGTATGGCAAAATTGCTCCATTACAAGCGGCGCGAGATGTTCGTCATGGACGATTTGCCCGGCGTAAGCCAATAGCAGGCTGTCAGGGCAGACGGATAGAATAAAGACAGGTGGACACGCTTAGTCGTTGCTAAACGTGTCCACCTGTCTTTATTGTCATATAGCTAAAAGATGCAGAAGCATCAGGGCAGAACCCTGGCCACCTGCTCCTTACTTCAGACGAGGCATTCCTGGCATCCCCGGCATTCCCGGAAATCCTTTGGGCATATTGCGCATAAGTTGCTTCATACCGCTGCCGCCCATCATGTTCATCATCTTGCGCGTTTGCTCAAATTGCTTGATGAAGCGGTTTACTTCCTGAATCGTATGTCCGCTGCCTCGGGCGATGCGCTGTTTGCGGCTCTGATTCAGTATTTCGGGGTGCTGACGCTCTTTCGGAGTCATGGAAAGGATAATGGCTTCGATGCCGCTGAGGGCACTATTGTCGATATCTACATCCTTGATGGCCTTCGAAACACCAGGAATCATGGCGGCTAAGTCCTTGATGTTACCCATCTTCTTGATTTGCTGAAGCTGATTCAGGAAGTCGTTGAAGTCAAATTGGTTCTTGGCAATCTTCTTAGCAAGGCGTTTTGCTTCCTGCTCGTCAAACTGCTCTTGGGCTTTCTCAACGAGGCTGACGATGTCGCCCATGCCGAGAATGCGATCCGCCATACGATCAGGGTGGAACACATCGAGGGCATCCATCTTTTCGCCTGTTCCGACGAATTTTATGGGCTTATCTACTACGGAACGAATGCTGAGTGCAGCACCGCCGCGCGTGTCGCCATCGAGTTTCGTCAGGACGACGCCGTCGAATCCTAAACGACTGTTGAACTCCTTCGCTGTATTGACGGCATCCTGTCCGGTCGTAGCATCAACGACGAAGAGCGTCTCGTCGGGCTGGACGGCGTCCTTCACGGCAGCAATCTCATTCATCAGCACATCGTTCACTGCCAGACGTCCAGCGGTATCAACAATGACGGTGTCGTAGCCCTTTGCCTTGGCTTCTGCCAAAGCCGCGCGGGCGATGACGATGGGATCCTTCTCTTCCAAGTCCATATAAATGGGCACGTCGATCTGCTCTGCCAGCACGCGGAGCTGCTCGATGGCGGCAGGACGATAGGTGTCGCAGGCAGCAAGCAGGGGACGGCGCTTCTTCTTCGTCTTGAGGAAGAGGGCGAGCTTTCCGCTGAGCGTGGTTTTTCCCGCACCGTTCAGACCTGCCATGAGAATGACGGAGGGGCGGCTCACAAGCTGCATGTCGATAGCGTGCCCACCCATCAGCTCAGCCAACTCGTCGTGTACGATTTTTATCAACAGTTGCGAAGGCTTGATGGCGGTCAGCACGTTCTGTCCCAGTGCTTTTTTCTTCACAGTGTCAGTGAAGGTCTTTGCCACTTTATAGTTTACGTCGGCATCGAGCAGTGCGCGACGTACGTCCTTGAGGGTTTCTGCTACGTTGATTTCCGTGATGCGGCCCTCACCTTTAAGAATCTTGAACGAGCGTTCGAGTCTTTCGCTAAGGTTTTCAAACATTTATCTTAAGAGCTTATAGATTATCTAAAGTATTCACAACGGCAAAGTTACGAAGAAAATCCATAAATGGCACAAAAAAAGCCTGACAATCGGCGGATTGTCAGGCTTTCTAGTTAGTGTCTGTGTTGTTGATAAACCAATATCTGTTGGCTGATAGTGGTTAGAGATAGATGTTGAAACCTATGCCGAAGCAGTCGTTCGTACGGGAATAGAGGTCCACCTTGTTAACACCGTTGCCCAAATCGGTGTTCACAGTGCGGTCGCGATAGAATGTATGCATATAGCCGAGGTCAACATTGAAATACTTCGAAGGGTGAATGCGGAAACCGCAGCCGAAGGAGTTGCTGGGCAGATTGAATGAGATGTCGTTCATGTAGGCATCTTCCATGCGGTAGTTCGTGTTCTGCCAAGAAGCAGAAACCGTGAAGAGACGATGGAAACGCCAGTCGATACCCGCATTGAACTCCTGCGAACCCTTCTTCAGCAGGTCTTGCTTGTTGCCAAACTTCTTGGCCTGCTTGTCGAAATAGTAGTGCCAGCCGGCGTTGATGCGTACCTGTTCGATGGGAGTGTACATGATACCGGCAGTCAGGATAGCAGGAATATCCTCGCGCACCTTCTCACCATCCTTGAACTGTGCCAGCGCGCTTCCTTCTGCATTTGCCATTGCGGTTGCCATCTCATTCATTTCGCTGTCGTTCTTCAGGTTGATTTTCGTGGGAGCCTCATATTTCATGGCAAGGTTCCAGTGCTCGTTAATCTTCCAGTCAAGGCCAATGATGGGGGTGACGCCGAATCCCGTCTGGTTGCAGTTCAGGGCTAAGTCTGTGCCTAAGTTAGCCGAACCCGTTTTGCCAGGGAATTGGAGTTGTGCATTAGCGGGAACGTTGTAGTGAGCCTTCACGTCCTGTACGTAGCCATTGTAGTTACAGCTGGCATAGATGCCGCGCAGACCAATGAAGCCTGCGAGATTATCCGTAAACTTATACGTTCCTCCGAGAGTAAGGCCGAAATAATAGGAACGTCCGCGCAGGTAGCTGTCCATACTGTAGCCCGTGATGGTGGTCGTGTTGCCGATTTCTGTTCCCATGGCGGCAGCCTGATCTGCAGGTATTCCGTTGGCTTTATAGAGGTCGGTCACAGTCGATGCCACACCCTGCTGCAAGAGGGGGAGGATTTTGTCCTTGTTCTGCATGAAATTTTTGCTCGTCAGAGCCTCGAACGAGCCGAGACCCTTTTCAAACTCGCACTTTCCGCCGCCACCGTTGAGGGCGAAATGCGCCAGCAGGCTCCAGCGCTCCTTGTTGTAAGAGAGGCTGATGCTCGGGATGATGGGAGCCTTGGCATCGCCTTTGTAATGATGGGTCACTTCAGGATTGTTGACGTTCTGGGCGAAGAGGGGGAACGTCGTGTCGATATTGCGCTGCTGGAAGGCCGTCTGCGAGTTGATGCTCAGATGCCAGCCTTCGCTCAGGAAGACGTTGCCGGCAGGGTTGGCGTAGATGGAGGTCAGGGTGATTTGGGCATCCTGTGCCATATTGCGCAGGAATGCAGCATTCTGGTTCGTGTTCGTCAGGAGTCCTCCCGCCATCATGGGGAGGCTGAGGGCCGCGATGGCGGCAGTGAGGAAAAATTTCTTCATTATTACGTGAAATGGATTGTACAAAACATTGGTCCGTCGTGCTGTATTTTCTTGCCATGAAAGCCATGATTCGAGTTGAAACAAGCCGTACAGAACCTTTCAAGAGGGCGAAAACGCTTCCGCACGGTATGGTAATCGTCTGCACGGCGTAGGCGTTTCGGCTGATTTGCGAGTGCAAAGGTACGTTTATCTTGCACATTAAGCAATCTTTTGTGCGGGATATTTGATTGTTTTTGCACAATTAAGGCTTGCATTGTGCATATTTTGCATCTTTTGGAAGATATGCTTGGCAGAAAAAGTGTTCATTTTTGGCAATAAAGGGCGCATTGTCTCTGACGTTCTGTAGTGTGTGGCAGGGGGCGCATATACGCGCGCGCGTATATATTATAGGAAAGGAGCGGAGATAGGACAAAATTGCACTGCTTGACTATCGGACTGACCCCGTATGCTTGAAAATAAACCCCGTATGCTTGAAAATAAGCTGAGTTCGGATGGACAGTGGTCAAAAAACAAAAGGTAAAACTTGCAGGGTATAGGCGGAATGCGTAACTTTGCATCGTAAAAACACCCCTCGTTAGGCTTATAAGTCTGGAGAAAGGGGGACGAATCAGGTGGGAGGCATGGGATTTTCCCTACTTTCCACATACATTTTGTCAATAATAGAACTATATAGGAGTCACGTTCTGTAGTTAATGCAGATATGTCTCCAGTCAGAAAAAGTTGTTTCCCCCCGTGATGATGTCGGGTTCCCCAGTTTTTTTTGTTTTGGGGAACTCTTTTTTTTTCATCATCCTCTCTATTTCGCATTCGTTGTCCACACGTTGTCCATTGTGTAATCCCTCAAAATACAAATTTCTATGCAAGGAACACCCGTTAAGACCTATCCTTTCCCTACGAAACGCTATGTGCAAATCTTGGATTTGAAGGACGATCCTGCCATGCTTGAAGCCTACGAGCGTCAGCATTCTCGCGAGGAGATGTGGCCGGAGATTATGGAAGGCATCCGTTCCGTAGGCATTCTCGAAATGGAACTCTATCGTTCGGGTTGCCATTTGGTCATGATTGTAGAAGCTCCTGCCGACTTCGATTGGGACTCTGCCATGCAACGCTTGGCCACATTGCCGCGTCAGCAGGAGTGGGAAGACTGGAACGCACGTTTCCAAGTCTGCCGTCCCGGCGAAACGTCAGACGAAAAGTGGAAGATGCTACGTCGCATGTTCCATTTATACGAGTAAAAACCGCAAACGGCGGGCGCATCCTTCTTGTAAGGTGCGCCCGCCGTTTTTTTATCCGTAGGAGATTTCAAGGGTTATAGCTCTCCGATGTTTACGAGTCCGTTCATGACGGCATAAATCGTGATGTCAGCCAGCGACCGTGCATGAAGTTTTTCCATGATGTTCTTGCGATGGCTGATGACGGTGGTGAGGCTGATGGAAAGTGCATCGGCAATCTCCTTATTGATGCAGCCCTTTGCCAGCAGCCGCGCCACCTCCACTTCGCGTGCGGAGAGCAGAAGTTCCTCTTTTGCGGCAGGATTCATGCTGCCAGGATGTCCCATGCGTCGCAGTCCCATCACGGCTTTTACTATCTGCTGCTCGCTTTGGCACACATTCAGTGTCGGCACGCCATTGATTTGCAGTTCGCCCGCCACGAGCACGATGCTGTATTGGCGGCGGTCGCGGAAGAACTGCGTATGCTCAAAGTAGATGCGCGATCCGACAAAGAAGTGTACGAACTCTTCAAATCCCGCCGTTTGCAAAGCATCAAACGAGGTGAAGAGACTGACTTCTGCCGTAGGGATGATGTCGCGTAGAATTTGTTGTAATCCCAGCCCTGTCAGCACATTGCTCTCCACGATGGCAATGTGGAAGACGGGCATGGAGGAGTGTGTTCCGTTCATATCAGAAAATTATTTTCTGTCCGTTGCAGAGGAAGATTCCTCCCTTTTGCGGGGTGGCAATGCGGCCGTAGAGGTCGTAGTAGCGAGGTGGGGCAGGATTTGCGTTGTGGATGGCCGTCATGCCTGCAGTCTCGTTGAGCGATGCACGCGCAGCATTGACGATGCGCCCGGTTGCGTGGTCAATCAGCAGTGCCGCCACGTGGCATCCGGCAGCATCCGTCACCACCGAGGGCAGTTTCAGTTCAGCACTATGGCTGACCGTTTGTTCCGCCTCGATGTCTGCTGGCAGTGAGCCTTCAATACCCTGGAACGCCGATTCGGCAGCTCCGCGAGCCACATCCTCGAACACGAAGCCCGCTATGCTGCCCGGCAGGTCTTCAAAGCCATCGAACGGCAAGCCGCAGCCCGAAAGATAATTCTTCTGGTCAATGGCAGGATTCGACCATTCGTCTTGCGTGAGGATATACGCCATGCGCAGGTCTGCCTGATGCTGCGGCACGCAGAAGCGCACCTCGCTCGTCAGCTGCACGGTGCGCCCCTCAACGTGTGCTGCTACACTGACCTCCGCACTCGGACATCGCTGCAACTCCTCGATGAGGCACGTCTCGAATCCCCCTTCGAGTGTTGTCCAGTGTTCGCCGTTTTCGTCCCAATACTGCTGCATGGGCAGAGCCGTGTGCGCACGGTTCACCTCGCCCGAGGGGAATCCCAAGGGGAAATAGATGCCCTCAGCCCCGATGTAGCCCTCCACTTCCATGATATCATCATAGTGGACGGCAATCGGCAGCACTGCCTCGCCATATTTCGCCTTCAGACGGCGCAGGGCGACGATGCCGCGTGGGCAATATCCGCACCACGCCCCCGTGCCCTCCTCAATGACTACGCTCTGGCGAGGGCGAAACGCCACATAGACCACCTCCCGCTCCAGCACGTCGGTGCGGTCAGTGCCGAAGTCGAGCCATGCCCGCAGTTGCAGCGTGTCGCCTGTGCTGACCGTCTCCGTCTCGCCCAGCAGAATCGTCGTGCTCTCGCCGGCGTGCAGGTCAAGATGGTCCAGCGTGCGCGTCCATGATTTTCCGGAGCGCGCTTCCTCCAGATGCACGGTGAAGCCCCCCATCGCCTGGTCAGAGAGCTGGGTGAAACTGATGGCAGGACAGAAGGCCAGGTTCGCCACCTCATAGGGCGGAGTGGCAATGTCGAACGCATACGTGCCTTGACTCCCTGCCACCGTCACATCGTCTATGGCCAGCGTCTCGCCGTTCAGCGTGGTATTGACAAAGGCTATCCACACCTGCCGCCCGGCGTAGGCACCCAAGTCCAACCTGTGCTCCACCCACGGCCCTACGGCATCGTCGGTGATGTCTGCCAGCAGGGTGAGGGCAGAGAAATCCTCCAGCTGATTGCCCGAAGCAGAGAGGTGAACGGCATAGCTGTTGGGCGTGTTGAGGTTCTCGCATACCGCCCGGCTGCGCCATGTCAGCACAGCATCGTCTGCGCGAATATAGACAGGCGGCATGACGAGCCAATCGTTGGCAGGATGCACCGTCCCGTCCGCCCCTTTCTTATATCTGGAAGTAGAGGCAGCAAACCAGTTTTCCGTGGCAATGCCCTCTTCGCGCATCACCTTCCACGCCTCGCCCTGATTGAATCCAGCCTGTACGGCAGAGAAATGCAGCGTCTCGCCATCGACATCATAGGCCATCGTCCCCTCTGGCAGCGAGGGCGGCGAGAAGGCGTAGGCGCAATAGGGCGTAGCCTGCGCCCAAACCGCCAACGGCAGGGCAGCGAGGGCAGCCAAGTATAGTCGTCTGAGGTTCATGTTCCGTTTATGGTAGGTTTTATAAATTAGTTTTCAACGTAAGGCAGTGTTTCTGTCTTGCTTGGATGTCTTCACGCCTCTCGCACCGTAGGTTTTTGTCTTTCATTCAGTCACGTAGCCCGCTACGCTCCCTCGTGAAAAACAAAAACCTACGGCACGATAGTCGCAAATACATCGCAAGCTAATTTATAAGTAGGTATTCAAAATTAGTTTATACTAAGATTTATTGATGCCATTTATGTTTGCACACTCTCTTTGGCGCATCTTTCAGCCTTGAAAACAGTCACATAGCCCGCTATGCTCCTTTATTTCAAGACTAAAATCTGCATCCAAATAGAGCATTCAAACATAAAACTAATTTTGAACACCTACTTAGAACCTACCTTATTTGATGATTATCTTCTGCGTGCGCGTGCCATTCGTCAGCACGTAGATGCCCGGTGCCTGCTTGGACGAGGTGTCGCTCCAGTCAGCGCGTCGTCCCTGCAAGTCGTAGGCCTGCGTGCAGTGCGCTTCAGCGGTAGCAGTGCTGATTTGTTCCGGCTTGAGCGTCAGTTCGGAGAGGGCAATGCGATAGATGCCCGGCTCAGTGTTTGGCTCATATTCGCTGGCGAAGGCAGCCGCGTAGAGGTAATCCTTGTCGGCCCCGAGGTTCAGGATGGCGAGCTTATAGTTCTCCATACCGGGAATGCCCGGAAATTGCAGCGGCATCTCCTCCGTGTTCACGGCTTCCCAGGTATTGCCATCGTCGGGCGAATGATAAACCCCATTGCGGATGGTGCCTACGAAGAGACGGCCGTCAGCGCTTGCCAGCGAGCGGACATAGTTGCTCACCAATCCCTCCGGGCGCGTGGTGTGTTTCCAGCTCTCCGCATCGCTCGTGTATTCCAGGAAGGCCGCCGCAGGATCATCGTTTTCGATGGCGCGTCCGCAGTAGATGGCGCCGTTGTGGTGAACAGAGACCGACATGCAGTTACTGTCAAAGCGCACCGTGCTCCATTTATCGCGCTCGGCATCGTACTCATAGACGCACTCCAGTCCGAAAGCCAAGATGCGGCCGTTGATAGTCTCAATGTTGTACAACACCTGATGCGCCTTCTCCTCGCCCTTGCCCTCGTTGTTCACGATTTCCACGAAGTGGTCGTCGGCGGTGTGCGTCCAAGTCTCGCCCCAGTCGTCGCTGTAGATTACTCCGCCCACATAGTCGCAGGCATAGAGCCTCCCGTTCACTTCTATCATGGCGTAGCACGCCGTATAGTCGAGGTCGGATGCAGCGATGATGCCGTCCATCGTGCGGCTATAGTTCAGCACCTCCCACGTATGTCCGCCGTCGTCAGAGCGTGCTATGCGGCAGCCGTAGCCGAGGGCGAAGATATAGTCGCCCGCCTCTACGAAGCGAGTGTAGGTATAGTCCTTTACGTTCGTCTTGTTCCACGTCTTTCCTTGGTCTTCAGAGATATAGATGCCGCCGTCGCGATATGTCTTGAAGTCGGCAGCCAGCAGTGCCCCCGTCTTGCTACAGACGTGGAATCCCCAGGCTCCGGGCAGTTCCAATACGCGCTCCCAAGCTGCATGGCTGAGGGTGAAATGGCTGGCGAAGAGCCCTGCCAGCAGTGCAGGGCGCAGCATGTGTAATGTCTTTTTCATGGTAGGGTAGGTTTTTGGTGTTGATGATACATATATATATTATATATATATGTGTATGCCTATTATATATAATGTGCGCCTGTTATATATAGATGTGTGTTTCTCTATATACGGGCGTTTGTCAGTATATGGATGTCTGTCTGTGCATAGGCTTTTGCCCGTTCCGGTGCGCACTAATTGCAGGGACGCCCCTTCAGATAGCTGATGAACGCATCGGTGGAGGAGACGGTGGGCAGCGGTATGAGGTCCTTCTCAGGGAAGAACGCCCGGCTGTAGCCATCGCCTCCCGTCGTGATATAGTCGTCGGTGGAGAGCGTCAGGCGCGTCCCGTCCGTCACTTCCACTTCGCGCCCCTCGTTGTCGTGGGCAAAGATGCGGCGAATGGCCCCTTTCCCGTCCTGCACGATGCGCAGCCCATTGGTCTGTATGCGTCCCAGCAGGCAACGGTTGATGCCAAAGTCGAGCAGTTCCTTCAGCTGCTTGCCCGTGTAGCGGTAAAAGCGCAGCGGATTGGCAAAGGGGAGCGCCTCGCCCACATCGCAGACGGTGATGTCGCCGGCATAGAATCCGGCGCGGATGCTCCCGAAATGGCTCACGCCCACCACGATGTCCGTAGCCTGAATGTCGGCCCGCAGGGCAGCTTGGCGATAAGCCTCGGCATAACTCTCAGTGACGAGCCTGCCCACGCCCGTCTCCACCGTCTTCGCAGTGCGGTCGTGCGGAATGTCGGCAGGAATCGTCGTCAGCACTTCGCTGAGGGGGTGACCTCTGAAGAGCGTCGTCTGAAATTGCTCGTCGATTTGCGCTTTCAGGCGTGCCGCCTTCACGTTCAGCTTAGCATGAGGGTTCACCTTCACCACGTGGGGCGTCACCTTCAGGCAACGATGGGAGTCGAGGTCCACTTCGCAGAGCAACATCCCGACGTAGATGCCGTGCCACAAGGCCTGCACGATGGGGTACGGCCGCCCGCACGCGATGTAGTCAGCCAGCAGCGAGTGGGAATGTGCTGCTACGATGGCATCCACATCGTCGCGGTCCAGGGCGTAGAGGGCATCTTGCCCGGGATCGTCGAAGATGGGCGTACCCTGATGGCTGAGGGCAGTGATGTGAGTGCCGAGGATGTGGATGTCCGCCCCTCTGACGGCCTCATATTCCGGCAGGCGTGCGAGGGAGTCGAGCACGCGGTCGTAGCGCGCATCGAAGGTCAGTCCCTCCAGTTTCCGCGCGCTCGCCTGCCGGGGCGTGTTGGCAGTGATGAGTCCGGTGATGCTGACGCGCACGGTGTCGGCATCGCCGACGGGGATGGGCACTACCGCCCAGGGCTGAACGCCCTCCATCTGTCCGCCGTCCTTGCGCATGTTCGCACAGACGTAGCTGAAGTTCCAGTGGCGGGAGCGGTAGTCAGAGTCGCTCCAGCGGCGCACGAACGCTTCCTGACCATCGTCGAAGGCATGATTGCCAGGGATGCTGAGCGAAATGCCCATGTCCTGAAACGCCTGCGGCATGATGCTCTCATCGCGCGTGGCGGCATAGTAGAAGCTGCCGCCGAAGTTGTCGCCGGCGGAGAAGGTGATGTGGTAGGGATAGACGGCCTTCAGGCTGTCCAGCGTCTGCACCACCCAGGGTGCGCCTGGGATACCCTTGCGAAGGTCTTGCACGATGCCGGCGTGGAAATCGTTGAGGGTGAAGACGGCAATCGTGGCGGTGCGACCCTCAGCTTGCGCGGTGAGGGCGACTGAGGCGAGCGCGATGCCGCTCAGAAGCTGACGGAGATGCTGCATGATTCTTTTGTAAGGGGGAGAGTGGAAAGTAGGTGATGAAAATCAGTATGCAAGCCATAATTGTTCTTGCTATGCTTGCCGTAAAACATTTTCTTTATTGCCTACTTACGACTGTGTGGGGGCCGTGGGGGGAGGCTGTTCGCCCACATGGCGTTTTGTCCGCCTGAATGGCGTTTTATTCGTCCAAGTAGCGTTTTGCCAAGGGGGCAAACTCTTCGATTCGGCGGTCGCGCAGGAAGGGCCACCAGCGTCTGACGTTTTCGGAGCGTTTCAGGTCAATGTCCACCACGGCCACCGCCTCTTCGTGCTGCGGCGCGCGATAGAGCATCTCGCCCTGCGGCCCTGCCACGAACGATGAACCCCAGAAGCTGATGCCCCCAGTCTGCCCTGAAGGGTCGGGCTCCCACCCCGTGCGGTTCACGCTGACCACTGGCAGGCCGTTTGCCACGGCATGTCCGCGCTGAACGGTGGTCCAGGCTTCGCGCTGACGCTCCTGTTCCTCCGGCGTGTCGCTGCTCTCGGTGCCGATGGCGGTGGGGTAGATGAGCAATTCCGCTCCGCGCAGGGCCATCAGGCGCGCACCTTCGGGATACCATTGGTCCCAGCAAACTTGCACGCCGAGGCGGCCTACTGAGGTGTCGATGGGCTGGAAACCCAAATCGCCGGGGGTGAAATAAAACTTTTCGTAGTAGGCAGGGTCGTCGGGTATGTGCATCTTGCGATAACGTCCGGCAATGCTGCCATCGCGCTCGAGGACGACGGCGGTGTTGTGGTACAATCCTGCCGCACGACGCTCGAAAAGGCTGGCCACAATGACCACACCGTGCTGCCGGGCGAGGGCTCCGAAAAATTCGGTAGATGGGCCGGGTATGGGCTCTGCAAGGTCGAAGTGCTGCGTGTCTTCGGTTTGGCAGAAGTAGGGAGTGTTGTGCAATTCCTGAAGCACCACGAGTTCTGCGCCTTGTGCGGCGGCTTCTGCAATGCGCGCTGCCAGCTTCTGGCGGTTGGCATGGGCATCGGCGGTGCAAGCTATTTGTATCAGTGCTGTCTTCATTTTTTTCAGGGGAGAAGGGGGGAGTGTTCTGTAAGCAGGTGTGCAAGATTATTTTCCTGAGCAGGCGGCGCAAGGATGATGTCAAACGTTTCGTACGCCTGCGCGTATAGCATGATTTTGCACAGCCACTTGGATTCAAAGCCTTGGTTTTCGTATTTTCCTTCAGCTCTTGCCGCGAGAAAATAATGGGCAAATTTCGTAAAATATCGCGAATGTTCCAAACATTTCCTTCCAATAACGCTTTTTCGTCAGGCATTTTCGCCGTTTCCGCCTGCACACCCAGTGCCTGACTGACCACATGGCGGGGGCAGGGTGATGACTTTCGGGGTGGAAAATGATGACTTTCGGGGGGCAAAGTGATGAAAAAGGGGCGGAAAATGGCCACCTGAAAGGCGGAAGCTCTGAGAAGGGGGCGCGAAGCTCATGGACGGCGGCGCGCGGGCGGAAGGGGCTGCTCCGTTTCCTCAGTCAGCCTTCCGTTCTCTCAGTCAGTTTTCCGTTTCCTCAGTCAGCCTTCCGTTTCCTCAGTCAGTGTTCCGTTCTCTCAGTCGCTGACTGAGAGCCCCTCTCCATATATATATACGCGCGCGCGAGGGAAGGGGCGCGGATGGCGAGGGCGGAATCTGCGGAAATAGGAAGTGAAACTGAAAAAATGGGGCAGTGGAGCACGTTTTTCGGTGGCTTATACCCCCGCCGATAAGCGCGAAAGCAAAGTTTTTGCTTACTTTGCAATCTGCGCGCAGGGCATTCAGCCCACGCGGAACCCTGACGGCGATGCGAACGACAGCCGAGACAGGGAAAAACGAATGGACGCTATATGAAAACAACACTCAACAACATCGGCGCAGGGCAGAAAGTGCTCGTCACCGCCGTTGGCGGCAGCGGAAAGCTCCGCCAGCATTTCCTCGATATGGGCCTCATTCCCGGCACGGTAGTGCAGGTGGAGAAGTTTGCCCCTATGGGCGACCCGATGATTCTGCAGCTGCATGGCTATTTTCTCTCGTTCTGCAAGGCCGACGCCGCAGAGATAGAAGTGTCGTACGACGTGCCTGTGGAGACGGAGAGCATAGCCCCCAAGGGCGGACGCCCGCACCCCGGACTGGGCGAAGAGGGCGAACGCTTCCACGATGCTGCGGAAGCCAAAGCCGTGGCAAAGGATGAAGTGCTGAGGTTTGCGCTCGTGGGCAATCAGAATTGCGGTAAGACCACGCTCTTCAATCAGCTGACGGGGGCGAACCAGCACGTGGGAAACTTTCCGGGAGTGACGGTCGATAGAAAGTCGGGGCAGATACGCGGGCATGCCGATACGGAAGTGGTGGACTTGCCGGGCATCTACAGCCTCTCGCCCTATACCGCCGAAGAGGAGGTCAGCCGGGAGTACGTGCTGAACGAACATCCTCACGCCATCATCAACATCATTGATGCCACGAACATAGAGCGCAACCTCTACCTCACGATGCAGCTCATGGAACTGGGGCGCCCGATGGTGCTGGCACTGAACATGATGGACGAACTGAGGGGCAACGGCGGCACCGTGTTGATCAACGAGATGGAGCATCAGCTGGGCATTCCCGTCGTGCCCATTGCAGCGGCGAAGAATGAGGGAGTGGATGAGCTGGTGGAGCATGCCATCCATGTGGCGCGCTATCAGGAATGCCCGCAGCGACAGGACTTCTGCCGGCACGACGATCGGCACGGCGGCGCGCTCCATCGTTGCCTGCACGCCGTGATGCACCTGACGGAAGACCGCGCGCGTGCGGCAGGACTCCCCGTGAGGTTCGCCGCCGGAAAACTCCTTGAGGGCGATGCCGACGTGCTGCAACGTCTCAGGCTCGACGAGGACGAGCAGAGCATGATGCACCATATCCTGCACACGATGGAGAAGGAACGCCACCTTGATGCGCCTGCCGCACTGGCTGAAATGCGATACGGATTCATCAGGGAGCTCTGCCAGAAGTGCGTAGTGAAGCCCCGCGAGAGCAAGGAGCAGCGCAGGAGCAATGCCATAGACCGCATACTGACGGGACGCTGGACGGCACTGCCCGCCTTCTTTGCCATCATGGCAGCCGTGTTTTACCTGACGTTCGATAGTCTGGGAGCATGGCTGCAGGAAATTTTCGAGATGGGCGTGGAGGGCGCGACGTACTGGATAGGCCACGTCATGGAGTGGCTCGACATCAGTGGGGCAGTGCGCTCGCTCGTCATCGATGGCGTTTGTGCGGGAGTGGGGGCGGTGGTCAGCTTCCTGCCCATCATCGTGCTCCTCTTCTTCTTCCTCTCGCTGCTGGAAGATTCAGGGTATATGGCACGGATAGCCTTCGTCATGGACCGCCTGCTGCGGCGTATCGGACTGTCGGGACGTAGCGTCGTGCCGATGCTCATAGGCTTTGGATGCTCCGTACCCGCGGTGATGGCAACGCGCACACTGCCCTCCGAACGCGACCGACGGCTGACCATCTTGCTTACGCCCTTCATGTCGTGTACGGCGAAGATGCCCGTCTATTCCTTCTTCTGCGCGGCCTTGTTCCCCGGACGCGGCGGAATGGTGATGCTCGGGCTTTATCTGCTGGGCATCATCGTGGGCATCATCGTGACGTTTATCTATAAGAGCACGCTGCTGAGGGGCGAGGCGGTGCCCTTCGTCATGGAGCTGCCCTGCTATCGCCTGCCGCGGCTGCGGAATGTGCTGCTGCTGATGTGGGAGAAGGCGCGCGATTTCGTGCAGAGAGCCTTCACCGTCATCTTTCTGGCAAGCATCGTCATCTGGTTTTTGCAGCATTTCGACTTCCGTCTGCTGATGGTGGACGATGCTGCCGATAGCATTCTGGCAGGCATTGCCAGCCTGATAGCCCCGGTTTTCGCACCTTTGGGCTTTGGCGATTGGCGCATCGTCGTGGCTCTCATATCGGGCTTCATGGCGAAAGAGAGCATCGTCGGGACGCTCGGCATACTTTTCCCGGCAGGGTCATTGGAGGCATTGCTCACCACCTCTGCGGCGGCAGCCTTGCTCGTGTTCTGCCTGCTCTATACGCCATGCGTGGCAGCCGTGGCAGCCATTCGGCGCGAGCTGAGCAAACGCTGGGCTTGGCTCGTGGTCGTGGGGCAGTGCGTCATAGCATGGATATGTGCCTACATAGCAGTGCTGACGGTGTGAGGCGGACGAAGGGGCGCGGGCTATGTGACTGTTTTCAAGACTAAAAGATGCGCCAAAGAGAGCGTTCAAGCATACAGGCCACAATCAATCCTACTACATACTTACTGTAAAATAAATTTTATTACCTACTTATGAATATCCCCACACTGATAGTGATAGCCATCGTGGCGATTGGGGCTCTCTTTGCCCTGCGTTCGCTGCGGAAAAAATCCGGAGGGTGCGCTTGCAGCAACTGCAATGCTTGCATCCAAGGCGGAAATGCCCAGGGCTGCCCCGGAGCGCGGAAGGCAGATGCCCACGCTGCTGAGCACGCCCAGGGCTGCCCCGGAGCACGCAGACAACGCCGCTCCGCCTGAAAAAAACGGGAAAAGAAAGGGATTTTTCGGGTGGTGGAGGTGGAAAATGGCGGGGGTTCGATAGTCATCTGTCCCGATTTGAAGGACAAAAATTTGCCACCCTCGCTTTTTTCCCTATATTTGCACGCGATATTGTGCTCATGGAAAAGGAGATTTCTGTGAGCCGGACAGCAAGAACATAAACCAACAACATATTCTCCTATCAAAAAACACAAAATGGAAGATAGAACAGCCCTTAACCGCCAGTTGGCACAAATGCTCAAAGGCGGAGTAATCATGGATGTTACGACCCCTGAGCAGGCTCGTATCGCTGAGGCCGCCGGCGCATGTGCCGTGATGGCATTGGAGCGTATTCCTGCCGACATCCGTGCTGCCGGTGGTGTGTCGCGCATGAGCGACCCCAAGATGATCAAAGGCATTCAGGAAGCCGTGAGCATTCCTGTCATGGCAAAGTGCAGAATCGGACACTTCGCTGAGGCACAAATACTGGAGGCCATTGAGATTGACTACATCGATGAGAGCGAAGTGCTCTCGCCTGCTGACGATGTGTATCACATCGACAAGCGCCAGTTCAAGGTGCCCTTCGTTTGCGGTGCAAAAGACCTGGGCGAAGCGCTCCGCCGCATTAGTGAGGGCGCGACGATGATTCGCACGAAGGGCGAGCCGGGCACGGGCGACGTGGTGCAGGCAGTGCGCCACATGCGCATGATGCAGAGCGAAATTCGCCGCATCACCTCGCTCTGCGCCGACGAACTCTATGAGGCTGCCAAGCAGCTCCGCGTGCCCTTCGAACTCGTGCAGTACGTTCACGACAACGGACGACTCCCCGTGGTGAACTTTGCTGCCGGAGGTGTGGCTACGCCAGCTGACGCTGCGCTGATGATGCAGCTTGGCGCTGAGGGCGTATTCGTGGGAAGCGGTATCTTCAAGAGCGGTAACCCCGAGAAGCGCGCGCAGGCCATCGTGAAGGCTGTGACAAACTATAACAACCCGAAGATTCTGGCTGAACTCAGTGAAGACCTGGGCGAGGCAATGGTGGGCATCAACGAGGACGAGATTCAGCTCCTGATGGCTGAGCGCGGAAAATAATACGCCCCCATCGTAGCCCAATGAAAATCGCAATTCTCGCCCTGCAAGGGGCTTTTGCTGAGCATCAGATCGTGCTGGAAAACTTGGGCGCAGAGACGTTCCTGATACGCAATCGTGAGGATTGGAATCTGGAAAAGCATGCGCTCGTCATCCCAGGTGGTGAAAGCACGGCGATGACGCGCATCATGCGCGACCTCAATCTATGGGAACCGATACGCTCTGCCATAGCAGAGGGGTTGCCCGTCTTTGGCACTTGTGCCGGACTCATCATGCTTGACGACAAGCATCTGGGGACGATGGACATCACCGCACAACGCAATGCCTACGGCCGACAGCTGGGAAGTTTCTACACCGAGGACTCTTTCGAGGGCATCGGCATGGTGCCGATGACTTTCATCCGTGCGCCCTTCATCGAGAGGGTGGGCAAGGAGGTGGAAGTCCTCTCGACGGTAGCTGGAAGGGTGGTGGCAGCACGCCAGAAGAAGCAGTTGGTGTGTGCGTTTCATCCCGAACTGACGCCTTCCGACACGCGCATTCATGAGTATTTCCTGACTCTCGTGCAGGGATAAGCCTGCGCCGGGCGTTCGCCCTTGCTGGTGGGTTGCCTGCTCGTTGTAAGCGGCAGGCGATTGTCTGTTGAAGGCGATTCCAAATGGTGCGTTGCAGACGATTCCAGATGGTGCTTGCAGGCGATTGTCTGTTGCAGACGATTCCAGATGGTGCGTCGCAGACATTTGTGCGGGCTGAATGCCGTCAGAAACAGCTTGATAACCTCTAAAAACAAGGACCTCTTTAGCCGGAATGGCTGGAGAGGTCCTTGTTTTTTATAGGGGCTGATGGGTAAATCTTATAGGGTTGATGGGAAAATCTTATAGGGCTGATGGGTAAATCTTATAGGGTTGATGGGTAAATCTTATAGGGCTGATGGGTAAATCTTATAGGGTTGATGGGTAAATCTTATAGGGTTGATGGGCAAATCTGAGAGGTTTGTGCCTCGGAGTTCCCGGCGTTTTACCGTTTTTTCAGGCTTTTGGGGTGCTGAAAAGCCTGAAGAGAGGGTTTCTGAGCCTTTTTGAAGGCTAAAAACAGGGGCAAAAAAGGCGGTTGTTTAGGACAGTGGGGCGGAAATTTTCAAAGAAGGGCTAAAAAAGGGCATTGGAAATGCCTCGAAAAAGCGCATCTGAGAGGCGAAAATAGGGAGGATGTGGGTGGAAGTGTAGTGGTGGAAATGCGTAGTATATACAGGGCTTTTCGTGCGTTTGAGGTTCTTCTGGGAATGACGTGTGAAAGGCTTTTGGAAGGCAGAAAAAAGCCCCAAAATATGATTATTTTGGGGTCGGAAAAATTTTAGAAAAATAACGCGAAAAAACCGCTTTTTGCCATCTCTAAGATAGCAAACAGCGGTTTTGCGGGCTTTTACGGCTGAATCTCCCCCCACTTTGGCATTTCGGGAAGGAAGGTGGCGGAACAGGTGGTATAGTCCATGCGGCAGCAGAAATGTTGGAGCCCGTTGCTCACCACGAGATAGCGGGCGCGCAGCATGGAGTTGTAACTTTGGATTTGAGAGAAGACTTGTTGGGTGATAGTGATGGCGGGCGATTTGTATTCTGCTATCATCAAGGGCGAGCCGTCAATGGGGGAATAGACGATGGTGTCGCAACGGCGAGTAGTGCCGCAGATTGTCAGACTGACCTCGTTGCCAATCAGTGCAGAGGGGTAGTGGAGATGGTGGATGAGGTAGGCTACGAAGTGCTGCCTCACCCATTCCTCAGCGGTAAGGGTGACGAAGCGACGGCGTTGGGAATCGAAAATCTGTGGGCGGTCGTTCGGCCCTGACTTGATGGGGGCATCGATGGATGGAAGCTGGAGATGGGGAAAACGTGATGTGGGCATGAACGGGGGAGAGGATTATTTGTTGGAGCCGAAGGATTCGTAGGTGCCGTCATCATAGAACACGCGAATCTCTTTAATCTTTCGGACGCGAGGTTCAGCAGTCGTGTGCTGCTTCAGCTCAGTGAGGAGTTCCAAAATCTGCAGGTTCGTGGCGGAGTCTGACTGCTCGCCTCGCCGGGCGGTCGTAGGCGGTGGGGGAGTTCCCATGGTGTCGAAGAGGTTCGGCTCAGCAGTCATGTAGATGGATGTTGAAGGGGCGGCATTCTTTGCCTCTGACGATTGGGAGACGAGCATGTCGCCTTCGCCAAATAGCAGCCAGTTGATGCTCACATCAGGGAAGGCTTGGTGGATGGACTGCACCAAATTATTCGTCGGTGCTGTCTTTCCTTTGTAGATGTTAGAGATGGTGGCGGGCGCAACTGCGAGGTCGTTGGCGAACTGTAGTTGGCTCAGCTTGTAGTAGTCCATTACTTGTTTGACGCGGTCTTTCATAAGGATTTTTGGGGGAGATAAACGATGAATGTCTTGAGAATTTTGGCTATGGCTTAGGGGAATCGGAAGGCTGAATATGCCGATGTGTTTCCGCCTTGAAGGGGAAATTTTGTGGTGTCAGAAGGATGAGTTTCTTTGTCTGAGAGAGTGGGGAGTTTTGGCAGAGAAGTGGGGTGGAGCAAGCGGTCGGAGGCTGTAAAATGCCTGTCTGTTGCCCGTTCGTGGCAGCTGTAGTGCTGTCAGGAAGAGCATGGGGCATGGAAATTGCAGGCAGGAAATGTGACGCCCGTAAATAGTTTACGGAAGATGAGTGCTTGATTTTTTCGCGGCCGACTGACTTCTGACCTCGGAATCAGGCTTCAAAATGACTGATGGAGGTGAGGGCGGAGGAGCATTGATAGTGGTTGCCACCTCAGCACCCCCTAAAATCTTAGCGATTACAAAGGTAAAAAGATAGATTTTCCTGTGCAAGAATCTAAATTCAAAAGTGTAAATATGAATTTTTACGGGTTAGATTTGTAAATTGCATAGTATAAAAGTTGAGGTTTGATGAAGATGAATTTAGATTTATAAAGATGTATGCAGCGGAGGTTAGGGAGATATGAAGTAAAGTATAGGGAAATCAAGGCAAAATGCACTTTGTTAGATGTGTATAATAGGGCAATTCGCGTGTTATCCACCGTAAAACGCACCGACACCCCGTTTCTATGCACTATTATCGTGGTTTAATTCTATAAAAGCATCCTATATAATTTATTTTCAGCGAGTTAATTCTCCAAAATCCTATAGGAATATTTATGGATTCACAAGCATGAATTTATGACAGTGAATAAGAAAGACGAAAATTGAGAGTGCTGAAAAATTGAAAAGCATAAACAAAACGGATGGCTGAAAGGGTGGTTGTTTTATGAACGTGAAATTCAGAAGCGTAAAACCTTTGTATTTCTGAATGCAAAAAATGGTTAAGTAGATTTTTCGTTAGTCGTATTTAGCTTGAAAACACCGTTTTTCTTGATAAAATGGGGAAAGGGTGGAGAATTTCAGAAAGATAGCGATAAAATCGCCCCTAAAATCCACTTAAAACATTGTCTTACAACGATTAAAGGCTTAAAAACCGTGTGTAGGTTTACGGGGCAAATTGACCCCGAAAACCCTGAATTTGCGCCAAAAGTGATGAAAAAACGCCCTTTTTGCCCCCTTTTCTCCCCATTTTCCCCCACAAATACACCCCAGAAACCGCCTAAAAACCGCAAATTTACTCTATTTACAGGGCTAAAACACCTTTTATCCCGTTTTTGGTGATGGGAGAAGGCTCTCGCCACGCATCGGACGTAGAATCCCGCATTTCACCCGTTAGCCCACTCTCAACACGCCTGAAGCCGACAACTGCGAGACTGCTATGAGCCATAGAGGAGGCACGGCGGAAGGATGCTGAACGTTTTTTACGACAAGGGCTGTTTTGGCCAACTCGTGGCAGTCGGCACGCCATTATCCCATTCGGAAGCCTGCGGGCGAGTGCAGCGAGGCCTCAGAAATGGCTTCAACGCTTCATTTTTGACGGCAACAGAGAAAGGGAAAAACTGCCGATATGTCCATCCGTACAGACGGCGACGGGGCACCCTGTCAGATGCCGAACTGGGAACGCCTAAGCCGACAACAGGGACAACAGAGACAACCCATACAAATGCAGGCCAAGATCAGCAGCGCGATGGTGCGCGTCTGAGGCTGGATAGCATTTGTATGGGTTGTCTCTGTTGTCCCTGTTGTTGCTTCTGACAATTCCGTCGCCAACGTTCTGCCCGTTGTAGATTGAAGCGAGGATGGCGGCGGGAAGTGATGGCGCGATGGCAGCAGCCGAACGTCAGTGGAGGATGAAGAATAGGAGTTCCTTCATCAGTTCGCCCTCAGGCGTGGCGGTATTATCTACGCCCTTCGAGCGCGCGTCAGTGCGGCGTATCTGCCCAATAATCTCCATCACCTTTCGCCCTGTGTATAGCTTCATGGCAGGAATGATACTCTTCTCTGCCGCCCACGTGTTCGTGCCCACCCAGGCAGCTATGCCCGCAGGCGACTGGTCGGGCGCATAGTACGCCAGCATCAGATTTTGGAAAAAGCGGAACAGCGCGGGCAAATTCTTCTGTATCGGGTTCTGCTTTGGTGTCTGCGCGTAGAAGTGGGCTATTCTCATGGTCTTTTCCACATCCTTTCGTGCCAGTGCGTCCGTCAGTTCGTAGATGTTGTATTCTTTCGAGATGCCGATATGCTCTGCTACCTGCTGCGCCGTTATCTTTTTCTCCCCCTCCGGCAGTGAGAGGAGCAGCTTCTCTATCTCCCCCGCCATGCGGTTGAGGTCAGTTCCAACGTGGTCGGTCAGGATATTTTCAGCCATCGGCTCGATGTCCACCTTCTTTCGGTGTACATAGTTCCGAATCCATGCCGGCAGCTGGTAGTCTTTCAGGCGGTTGCTCTCGTAAATAACGCCCGTCTGCTCCAATTGCTTAATCAATCCCGTCTTGCGCTGATCTAAACTGCCGTTTTTGTAGCAAAAGATGAGCACCGTCGATAGCAAGGGCTTTTTCAAATATTCCGTCAGCTGTTCAAATTGCGTGAGCTTTTGTGCTTCCTTCACTACTACCACCTGCCTCTGTGCCCCCATAGGGTAGGAAAGTGCAGCCTGAATGACATCGTGCATGGTGGTTTCGGGGCCGTACAGCGTATAGAGATTGAAATCGCGGTCTTCAGGTTGCAGTACGCTGTCAGTGATAAAAGTGGCGAGGCGGTCGATATAGTAGCTTTCTTCGCCCATCAGCAAATAGACGGGAGCAATCTTTCCGCCTTGTACATCGCGGATAATCGTCTCGTGAGTGATGGCGTTTGTATTTTTCTTAGCCATATCGGTAAATGTGATAAATGAGCAATGATGATGGAATAGGCCGTAAGGGCTACCATTCGTATTTGAGGTGTCGCAGCGTCTTGCGGTCGCCCTGCACGAATTGCAGTGCCTCAATGCCCAGGCGAACGTGGGTGGAGGCAAAGTTCGCTGTGACGTGGTTGTCCGACTTTTCCGTTTTCACGCCTTCAGGAGTCATAGGGTTGTCGCTGACGAGGAGGAGTGCTCCCGTGGGTATGTGGTTGTAGAATCCGCAAGTGAAGAGGGTGGCAGTCTCCATATCGACGCACATCGCCCGCGTAGAGATCAGGTATTCCTTGAACTTTTGGTCGTGCTCCCACACGCGTCGGTTGGTGGTATAGACCGTTCCCGTCCAATAGTCCATCCCGCTGTCGCGCAGAGCGGTCGATACGGCCCGCTGCAACATGAAGGCGGGGAGTGCGGGAACCTCAGGGGGAAAGTAGTCGTTCGATGTTCCTTCGCCGCGTATGCCCGCAAGCGGCAAGATGTAGTCGCCCAGTGCCGTCTTCTTGGATATACCGCCCGTCTTGCCCAAGAATAAGACGGCCCTCGGCTTGACGCTGGAGAGGAGGTCCATGATTAGTGCGGCGTTGGGCGACCCCATGCCGAAGTTTATCATTGTGATGCCTTTGGCGGTAGCACAGCGCATGTTGGCATCGAAGCCCACAGGCGGAATGCCCATCTGCGTGCAGAAGATGTCGAGATAATTGTTGAAGTTTGTCAGAAGAATCAGGTCAGCGAAGTCGCTGAGCGGTGTCTTTGTGTAGCGTTGTAGCCAGTTGCCGCATATATCTTCCTTGTTGGTTAGGACATCGTTCATAATTACATAAGTAAGTTTATATGGTAGGGATTATTATGGATTGTAGTTTGCTGCTTGTTTCATAGTTGGCAGCCTTGCTTCTACGGCACATTTTGTCGCAGGGTGACCATTTTGAAGGTAGAAATGACCATTTTCTGGGGTCAAGACAATCACTTTGAGGGGTGAAAATGATTACTTGGGAAGCGGGAGCTCTGAAGAAGAGTTGCAAAGCCCGGAGTCTTTCCCACAGCCATCAACTCATTCTTGCAGTTTGCTCAGGTGGCCAGTCGCATAGCCTGCGCTATGCTCCTTTATTTCAAGCCTAAACCCTGCATTCAAGCAGAGTGTTCAAGCATAAAACTAATTTTGATTATCTACTTATGTATGCAATATTACGACAAAAAGCCGGACATTATGTGGGTTTTTGGTCAATTTTCTTTGGAAATAACGTTTTTTGGCGTAATTTTGCCCCATAATGAAAATTAAAGCAGTCTTGGAGGCCCTTGAAAAGTTTGCTCCTCTGCCCCTGCAGGAAGGCTACGACAATGCCGGCTTGCAGTGCGGATTAACAGAGAGCAAGTGTTCAGGGGCATTATTGTGTCTTGACGTGACCGAAGACGTCATACAGTTTGCCCACGAAAGCGGGCTGAACCTCATCGTGAGTCATCATCCCCTGCTGTTTCGCGGCTTGAAGCGCATTGGCGATGAAGGCTATGTGGAGCGTTGCGTGCGTCGTGCCATCCAGTACGACTTGACGCTCTATGCCGCCCACACCAACCTCGACAACGCTCTCGGCGGAGTCTGCCATGAAATGGCCGAGCGGCTGGGCATGCGCCAAGTGGAATTTCTCGTTCCTTCAGCCGACGGGCGCAGTGGCAGCGGCGTCATTGGTGAAATCGATGCGACGGATGCCCTGGCATTCCTGCGTTTCGTAAAGCATACTTTCGGCGCAGGATGCGTGCAGCATAACTCCGGGCCCGACCGCCCCATCCGCCGAGTGGCACTCTGTGGCGGTGCAGGCGATTTCCTCATAGATGCCGCTCTTGAGCGTGGGGCCGACCTCTATCTGACGGGCGAGATTGGCTATCACCGCTTCTTCGGCTATGAGCAGCGAATGTGGCTCGCCTCCATCGGGCATTATGAGAGCGAGCGTTTCACCCCGAATCTTATGCGCCACATCATCGGCAAAGCCTGCCCGGAGCTTCCCACCGTGGTCTATGAGCTCCCTACCTCGCCCGTGCAATATCTCTGACGCCTTATTTTCTCAGAGACAATCCGGCAAATTCAGGACAAACAGCAATTTAGCAATACCGCAAAACACAACAATACTTATGGCAACCCGTACAAAAGAAGTACTGCCCTCCGAAATGAGCGTAGAGCAGAAACTCAAGAATCTCTATCTACTCCAGACGAAACTCTCTGAAATCGACAAAATCAAGACTCTCCGTGGCGAACTTCCCCTCGAAGTTCAGGATTTGGAAGATGAAATCGAAGGTCTGCACCATCGTCTGGCCAAGTATGAGCAGGAAATCAACGATTTTGAAAACGAGATTACGGAGAAGCAGAACAGCATCCGCGAGGCTCGCTCCCTGATGGAACGTTACCGCCAGCAGCTCGACGAGGTCAGCAACAACCGCGAATACGATACGCTTCAGAAGGAAATCGAGTTCCAATCGCTCGAAATCGAACTTCTCAACAAGCAAATCCGCGACATCGACCGCCAGATTGAGGCGCGCCAGTCAGACCTCGCCCGTGGTCGTTCTGCCATCAAGAAGCGCATCGAGGACTTGGATGTGAAAAAGGCAGAGCTCGACGAAATCGTCACAGAGACGCGCGCCGAGGAAGAGCGTCTGCGCGAGAAGGCTCGCAGCATCGAACTGAGTGTGGAGCCCCGTCTGCTTGCCGCTTTCAAGCGCATCCGCAAGAGCCAGCGCAATGGCCTCGCCGTGGTTTACGTTCAGCGTGGTGCTTGCGGTGGCTGTTTCAACAAGATTCCCCCTCAGCGTCAGATTGATGTTCGTTCGCGCAAGAAGATTATTCCCTGCGAATATTGCGGACGCATCCTGATCGACCCCGAATTGGCAGGCGTGAAGCCTGAGGTTCCTGAGGAGGCACCCAAGAAGAAACGCTCCATCGTGCGTCGCAAGGCGGCTACTCCCGAGGCATAATCCCAGTCCATTTTTTTCGTTTCTCACAAGATTTTATCCCTCTGTAAGAGGAATGCGGAAGGAGGAATAGCGCTTGCGGATATCACCATCCGCAAGCGCTATTCCTCCTTCCGCATTCCTCGTTTCAATTTTCAGTAGGTTAATAAAAACTAACATTCATCCATACACCTCCATTACATCTTTTATCCATACACCCTCTTCCATTACGATGAAACTTCTACTTATTGTTGTCGGTAAGACCGCAGATCGGCGATTGGAGTCGTTGATTGCAGACTATACCTCCCGTCTGAGCCACTATATCCCCTTCAGCATCGAGGTCATCCCCGAGTTGCGCAATGCCAAATCGCTGAGTTTCGAGCAGCAGAAAGAGCGCGAGGGCGAACTCATCCTGCGTTGTCTGGCCGAAGGCGATTGGCTGGTGCTCCTTGATGAGGGCGGTCAGGAGTTCCGTTCTGTAGAGTTCGCGCGTTATATCGACCGTCGTTGTGCCTCCGGAGCCAGAAGGCTGGTCTTCGTAGTCGGCGGTCCCTATGGTTTTTCGCCCGCAGTTTATGAGCGTTGCCGTGAGAAAATTTCGTTGTCGCGTCTGACTTTCAGCCATCAGATGGTGCGCCTCTTCTTCGTTGAGCAACTTTATCGTGCCATGACCATCTTGCGCGGCGAGCCCTATCACCACGAATAGCCCAGCGTCCATGGCAATGTCCCTGCTGCCGCAGTAGTATGCTCTGCCGCCGCTCGTCCGCGGCGCTCCTCCGTCTGTGCTGCCGCTGCCGAATGAGGCTGCTGCTGCTGCGAGGCAGGGCAGTGCTGACTGCCAACTTCTGGCGGAAAAACAAAAATAGCCGGAATACCTCACGTTTGAGGCTTCCGGCTACCAACACAAAAACTAAACTAGACTTAACTAAACTATAAGCGTTATCATCGCGACAACTAATTTTCGTTGCAAAAATACGGCGTTTCGTCATATCTGCCAAACATTCCTGACTTTTTTTTCGGAAAAAAGCAGAAATCATCCTTTCATCTTGATGAAGGGAGCGGTTTTGTGAGTTTAACCCCCATGCGTACGTCAGAAGTTTGGCATGCGATGCCGTGATTATGATGAATGATTGATGCGGACAGTGCGGTTCAGCAGCAGTGCATCGAGTAGCGTAATGGCTGCCATGGCTTCTACGATTGGCACGGCGCGCGGCACAACGCAAGGGTCGTGCCTGCCTTTTGGATGCGTGTGAGTAGCGTTTCCCTCGGTGTCCGTCGTCAGCTGTTCCTGCAGCAGAGTCGCCACGGGCTTGAATGCCACGCGAAACTCTATGTCCTCGCCATTGCTGATGCCGCCCTGTATGCCTCCGGAGTAGTTGGTGAGCGTGCGAACTCGTCGAGGGTCATCATTTTTTTCGTTTTTCACAAACGCATCGTTCGTTTGCGAGCCTCTGCTGCAGGCCGCCTCAAATCCAAGTCCGTACTCGAAGCCTTTAGCCGCATTGATGCCCATCATCGCCGCAGCCAGGCGTGCGTGGAGTTTTCCGAAGACGGGGTCGCCCATGCCAGCCGGACAGCCCGTGATGCGGCATTCCACAATGCCCCCTATGGTGTCGCCCTCGCGCTTCACTTCCAGAATCAGGCGTTCCATCCGTTCGGCAGTCAGGCTGTCCGGGCATCTCACGGCGTTCTCTTCCGTATGCCTGAGGTCTTCCTCCGTCATTCTTCGTGTCAGCCTGATGTCGCCCACTTGTCGGGTCCAAGCCTGAATGCGTATGCCATAGCAGCGCAGAGCCATCTTGGCAAACGCCCCTGCCACGACTCTGCTCAACGTCTCGCGTGCTGAAGCCCGTCCGCCGCCGCGGTGATCCCTGATGCCGTATTTCTCCAGAAATGTGAAGTCGGCATGGCTCGGACGTAGTATATGGCGCAGATTGTCATAATCGTCAGAGTGATGGTCAGCATTTCTGACGATGAAGCCAATGGGAGTCCCCGTGGTTTTTCCCTCGAAGATGCCCGACAGTATCTCCACCTCGTCCGTTTCTCGGCGCGCTGTGGTGATGCGGCTTTGTCCGGGCCGGCGTCGGCTCATTTCCAGCCGCAGCAGTTCCTCATCGAAGGTGACGCCCGCCGGCATACCGTCGATGACTCCGCCTATCGCTGCCCCATGACTTTCGCCGAAGGTGGTCAGTCGAAATATGTGTCCGTAAGTGTTCATGGGAAGAAAAAGAGCAATTCAGGGGAGAGCAGTGATGGGAGAATCAGGCATTTTTGTGGCAGCATCCGCCGCCTTCGCCGTGGTGTCCGCAGCATCCTTCGCCCTCGCCATGGTGATGTCCGCATCCCTCACCGCCATCGCCGTGGTGTCCGCAGCATCCTTCGCCCTCGCCATGGTGGTGCCCGCATCCCTCACTGCCATCGCCGTGATGTCCGCAGCCTTCGCCGTTGCCGCATCCTGAGCATCCGCCTCCGCAGCCTCCGCCTCCCGTCAGCGTGTTGATGGCCTCCCGTAGTTCAGCCTCAGAGGCATCGTGCGCTTTCAGCACTCTGCCCTTGTAGTGCAACTCCTTGCCGGCGTGAAGGTCATTGAGGTCGATGACCACGGAGTTCTCCTTCACATCCGTGATAAAGCCATTGAGCCGCATTCCCTCTTCGTTCACCAGCGGGATGATATTGCCGGGATAGATGATGTCGGCAGCAAACTTGCCGTTCACTATGAAATTCTCCTTTCCGAGTTCGATGACGCGGTCAGGGTCATAAGGTCCGTAGGCCTCATCTACAGAGAGGGTGAAGTCAAACTCGTCGCCCTCTTGCAGATTGCCCACGCGCGCCTCGAAACTATCGAGAGCCATGCCCATATTCGTGATGAACTGGAAGGGGTACTGCTCAGGGGCTTGTTCTATCAGTTCATGAATGCCAGCCTCATTGTCGGCATAGAGGTCGTAAGATACGGTGATGTAGCGGTGTGTCATGTTAAATAGTCTATTATATATAAAGGAGTATTCTGTACGGGGGTGAGATGTTTTTGTCGTCAGCCCCCGCTCCCTTAGCTGATTTGCAGTTTCAGTTTTTTGATAAGCGTAGTGATGGCAGGATTTTCCTCACACATTTTGATGAGAGCCTCGCGAGGCGAAGCCACGTAGCGCGTGATGACGGCATCATCGACTCTGAATACCACGCGGATGGCATCGTTGTGGAGCGCACTGCGCAGGAATCCCGTGAGTCTGGGCTGGATGATTTCCAGATGCTTCGCGGCTCGTTCGTTGTCCACGATAGCTTCCACGCAGAAATCCTCCTTCAACGTCGGCACAATCATCTGCAGACGTCCCGCTTCAGCCCCTTGGTTCGCAGGCAGCTGATTGGCAAACAGCAGCCAATAGTGCTGGAGTTCGTCCGTGCTGAATGGCTGCAATTCCTGTTTGTGCGGAGCCAGGGCGGCCGTAGCAGGGTTGTCTGTGGTCGGCATCGGGCTGCCCGCAGCCGCCTGCCTCTCAGTCGCAGCCGTAGCCGTGGTCCGGTGGAGTGCCACGGTGTTCAGTCGCGACATTCCGCTGCTCCTTCTGATGGTGGGAGCCGTCGTAGCCGGCTGCGCCTGCTGTGCGGTCAGCGGCTGTGCAGGAGCGGCAGGGCTGTTGCCCGCGGTCGGCTGTTGCGCCGCAGCCTCATGTGGTGATTTCCGGGCATTGGCGATGCGCTGTGCCCTGGCAGCCTGGGCCGGAGCTGGCGCGAAGATGGGGAGAAGACGTCGGATAGGGCTACGCCCCCCCGATGCGTCGTCGGCATTTTCAGGCAGAGAGAGCTGCGCCGTCTCTATCAGCGTGATTTCCACGAGCAGACGTTTGTTGCGTGCCGCGCGATAGTTGAGGTCGCAGTTGTTGCACAGCTTGAGGGCGGCATAGAGAAACTTCGGCGTGCAGCGCAGCGCCTGCTCCTGATACCTTTGCCTCACGCTCTCCGCCACCTCCAGCAGGGGGAGCGTCTGCGCATCGCGGCTGACCAGCAGATTGCGGAAATGGCTCGCCAGTCCGCCAATCACGTGGTTGCCCTCAAAGCCCCGGCTCAAAATGTCGTTCAGGCTGAGCATGACCTGTGGGATATCGCATTTCAGCAGGCTTTCCGTCAGCCGGAAGTAATGGTCGTAGTCCAGGATGTTCAGGTTCTCAATCACCTTGCCATACGTGATGTTTCCCTGCGTGTAGGATGCCACTTGGTCGAAGATGCTCAGCGCATCGCGCATACCGCCGTCCGCCTTCTGCGCAATGATGCCCAGTGCCTCCTCCTCATAGGAATATCCCTCGCGCTCTGCCACTTTCTTCAGGTGCTGAATCATGTCGCCCACCTCCATGCGGTTGAAGTCGTAGATCTGACATCTGGAGAGAATGGTGGGTAGGATTTTGTGTTTCTCCGTGGTAGCGAGGATGAATATGGCGTGGGCAGGCGGCTCTTCGAGCGTCTTGAGGAAGGCGTTGAAAGCCGCAGGCGATAGCATGTGGACCTCATCGATGATGAACACCTTGTAGCGTCCGATCTGCGGCGGCACCTGCACCTGTTCGATGAGCTGACGGATGTCGTCCACCGAATTGTTTGATGCTGCATCCAGCTCGTGGATGTTCAGCGAGCGTCCCTCATTGAAGGCCTGACAACTTTCGCAGTGGTCGCAAGCCTCGCCGTTTGCTCCCAGACTGAGGCAGTTGATGGTCTTGGCGAAGATACGTGCGCTCGTGGTTTTTCCCACACCGCGAGGCCCGCAAAACAGGTAGGCGTGTGCCAGTTTCCCTGTCTTGATGGCATTTTTCAGCGTAGTGGTGAGCGAACTTTGCCCCACGACGGCATCGAAAGTGGCCGGACGATATTTGCGCGCCGATACGATATAGTCTGACATATATGTATAAGGTAAGTTCTATAAATTAGTTTTCAAGGGAAGGCAGTGTTCTTGTTTTACTTGGATGCCTTCACGCCTCTCGCACCGTAGGTTTTTGTCATTCATTCGGCCACGTAGCCCGCTACGCTCCCTCTTGGAAACCAAAAATCTATGGCACGATAGCCGCGAACACATCACAAGCTAATTGATGGAACCTACCATAAGAGAGTTTTCCAGAACGCCCCGTTGGCGGTGTTGTTCTATGTGCGTTTAGAGCTGCGTGATGGCTTTAAGGCTGCGTGATGGCCGTAAGAAGCAAATCATGGCAGCCGGAGCCAAAAGCCAGAGGCAGAGAGCCCGCCCGGCGCTCAGGATTTCAGCGAATGCAAGGGGTTGATAGCCTGTTTGCTATGCAATCCGTCTGCGAAGTGGCCATTTTCAGCCCCGAATGTGATTGGTTTGACCCCCGAAAGTGGTCACATAGCCCCCCGAAAGTGAACACTCCAGAGCAGAAAGTGCTGACGGAAATTCAGGAAGTGCTGCCGAAAACGGGGGACGCTGCTGACGATGCAGGCATTTTCGCTGACCCGCCGCGCTGTTTCCTTGGCGGCGAGAGCCAAAGCCCTGCAGTCGGAAGTCCGCCCGCATGGAATCGTTGCGCCGCTCTCGCGTTGAGTCATTCCTTTGTATGGCGCAAAGTTAAGCGATTTTTTTTGAAAAGGCAAGCAGGGCAGGGCAAAATCGCCCGTTTTTGCCATAGAAACTTGGCATTCCGTATGCGGGAAAAAGAAAATGAAGGCGAGAAATGTAAGTTTTTTGGTCATTTCTGCTGCTTTCTGCTTGACAAATGTATAATTTTGCTGTGAAATAATGACATTTGTAAAGCTGTAATCTCTCAAAACCCCTCCTTTGGCAATATGGCAAAATATGTGGACTTCGTGAAAATGCACGGTTGTGGCAATTGCTACCTCTACGTCGATACCACCCGTTTCCCCATCCCCGACCCCGCTTCCGCCTCGATGGCGTGGAGCGATGTCCACACAGGCGTCGGTTCTGATGGGCTGATACTCGTAGGGCGGCGTCCTGATGGCGCGTTCACTATGCGCATCTTCAACGCCGATGGTTCAGAAGCCCGAATGTGCGGCAATGGAGCGCGGTGCGTAGGCAAATTCATCTACGACCACCGTCTCAGCCCTGACCGCCACATCGACCTCCATACGCTGAGCGGCGTGAAGCATCTGGAACTCCATGTCGATGACCGGACAGACCGTGTGGAGCGCGTCACAGTCGATATGGGTGCGCCCGCCCTCAGTGCTCCCACCCAGTGTGCCACGCCTGATGGCAGCCTGCGTTCGGGGCTGGCGACGGCCACGGATGGCAGTATTTATGAGGGAACGTTCGTCTCCATGGGCAATCCCCACTTTGTGGTTTTCACGGACGATGCAGAGGCCGTCGATCTTCCCCTTGTGGGCCCGACGCTGGAGAATGCCCCCCTCTTCCCCGAACGTTGCAATATAGAGTTCGTCTCCCCTCTCCCCGATGGCTCCCTGCGGATGCGCGTGTGGGAACGTGGGAGCGGCATCACGCAAGCCTGCGGCACGGGAGCCTGCGCCACTGCCGTCGCCGCCGCGCTGACAGGGCGGGGCAGCAGGGAGAGCCGCATCGTGATGGACGGCGGAGAGCTTCGTGTCACATGGAGAGCTGCTGACGACCATGTGCTGATGAACGGCCCAGCCTGCACCATCTGCGAGGGACGGCTCCCCCTGCAGGAGCCATAGTCCGCCTTACCGCCTCCCCAAGGATTTTTCAGTTTTTTTACCCGGAAGTTCCTCGTATGCAGGCAATTTGCCTGCTGATTCTTCCTGCCAAGTAGGTGATGAAAATGATTTTTGGTAGGTTCTATCAATTAGCTTGCGATGTATTTGCGACTATCGTGCCGTAGGTTTTTGTTTTTCACGAGGGAGCGTAGCGGGCTACGTGACCGAATGAAAGACAAAAAGATACGGTGCGAGAGGCGTGAAGACATCCAAGTAAAACAGAAACACTGCCTTACATTGAAAACTAATTTATAGAACCTACCTTTTATGTTGGAATGCACTGTTTGGATGCAGGTTTAGTCTTGAAATAAAGGAGCATGGCTGGCTACGTGGCCGGATGAAAGACAAAAACCTGCGGTGCGAAAGGCGTGAAGACATCCAAGCAAGACAGAAACACTACCTTCCATCTAAAACTAATCTATAGAACCTACCTTGAAATAATCTTTATTACCTGCAATTCTTTATAGAACCATGCTTACCCTCAACGAAAATTTCCTTCAGCTACGCCAGAATTATCTGTTTGCAGAGATAGCCCGCCGCGTGTCCGCCTTTCAGCAGGAGCATCCCGATGTCCGGCTGATACGCCTTGGCATTGGCGATGTGACCCGTCCGCTCCCGCCTGCCGTGATAGCCGCCTTGCATCAGGCAGTGGATGAGCAAGCCGCCGCCGAAACCTTCCGCGGCTACGGCCCCGAGCAGGGATATCTCTTTCTGCGCGAGGCCATCGTGAAGGGCGACTATGCTTCGCGCGGACTTGATATCAGCCCCGACGAAGTGTTCGTCAATGATGGCGCAAAGAGCGACACTGGCAATTTCACCGACATCCTCGGCCGCGACAACAGCGTCCTCGTCACTGACCCCGTCTATCCCGTCTATGTAGATTCCAACACGATGGCGGGCCGCACCATCAGCTATGCCCCCTGCCTCGCCTCCAATGGGTTCGTCCCCGCGCTGCCTGATGCCGATGGCCCTGCTCCAGAGCTGATTTATCTGTGCTATCCCAACAATCCCACCGGCACCACGCTCACCGCCCCGCAGTTGCAGCAGTGGGTGGATTATGCCCTATCCCACGGCAGTCTGCTGCTCTTCGACTCAGCCTACGAAGCCTACATTTCCACGCCCGGTGTGCCCCACAGCATCTATGAACTGGAGGGCGCGCGCCGCTGTGCCGTGGAATTTCGCAGTTTCTCCAAGACGGCAGGTTTCACGGGTCTGCGCTGCGGATATACCGTAGTGCCGCGCGACATCGTCGTCACTACTTCCGCAGGCACCACCGTGCCCCTTGCCGACCTGTGGCGGCGGCGCCAGTCCACGAAGTTCAACGGCACGCCCTACATCGTACAGCGCGCCGCCGAGAGCATCTATTCCCCTGAAGGGCGCGCCCAAGTGCGTGCCACGATAGCCTATTATATGGAAAACGCGCGCATCATGCGCGAAGCCCTCACCTCGCTCGGACTGGAAGTCTGTGGCGGGCGGGATGCCCCCTATCTATGGGTGCCTGCACCGCAGGGCATGGACTCTTGGACATTCTTCGGGCGTCTGCTCCAGGAAGCCCACGTCGTGACCACCCCCGGCGCAGGGTTCGGCCCATCGGGCGAGGGCTATATCCGCCTGACCGCCTTTGGCGACCGCAGCGAGACACTGGAAGCCATGAAGCGCATGGCGAAATGGACGGAAGGCCTCAGAGGCTGAAGTCCCCGACGCCAGCATCCCCCCTCTCCCCCCGATGCGGCGCGCCATGACGGGGATGGCGCCCCCCTGCTCCCGCCCCCTCTCTCATGGAGTCTGCCATCGCCGTCGCCGGTGCTGCATCAGCCATTGTGCGCGTCTGCCGCAATTTTTTGAAGCCACCTTGGCAATTTCCTTTATAGCAAGACGTTAGAGCCTACAAAACCACGGGCGACCGCGTTTTTTTGCCATTATTGTCTTATTTTTGCAGAGAAATGCAGCCCCCTTGCAGTGGGCTCTTGCCAAATACCCAACCCTATTTCATTTATTTCACAGTATGAGTTCTTTAAGATTCAACGTCGTCGAGGAAGCTTTCAAGAAGCATCCTGTCCACGTGGAGACGCCCGCCGAGCGTCCCAGCGAGTTCTACGGAAAGTACGTCTTCAACCGCGCGAAGATGTTCAAGTATCTCCCCGCCCGCACTTATCAGAAGTACTGTCAGGCACTGACTGACGGCGTGCCTCTCGATATGCAGACGGCCGACGAAATCGCTCAAGGCATGAAGCAATGGGCCATGGAGATGGGGGCTACCCACGTGACCCACTGGTTCCAGCCCCTGACGGAGGGAACTGCCGAGAAGCACGATGCCTTCCTCGAACACGACTGGAAGGGCGGCATGGTGGAGGAGTTCAGCGGCAAACTCCTTGTACAGCAGGAGCCCGATGCCTCCAGTTTCCCATCGGGAGGCATTCGTTCCACCTTCGAGGCTCGCGGCTATTCCGCCTGGGACCCTGCCAGCCCCGTCTTCATCATTGGCGACACGCTGATGATTCCTACCGTCTTCATCTCCTACACAGGCGAAGCCCTCGACTATAAGGCTCCGCTGAAGAAAGCCCTCGCCGCCGTCAATCGCGCTGCCACTGCCGTTTGCCATTATTTCGATTCCACGGTGGCAAGCGTCAGTGCCAATCTGGGTTGGGAGCAAGAGTATTTCCTCGTAGATGAGGGCCTGTATGCCGCTCGCCCTGACCTCCTGCTCACGGGGCGTACGCTCATGGGCCACGAGTCTTCGAAGAATCAGCAGATGGACGACCACTATTTCGGCGCCATCCCTGAGCGCGTCGCAGAGTTCATGCGCGACCTCGAAATTCAGGCACTCGAACTCGGCATTCCTTGCAAGACCCGCCACAATGAGGTTGCCCCCAACCAGTTTGAGCTGGCTCCCATCTTCGAGGAGTGCAATCTGGCTGTTGACCACAATATGCTCGTCATGAGCCTGATGCGCAAGGTGGCTCGCAAGCACGGCTTCCGCTGCCTCCTCCACGAGAAGCCCTTTGCCGGAATCAATGGTAGCGGCAAGCATTGCAACTGGTCGCTGACGACGGATGGCGGCACTATTCTCCACGCTCCCGGCAAGACGCCCGAAGACAATCTGCGCTTCCTCACGTTCATCGTCGAGACCCTCGTCGGCGTTTATCAGCACAACGGTCTGCTGAAAGCCTCCATCATGAGCGCAACGAATGCTCACCGTCTGGGTGCCAATGAGGCTCCCCCTGCCATCGTCTCCTCCTTCCTCGGCAAGCAGATTACAGATTTTCTTGATACCGTGGAGCAAAGCACCACTGATGCCCTCATCAACCTCGAAGGCAAGCATGGCCTGCAGCTCGACATCCCGCAAATTCCTGAAATCACCATCGACAATACTGACCGCAACCGTACCTCACCCTTCGCCTTCACGGGCAACCGCTTTGAGTTCCGTGCGGTAGGTTCGATGGCCAACTGCGCCTGCTCAATGATTGTGCTCAATGCCGCCGTGGCAGAAGCTCTGACGAAATTCCGCGAGCGCGTAGATGCGCTGATTGCAGCAGGGACAGACAAGATTCCTGCCATCCTACAGGTGCTCCGCGAAGACATCAAGGCTTGCCGTGCCATACGTTTCGACGGAAATGGCTATAGCGATGAGTGGAAGGCTGAGGCTGCACGCCGCGGACTCGACTGCGAGACGAGTTGCCCCGTCATCTTCGACCGCTATCTCGACGAGGCCTCCGTCAAGATGTTCGAGAGCACGGGCGTGATGACGCGTGCCGAACTTGAGGCGCGCAATGAGATAAAATGGGAGACTTACCATAAGAAAATCCAGATTGAGAGTCGCGTCCTGGGCGATCTCGTGATGAATCATGTCATCCCCGTTGCTACGCGCTATCAGAGCGTGCTGGCAGACAATGTCCAGAAACTTCGCGCTGCCTTTGGAGCAGAGGAGGCTGAATCTCTTTCTGCCTACAATGTAGATCTCATCCGCCGTATCAACCGCCACACCACCTACATCACCAATGCCGTCGATGAGATGGTGGAGACGCGTAAGCGCGTGAATCGCATTGAGAATGAGCGCGAGCTTGCCGTTGCATATCATGATGAGGTGGCCCCCTTCCTCGATGCCATCCGCTATCATATAGATAAGCTCGAACTCATCGTAGAGGACGATATGTGGACGCTCCCGAAATACCGCGAGCTGCTCTGGATTCGATAGTCCCCTGACTGTTCAAGCATAAAAATCCCCCCAGCGCCATCCAAGGTGCTGGGGGGATTTTCGTATGGTAAGACTTGCGCTCTCGCGGGGCTGAGCTCAGAGGGTTAGCGTGCAGTGGGGCTGCTCATGGCTTCGCGGATGAAATCGAGGAAGAGAGGGTGAGGGTGGAGCACCGTACTGGAATATTCCGGGTGGAACTGTGCGCCGATATACCAGCGGAGAGAGGGAATTTCAACCATCTCCACCAGTCCGGACTCAGGATTGCGCCCCACGCAGTGCATGCCCGCAGCCTCGAAGTCATCGATGAAGCGGTTGTTGAACTCATAGCGATGGCGGTGGCGCTCGCGGATGCGGTCAGCATCGTAGATGGCGCGCACGCGGCTGCCGGGTTTCAAGTCGCAGTCGTAGGCACCGAGACGCATGGTGCCGCCCATCGCCGTCACATTCTTCTGCTCTTCCATGAGGTCGATGACATTATGAGAGGTGTGGCTGTCCATTTCCGCACTGTTGGCATCCGCCAGTCCGAGTACATTCCGGGCAAATTCGATGACCATCATCTGCATACCCAGGCAAATGCCAAAGGTCGGTATGTCGTGCGTGCGGGCAAACTGTGCGGCAAGGATTTTCCCCTCTATGCCGCGCTGTCCGAATCCCGGACAGATGACCACTCCTGCCAGTCCGCTGAACTCCTCTTCGATATTTTCATCCGTCAGGTGTTCGCTGTTGATGAAGTGCAGGCACACTTTTCGGTCGTTGTAGATGCCCGCCATCGTCAGTGCCTCGCGGATGCTCTTGTAGGCATCCTGCAAATCGTATTTTCCCACTAATCCGATGTGAATTTCCTCAGTGGCGTGGTGCATCCGCTGCAGGAAGTTTCGCCACGGCCCCAGTGCGGGCGTTTCGCCCACGGGCAGACTGAGGCGACGCAGAATGGCAGCATCAAGCCCCTGCCGCTGCATATTGACAGGCACCTCGTAGATGCTGGGCAAATCTTCGCTTTGCACGACGCAGTCAGGGGCTACATTGCAGAAGTCGGCCACCTTGCGCAGAATGCCCTCTTCGAGGTGTTTCTCCGTGCGCAGAATCAGCACATCAGGCTGAATGCCCATGCTCTGCATCTCCTTGACAGAGTGCTGCGTAGGCTTCGTCTTGAGTTCGTCGGCAGCTTTGAGGTAAGGCACATAGGTGAGGTGAATATTGCAGGCATCCTTTCCCAGTTCCCACCGCATCTGGCGGATGGCCTCCATGAAGGGCGCACTCTCGATGTCGCCGATGGTACCACCGATTTCAGTGATGATGAAGTCGTATGCCCCTTCGGCAGCTGAGAGTCTGATGCGGCGTTTAATCTCGTCGGTGATGTGCGGCACCACCTGAATCGTCTTTCCCAGATAGTCGCCCCGACGTTCGCGGTCGATGACGGCTTTGTAGATGCGTCCCGTAGTGACGGAATTGTTGCGCGTGGTGTGAATGCCCGTGAACCGCTCGTAGTGTCCGAGGTCGAGGTCGGTTTCCATGCCGTCGTCGGTCACGTAGCATTCGCCGTGCTCATAGGGGTTGAGGGTTCCGGGGTCAATGTTGATGTAGGGGTCGAACTTCTGGATGGTGATGCGATAGCCGCGTGCTTGCAGGAGTTTGCCAATGGAAGAGGAGATGATGCCCTTTCCTAAGGAGGAAACGACACCACCCGTCACGAAGATGTATTTAGGAGTCATAGGAGTGTAAGATGTTTTGTCCTGTTGTTTTCTCAGAAAATGGATTGAAGTTCAGCGTGCGAAGTGGCGTTGATAGAAGTCGATATAAGATTTGAGGAGCAGACGGAGACCACCCGGAGTGGGATAGTGGCCCGTGAAATACCAGTCGCCCGGATGGTTAGGAATGGCTCGGTGAAGTCCGCTGATGCTTTGGAACACCAGAGTAATCGGTGTGGTGACGCCTGTCGGTCGGAGCAATTCTGCCATTTTCTCCGAGAGTTCGTCGGCAGTGAAGGGCTGATAGAGGCGTCGGACGGGATTCTCCGTCGTATCGAGAATGGGCGTTCCCAGCATGGCGAGGCAGTCTTGATAGACATCCGTGAGGAGTTGCTCCTGATGCCTGTCCTGAATCAGGGCGATGCACGCCTGAAACGCTATGAAATCTTCTACGCGGCTCATGTCGATGCCATAGAAGTCAGGGTATCTGATTTGCGGCGCAGAGCTGACGATGACCATTTTGCGCGGATGGAGACGGTCGAGAATACGGATGATGCTCTCGCGCAGCGTCGTGCCACGCACGATACTGTCATCAATGACGACGAGATTGTCCTCGCCCGCCACGATGGAGCCTGCCGTGATGTCATAGACATGGGCAGCGAGGTCGCTCCGCACGCCACTCTCTGCAATGAAGGTGCGGAGTTTGATGTCTTTCGATACCACCTTCTCCGCCCTTACGCGGGGCGCAACCTCTCCCACGCCCTCCAGCAGTCCATAGTAGGCCACTTCCGCCGTGTTCGGGATGTAGGAGAAGACGGTGTGCTCCGTGTCGTGACCGACGGCTTCAAGAATTTTCGGCACGAGCTGATGTCCGAGTGCTTTCCGCTCGTTGTAGATGTCGATGTCGTTGCCCCGGCTGAAATAGATGCGCTCGAAGGAGCAGGGCAGGAACGACATGGGCTCGATGATTTGCTGTATGACGATTTCGCCCGAAGCTCTGACGATGAGTGCCTGTCCGGGCTGCAATTCGGTGACGGCCTCCGTAGGCAAGTCGAAGGTGGTCTGCAACACGGGGCGTTCGCTGGCGCATGCCACGACCTCATCGTTGGCATAGAAGAATGCGGGACGAATGCCGTGAGGGTCGCGCATGGCGAACAATTCGCCGCTTCCCGTCAGTCCGCACACGACGTAGCCACCATCGAAGAGCGGCATGGCGGTACGCAACACGTTGGCAATATCCACGTGGCTGTCAATATACGCCGTGATGTCCGTGCCTGAGAGTCCCTGCTGCTGCGCCTCGGCAAAGAGCCGTTCCACCTCGCGGTCCAGACGATGCCCCATGATTTCGAGCATGATGTAAGAGTCGCTATATACGCGCGGACTCTGCCCCTGGGCTGTGAGATGTGCGAACACCTCCGCAATGTTCGTCATGTTGAAGTTTCCGCACAGACACAAGTTCTTGGCCTTCCAGTTGTTACGGCGCAAGAAGGGGTGTACGTACTTCAGTCCGCCACGTCCTGTGGTGGAATATCGCAGGTGTCCCATATAAAGCTCTCCGATGAAGGGTGGGCGTTCGCCGGGAATATCGTCCGTAGTGGTGATTTCTGCCGGCCCGTCTGCCGAGTCGCCTGCTATTTGCTTATAGACATTGGCAAAAACCTTTGTGATGGCATCCTTTCCCTCTGCCTTTTCGCGATACATGTATTCATGTCCGGGTTTCCCGTTGAGTCGCACGCAAGCCATTCCAGCACCTTCCTGTCCGCGGTTGTGCTGTTTTTCCATCATGAGATAGAGCTTGCTGAGGCCATATTTGTCCGTGCCGTACTTTTCGGCATAGAAGCTCAGCGGTTTCAGCAGTCGCACCATGGCGATGCCACATTCATGTTTAAGGGGTTCCATAGGGGTGTAGTTTGTATGTCGTAGAGTTTTTTCGTGTTGCTGCATCCTCTTCCCGCCGTCTATTCGTCATCGTGAGGTCTGGTTCGTGGCTACGAGGTCCAAAAAGGCAGAAAGGCAGGTTCTGCCATGCGGTGTGCATTGGGCAGGACCTACCTTTCTGAGAATATGTCGTGTATCCGAATCGGCTCGCGTTGGAGTCGTTGGGCGTATGGCTTTTTGATGGGAGAGAATGGCATACAGGATAGATGGTTTGTGTTGTATTTGCGTCAGCAAAGTTAGCTACAAATCATCGAACTATCGTTTGCCCCGTATGGATTTTCCGCAAAAAGGCCGCAGAAATCATGGGTTGTGCTATCAGAGTGTAAGCAGACTTGGCATTTTCTGAGCAGAATGGAATGCTGATGCTTGACTTTTGTAAACTTATCCGATATAAAAACTATACACCTGTAAAGGAATCGGGAAGGAATGGCGGTGAAAATTTGACAGATGTCTATTTCTTTTTTTGTAAAACTACTGAGGTTTGAGGCTGCAATGGCTATGCAAACTCTGGGAAGAGCCGTGGAATGTGCTGCTCAAGCGTGTTGCCCTCAATCTTGTAAGCCAAGAGTCCGGCCGCAAGTCCTGTCTCTACGTTCGCCGCATAGTCATCGATGTAGAGCGTCTCGGCAGGATTGACACCGCTCTCGCGAATGGCGCGCTCGAAGATGGCAGGGTCAGGCTTCGCCACTCCCATCTCGAAGGAGCAGAAGCAGTGGTCGAAACAATCCTCCATGGGGAATCCCAGTTCGCGCGCCATGCGCTGTGCAGCCTCCCAATGCAGGTCGCCGATGTTGCTCAGCAGATACACCCGATACTTGGTGCGCAGGCGTTTCAGGAGGGCCAATCGCCCGACGGGCACATCTATCATGCCGTTGTAAGCCTGCAAAATCTCTTCTTCCGTCGTGCCGGGACGACACTGCTGCCGCACGGTCTCGATAAATTCCCGTGCTCTCACTTCGCCGAGGTCCATGCGGTGTATGAGTTTGATGATGGCCTGTCCCTCTGGCAAGGCATTGAGTGGCGAGTTGTCCGTGATGAGTTCTTCAGGAATGGGCATTCCCAGATTCTTGAAGGCGCGAAATGCGGCGCGAGTGTTGAGGTTGAACAACACGCCACCGAGGTCGAAGAAGATGTTTTTGAAGTTTTCCATAGTCGGGTAGGGGGAGGATTTATGATTCAGGGTCAGAGTGCTCGCTGTTTTTCAGGGGACGTAGGGAGTCCGTGCGCCCCACGGTCAGGCATTCTTGCGAGGGCAAAAATACGTTTTTCCCATTGTTTTTGCAAGTGTAGTGTGATAAATCGCCTTGTTTCTTCCTTATATATAAGAGGTATGGCAGTCCGCGTGCCTAAAAAGCAGGGGCTGAGACACCGTCTGTTTGAAGTGTCCCAGCCCCGCTTATGCGTGGTAGCCAGTGGCCCCCATAGGGGCAGCTTATTATTTCTTCAGCATTTTGAAGCTCTCTCCACTCTTGGTCTTGACGATATATACGCCCTGTTGGAGCGTAGCCTCGTCAATCGAACCTTCGAAGTCTGCCACCTTGCGTCCGTGCGTATCATAAATGGTGCCCGTGCAGATGTTTTCGGCATCAGTGATGGCGTGAATGCCGTCCACTTCCTTCTTGAAATAGAAGCGGTGAAGGAGCGTTTTTTCGTAAGATGCTTGGAAATCGCCCGCCGTCACGACTACCAAATCGTTTTCAAACGTAGCTTTCGGAGTGTGGCGCAGAGCGAGAGAGAGGGTCTCGCCATTGTTGAGTTCGACGACGACGCAATCTACGAGGTCTTGCTGCGCCCGCGCGTTGAAGATGCCGCAAAGGGCGATAATCAGGGTGAAGAGATACTTTTTCATGTGGGTATATGCGTTTTTGTTGATTCGGGATATTCGTTGGGCAGCCTGCCCCGTCGTCTGCCGAACGTCAGCAAAGGCTGTGCAAGGCTTCTGCCGAGCCGCGGCCAAACTTCGCGGAGGCAAAGGTAGTGCTTTTTTGGATATGCGCAAAGTTTGTGCCTTTATTTTCGATAAAAGCCCTGTTTTCACCACCATCTTCTGCTGCTCTTCGCCGCTCTTCGGGGTGGCATGAGTGTTTTTTTTCGGTTGTGAGCCGTAGCGAATTTCCGCAGGGAGAGCCTGCCCTCACAGCAGGCTGCGGAGCCAAGTGAAGAGGTTTTCCTCGCGAGCGAGGTTGAGGCGTTTTCGCAGACGGTGGCGAGCCACGTTGAGGCTGTCGGGGCGTATCTTCAAGACGCGGGCTACCTCCTCCTTCGGCGCGTCAAGCACGATGAGGATGCAGAGCAGCGTGTCGTGTTGCGAGACGGAGGGAGCGCGCTCCTTCAGCCCCTTCTCGAAGTTGGGGTGCGCACTCAGGAAAAGACGGGTGAAAAGTTCGGGATCTACGTAAGCATCGTCGATATTGAAATCCTTGTTGATGAATCGCGTCTTGATTTCCTTCAGGTCAGCCTTCTGTTCGCGGTCCCTCTCTCTGAACATTCTCAGCATCGCCTCCTTTCCGTTGAGCTGTTCCTGCGTTTCGCGGAGCAGGCTCTCCGTTTCAGAGAGCTTCCCCGCCATGTCCGTCATGCGCACGGACAGTTCGTGGCGGCTCTTCTCCGTGTGGTCGAGCTGCGTGCTGACGGCTTTCAGCCTGCTGTGCGCATCTGCCATCCTCGAAGCCATCGTCTGCAGATGAGCGTCTTTCTCTGCCTCTTCGCGCTTTTTGTTATAGCGATAGGTGAGAACGACGCCTACCGCTAAGATGAGGACCACGCAGCAGGCGAAGATGGTGTAGCGCACGACCTTGATGGCATGCGACACTTCAGGCATCACCTCCTCTTCCAGCATCTTCTGCCGCTCCATATCTATAATGGTCTGCGTGTATTCGTGCAGACACTGGGCACGGGCGAGGGTGGTGGTGTCAGGCAGCTGGCATCCCTCCGTCTGTATTCTGTCGATGTCTTGCCGCACAATCTCCCTGCCCAGCCTGACGAAGTGCATCGTGTCGCAGATGTTCTTGGCCATGTTCAGATAGAAGAGGGCGGAGTCAGGCTGTTGGCGGTCTTCAAACGTCCAGCCCACTACGCGGCACGTCAGGCATTTAGCTTCGCCGGCAGGGGTGTGGCGTATGATTCCATAGGCTTTTTCAGCCATGACTCTCGCTTGCAGCAGGAGGTTTTCGTTCCTCATGCAACGCGCCATGGCGGCATAGGCTCTGGCTTCCTGTACGGCGTTGCCGGCATCATGTGCCAGACAGAGAGCCTGCGTCAGTGCAGTCATGGCGGCTTGCACCTCGCCCATGTTGAAGTATGCCTGTCCGAGAAAGCTGTAGAGCTCGGCGTAGGGCGGTATCTCAGAATTTTCCTTGCTGTATTCTATGGCTTCGAGGCAAGTGGCGGCAGCGAGTTCGTTGCCCTCATCGGTAGTCGTGAGCAGGCATACCAATGCCGCTTGCGTATAGCGCCGCATCGTCGTCTGTGGCGAAACATGGTCAGCAATGCCGTCTTTCGCGCGCTTCACCCAGTCAATGATGGCGCGGTCGTCCATGCGTTCTACGCAGGCCACAGCCTTTCCCAGGAAAATGTCGGCATCGAGCGCCCCGTCGTGCCCCACTCTCCGGCTTTTCTTCTCCACGTTCTTCAGCACTTGCAGCGTCTTGCCCAAGTCTTTCTGCTGGCGCGACATCAAGACATAGCGCGCCAAGGCATACGACAGGCTGTCAATGGGCTGAAAGACATCCTCCAGACACGTAGCCAGTTCGTCGTAGTCCATGTCGGCTATGCGCTTCTGCCCGTCAGCACGGTTCGGCAAACAGGAGAGGAGCAAAGTGGGGAGCAGGATGATGGCAAGGATTTTCTTGAATTGCATGGGGGGTGGGGGAGAGTGGATAGTGGTCTCTGCGGCGGTGTGCGCAGGATTGTGCTGCAAAATTAAGAAAAAAAACAAAAAATGCTGTTCCGCCAACAGATTTATTTGAAGCCTTGCTGCTGATATCCCCTCGTTTATGCGGACAAGTGTGGCGACACGATGGAGAACTCCCCCGCTCTGCCCAAATTCTTCGCCACTGTTTTATAGGTGGGTGAGCAAAATAAATTTTATTGCCTGCTTGGGAAATATAAGTTTATAGGTAGGTTCTATAAATTAGCTTGCGATGTATTTGCGACTATCGTGCCGTAGGTTTTTGTTTTTCACGAGGGAGCGTAGCGGGCTACGTGACTGAATGAAAGACAAAAGATACGGTGCGAGAGGCGTGAAGACATCCAAGTAAAACGGAAACACTGCCTTACATTGAAAACTAATTTATAGAACCTACCTTTATAGCAAGATGCTTTGTTTCTACATAGCATTTCGTCGCAGACTGACCATCTTTGGGGGGAAAATGGCCATTTTCAGAGGGAAAAATAATCACTTGGAGGGGTGAAAATGATGACTGGGGAGGCAGAAGCTCAGCAGAAGGACAGAAAAACCCATCGTTTTCAGCACAGCTACACATTTCCTGCCAGTCAGAACAGATTGGATTTCATGGGCTCTGGTGGTGCGAAGATAGGCTTCCCGAGTCAGATTCATCCACAACACTACAGGCAGCACGCCCCCCGTATGGTTCCTCGGATAGGGGCTACACGCTTGGTGCTTACCAATATGCTGATGCTTCCGACTTTACGTGCTTGTTACGGCAGTTTCCTCGTAATCACCTTCCCCGGTCTGACCGTCAAATCCACCGTCCCGTCAGTGTGTATCATCACATCCTCATATCTGGGTTCTATCTCCATCTTGCCATCCACGGCCATCACGCCCCAAATGCCGGGGTACGTCTCCACGGCGCAGTAATGCCCAATGGGCGATTCCACACGGCGATAGATGGGAGGCACCACCATGCGCCCCTTGTGGCGCAGTCCCCATTTGTTGCCGATGGCAAAAGGTACGGATGCAACGAGCATCGCCATCTGCTGCTTACGCTCCTTCTCAGCTTCCCGTCTTGCCTTTGCGGCTTTTCGCTTCAGGGAGGCGGCCACCTGCTCCTCTATCTCACGCACGCCGTGGGCAATCACCGCCCAGTCCGCCTCATTCTTCGCCTGTCCCAGATGTTTCTTCACTGCTTTTCTCGACCTCGCGCTCTTCTTCGCATGATAATAGTTCCCATCATCGTCCATCACCAACAGCGAATGGTCTTCAAACACGCGCATCCTCCAATACACTCCGCTGTCATCGCCATTCAGCAGACACACCACATACTGCTGAGGAGTCCATATCATCTTCTTCCTGATGCTGTCCTCCGGCTCACCGCGATAGGGAAGTGCCAGGTGAAGCCCCTGTTTCCCATGCCAAGCCTCGGCAGGAATAGCCTTCACCTCATAGAGTTTCTGAGTCCTCGTACATAGATACCCGCCGATGCTCGTAATCTCAAAGTCGCCGAAACGGATGAACTCCGGCATGTGGGCATAGAGTTCTCCATTCTTCATGTCGATGAAGAACTCCCTCCCGTTGGCTTCGCCGTCCTCATTCCCAGCCCGGGACAGCCCAAGCGAGTTTGTTTCGTTCCTCTTGCAGCTCGTTTGGCTGAACACCCTCAGGAATCTGTTATCGGCAAAGCTCAGTTGCTGGAACGGCCCCACCACCAGTTTCGTCTTTCCCCGTGTGGTCACCACCCCCACGTTGCCCGATTCAAACCGCACGCACCTCAGCGCGCCCCTCGTGTCAAGCACCTGCCGGATATTTCCTTCCATCGTACGTTGATTGTTTATAGGTAGGTTCTATCAATTAGTTTTCAATGTAAGGCAGTGTTTCTGTTTTACTTGGATGTCTTCACGCCTCTCGCACCGTATCTTTTTGTCTTTCATTCAGTCACGTAGCCCGCTACGCTCCCTCGTGAACAACAAAAACCTACGGCACGATAGTCGCAAATACATCGCAAGCTAATTTATAGAACCTACCTATATTGTCATCTTCTATAAAGTTCCTCCCCCGCCATCTGTTCCCCTAATCTTCTCGCCTCCTTTGCGGCCAAAAGAGATATGAGCAGAAAGCCCATATCCCTTTTGTCAGATTTCTCAGACTATCCGTAATCGTCATTCTGAGATAATATCAACGAAATTGCCGATGACATATTCCACATCCTCATCCGACAGGCAAGTATGCAGCGGCAACGTCACCTCATTCTCGAACTGATGATAGGCATTAGGATAATCCTTCATGTCAAACCCCAGATTCTTGTAGGCCGTCATCATCGGTAGCGGCTTGTAGTGAACATTGCAGGCAATGCCACGCTCCGCCATCTTGCGTATCACCTCATTGCGATACTCTGCATCCTTGCCCAGCAAACGTACAAGATACAGGTGTCCGCTCGACTGATGGTCATCGCCATAATGATTCAACACCTGAACAGGGCAGTTTCTCAACGCTTCATCATATCTTTCGATGATGTCCCGACGACGCTTCAGCAATTCAGCATAACGGCGTAATTGCACGAGCCCGATGGCCGCAGCAATATCCGTCATGTTGCACTTGTAGTCAGGAGCCACGATGTCATATTCCCATGCGCCCAACTGCGTCTTTGCCAGCGCATCCTTGTTCTGACCGTGGAGCGAGAGCAACTGATACTGCTTGTACAGCCATTCGTCATCAACACCGGGAATCGACTGCCATGTGATAGCACCACCCTCGGCCGTCGTCAGATTCTTCACGGCATGGAAGGAGAACGAAGTGAAGTCTGCCACCTCGCCGCACATCCTGTCGTGCCATCTCGCACCGAATGCGTGGGCAGCATCTGCCAGCACGATGACACGTCCGAACGCCTTCTGAATATCATTGGCCGGACGGAACAATTCGCGCATGCTCTCTACGGCGGCAAACACGCGGTCATAGTCGCACATCACGCCACCAAGATCCACTGGCATCACCACCTTTGTCCGCTCCGTAATGGCATCTGCTATGCGGTCATAGTCCATTTCAAACGACCCTGGGGCCACATCCACCATGACAATCCTTGCCCCCACATGGTGTACTACGCTTGCCGTAGCCGTATAGGTGTATGCCGGAACAATCACCTCGTCGCCGGGTCCGACGCCCAGCACACGCAGCGTCAGTTCCATGGCAGCCGTAGCCGAGTTCAGTGCCACCGCCTTCTTCGTCTGGCAGCAAATGGCGATGAGCCGTTCAAACTCCTTGGTCTTCGGCCCCGTAGTAATCCAGCCTGAGAGAATAGCCTCTCTCACTTCATTTACCTCCGCTTCCGTCATGTCAGGCGGAGAGAACGGAATGTTTCTCAGTTTCATGTTCATAGATTTCTTTTATTTTTAGTGGTGCATGATTATTTTTATAATTAGATAGTAGGTGATCAAAGTCTGTTGTTAAGTAATGAAAATTAGTTTTATGCTTGAATGCTCTATTTGGATGCTGTTTTTATTCTTGAAATAAAGGAGCGAGCTTAAATTGAGTCATAATGATGGTTTCAATACATGGCTCCACACCTGCGAACAAAACGATTGCCAGATGCTCTCCTTATATACCATGTCATGCTTCCATCTGTTGGCATTCCAACGCTTGAAACGATATGCTATCTCTGCCAGAGCATTTCTGTGTCTTTTCTTTTGAAATTCCGGAGATAATATGTCGTTCAAACACCGTTCCACGAGTCTTTCGTCAATCTCCAAAACGGGAAACAGCGAGGCATCAAAGCCCAGATGCCTGACACAAATGGCATTCAATACGGCCAAGTATCGTTTCATTCCCATCTGCTCCAACCGGCAGAGCAACCAATCCCAATCCATCTTGTTGGCCCTGACGAAGAATCCCCAGTCAAGCACCTGCCTTAGGTTAATGTCCACCGAGGCAAAATGCTCTGCACTGTGTCTTAGAAGATACAGAGAGTTGAAGCGGACGGAAGGATACCACACATTCTTCAGCTCACGGTCTTCTGTACATCCTTCTTTGACTTCCCCCTCCAGTATGCGTTCAATCTCTGCCGTGGAGCGATGCCCATGAACGTTCAGGAACGAATAGTGGTTCTCCACCATGGTATCTTCGAACTTGAATACCGAATGTTTATGATGGCTGTTGTCAATAGTAATGCCATATTCCTCACTAATCCTTTTGTCGGCATGCTTTTGCTGTCCAAAATTATAGCAATCAATGTCCCCCGCAGGACGATGCTCGGGCGTGGGCCAAAACAACGATAGCCCATACCCTTTCAGCAAAAGCATCCTGACGCCTTCCCTACTGTAGAATTGCGCCAAATGCTCCAATGCCTCCTTGTGCTGTTTATAGAAGTACTCATGAAGCTTCACCTTCCCATACCATTCCATCAGCAGGAATTTCGGTGGCCTGCATGTCTTCTCCAACATTTCAAAAGCCTCAAAACAGATTCCCGCGACACCTTGCGACAAGCAAAAATCCATCACCACCTTCCAGTTGGCATGAGTCAGCAGTTGCTGGTCAGCACTGCAATTCTCATCAACAATCTTACGAATCAAGTTCAAACCTACTCCCGCACTCTTATCCATGCTTCTTGGCAGCAGCCTCTGCTACAACGCTCTTGATTACATCCACATACTTCTGTGTTCCCACCTCGCGAGTGAGGTTGTCCATCACGAACTGACGACCATTCTTGCCCATCTCCACTGCCATCTCTCGATTGTTGTATAGCGCAAGTATCGACTGCTTGAATGCCTCCTTTTCGCCGGCCTTAGTGAAGATGCCGCAGTGGTGCTTCTCCACAATCTGCTTCAACTCATTCTCATCGAAATTTGCCAGCACAGGACGAGAAGCCGACATGATGCTCCAAGTTTTAGAAGGAACGGAATTGGCTCCTACACCTGGTTTGGAAATGACCAAACCGGCATCTCCCAAAGAGAATACATAACTGATATCTTCGTAGGGTTGAAAAGGCAACAGATGCACGTTCTTCAGCTGCTTTTCATCTACAATTTTCTCTACCTGGGCTCTATACGCTCCTTCTCCTACTAAAACAAGATTGATATCCGGATGGCTGACTTGCAGTTCCTCCATCACTTCCAAGAGCATATCCATGTTTTGGGTGAGTCCGATGTTGCCACTATATTCGATATAGAACTTCGAGTGGTCCAAACCATATTTGTCAAACAGCTTATTTTTCTCACGTGTAATATCCACCACTGCATTCTGATCCACCCAGTTATACACCACCACAATCTTTTCTTCCGGTACTCCCTTCGCCATAATGTTTTTCTTGAAGTCCTCGGAGATAACGATGATTTTGTCGGCATAGTTATATGTAATATTCTCTACTATGCGACCAATTTTCCATATTAAACTACCTTTTCGGGTCAACCCTGTACCTACAAGAGAATCAGGGAAAATATCTTGCGCATTATAGACTGTAGGTTTCCTTCTAAACCATTTGATTAAAGGCATTTTCAATCCCTGAATAGGAGGAGTACTGTCGATAAATGCCACATCATACTTTTTCCATAGACAATAGTGCAAAAGTATGAGTTCGCCCAAAAGATATCTCAATGCACGAAATAAAGGATTCTTTCCTTCGCCATATAAGTGAAAACGATGTATGTGCAATTTTCCGTCAACAAGTTGCTCGTCTCTTTTCCACTCAGCACCATCAGGAACACTACGAGTAGGGGTCGGAGTATAAAGTTCTACTTCCACACCATTTTCTGCACAGGCATGAACAATATTGTCTGTGATGTACAGACTTGCCGCTGTTTCCGGCAAATAGTAAGAACAAGGGAATATTGCTTTCATTCGGTCTCAAATATTACTTCACTTATCAAACGTTCCGCATACGCTATTGCCTTCTTTGGTGTCTCTTCTGTAACAATTACATGTCCGCTGCGGCAGAGGCTGCTTGTCACCTCGGGGATAATATCACCTACATTATGATAGATTTCCCATTCATATACACGAGAGTCGTCAAGAACCTCGGTGTTTGAGATACTCTTCAACACTCCTGGCTTCGGACAGAAATAGCGGATGCAGACACCTTGCGGCTTCGTAATGGGTTGCAAGCAAGGCTCAATGCCGAGGGCACAGTTTACGGCAGCGGCAATCATATCCACACCTGTTGACAATGGGGTCAATACTGTAGAGATAAAATCTCCTCCCATCCTTGCGCCAATCTCCATGATATATGGATCACCATCCTGCACTTTCACCTCTGCATGGCAGGCACAGTTGTTTACGCCCAAAGCCTTCACGCCTGCCACAGCAGCAGCCTTTATCTTTTCTACGGTCTCAGCGGGGGAACAGGAGGGCTGGTTGTGCCCCAACTCCACAAAGTGTGGAGCTTCGGTAGTCTTCTTATCCGTAACAGTCAGCACGTTCACTTGTCCGTTCCAAACGATGATTTCGATGGAGAATTCCGGACCTTCGATGAACTGCTCCAGCATCACCTGCTTATCTCGACTCTCATTCTTCGAAATCTCAAACAAGCGAGCGAACTCGTCCATCTGGATATTTGAACTAATCTTGGCAATTCCACGGCTACCACTATTGCGACTTGGTTTGAGGATGCAGGCACCTGTAAAGTCCATACAGAACGCTCCCCATGCCACTTCCACATCGGTAAAACACCTGCTCATGGGCGAAGGAGCACCATACGCTTCAAACGCCTCACGCATCAAGTGCTTGTTGGTTGCTCGTATTGCCTGATCTTTACTGATGCCGCTCAGATGCAGTTCATCATTGATGCGACCCATCACGTTCATGCTCACCTCTGAGCAAGGATGAATCACGCCATCGATATTCTCTGCACGAGCCACACGTAACATTTCCTCTTCCGAGGTGATATTGGCTACTATAGCCTTGTCGGCATATTTCAGTCCGCAAGCATTAGGGTCGCCATCGGCTGCTATTACATAGATACCCATTTCGTGGGCACGTTTTATTACAGGTACTTGCAGTATTCCCGCTGCAAGCACCAAAAGTCTTTTCTGCATAATGTTAATGATTTATATTCTCACGGAAGAGAACCGTTTTGATAGTCTTGAACACAATTTTCACATCAAGCCAGAAAGTAAGATGCTCAGCATAGTAGTTGTCGTTTATCATCTTTTCCGCTCCATCAATACTGTTACGAAAATATGCCTGATTATAACCAGTCAATCCCGGTTTTATTTTCAGAATTGATGGATACTCACTTTCATATACATGTAAAAAATCAGGAGTGTCTGGTCGAGGGCCAATGAAACTCATCGTGCCGTTAAGCACATTCAAGAATTGCGGAATCTCGTCGATGGAAGTCTTTCGCATAAATCGCCCAATCTTCGTTACACGAGGGTCGTCATCACCATTGTAAGTATCACCATTTGCCATACGAATATCAGGGGCATTCATTATCATCGAACGGAATTTGTACATTCCGAATAACTTACCGCCTTGACCAATACGCTTGGCTTTGTAGAATATTGAACCCTTGTCTGATAAATAGATGATTGGGCCAAACAAAAGGATAACAAGCACCACGAATGGCAGTGCACAGAGTCCAATCAGTATGTCGATCAGACGCTTGAAAAAATGTACGTACATAATTTATATTTATTATTTTGAAAAGACAGAAAGGAATCAATGTCCTAATTTTATAAAAGCCTTGCATGATGTATCATACCCATACAACTTGCAGTTATTCAGTATATAACCTTTATATCCAGCCATAAGCAACGGGATACTGCAACACAATTTGTGAAGCCGCAATGAAAGGGAAAACAGCTTATCAAAGTCCGTTCCCTTCATTTTCTTTATCTTAATATCACCATGCAGGAGAGGATTTCTGAATTTGATAGCATCGTAATCAGCAGATGTCAATGGATATCCGAAGTGTTCCAACAGCGATGTCAGTTTATCAGAATTAAAAGGTGTATTCAAGGACTTCAATTTTTTCTTTAAAAAATCATGTTCTTCCTGATTAATAAGACCTGCAGACATTTGCTCGTCAGACACATTTTCCAACATAGGGAGCATCTTCGCCCATGCTTCATCTCTTACCTTAAACGATTTGCTTGAAGGAATCACTTCTTTTGCTATGTTGCAAATAGCCTCCAAAGCAATAGAAAATGCTCCAGGCTGTAACTCCAATGGCAGTTGAGTACCCGTCAACAGTATGTAGATGCCACGTTGCAAAGATTCATATCGTTCGAAATTCTCTACTATTCGTTCAAACACATCAATACGAATAGGGTTTATTGCACCCCCCAATTTATATGCGCTGATTATGGAGAGAGCTCTCTTCTCTCCATTGACTGGATCTTTTTTCTTTGCTATTGGTATTAACACCGAATAAACGTTGGTGGTAAAAATAGAGTAATCTGATTTTACGGATGGAGTTAGAGTCGAATAGAATAACCCTAAGGGCTTACGACTATCCTTGTCTTCAGATGCCACCATCCAGTATTCTCCAAGAAACAAATGTCCGGTCAGCAGACCTATGGCAACCGATATGGAAAACGCCACTTCCCTCATTTCTCGTTCCGTGAACTTGACACAGGAGTCGATGATCATATAGTTTTCTTCCTCTGTACGAAAGAAGCATATAGAGAAAGACCTGCCATTTATGTTTATAGAAGAACCGGAACAATCATGTCCATCAAGAGACACAAGCCCAAATCCAATATTCCTCGTGACAGTACTTTGATTAGAAACCTCTACAATATATCTCTGATAGTACGAGTTTTCAGGAGACACTCCAGCGGTATTGAAATGTGTCAGACAAACTGTAATCTCATCATCTTGCGTAAAGTAACGAGTCCATTTGGAGATATGGCAACCATGCTGCTGTATCTTGAACGGATTTTGGCCGATATTGAAAGTTACATTTTCCAATAACAGATTAAAATTCTCGTCTAAGTTTCGGTCAAATTGTCTTCTAAACGATATTTCATACCCCGGATTCACTTTCTCGACATGGCTACCTTTTGGCACAATATTCCCAATAGCACCACACTTTGCCTCTCTGGGCAAGGAGTTATTGATGAAGTCAATAGACTCTTTTATTCCAGAAACCAATGGATAGCTACTCATTTGTTTCTTTTGAAAATCGGGTCTGTTTTGTGGATTGTATAGTCTTGCGTTCACCTCATCAATAGTCAATGCAGCCACCTTATCAGAGCCTTGGGATAATAGCTCGTAATACCCGATGCTATCCATCAGATGCCAGAATATCTTCTTGCGATATACGTTTATCCCTACATGCCCAGGTGTCTTGATGGCATTGGCTGCAACATCAGAAACGCCATGCAAGTCAAGCAACTCATCCGCCACTTTCTCCTCTGATATTTCGTCCACGAAATGCCAAACCGCAGCAGAAATCTCTTGAATATGATTATCCAATTCGCTCATAAAAACAAATCAATATAAGATGACTGTTAGCGGAGCTGGTTGATAAATTTTTGTATTTCAATAATCGTTTTGCATTTCTGCATCTCAGATTTTCGAGTTTTTAAAACCTCTATAATTGCAGTTTTATCAGCCTTAGAGAGTTTGGGTAATCCAAGTTCTTTCTCTAATGTTTCGCGAAAGCAAAATACGCCAATGTTGCTTGAATGAAAATCTGCTCCACTCAGATACTTCACCATTGAGATTCGCTCCATCCTGACACTTTCGTCATTACTGTCTGAATCAAAAACTGCAATATAGTAGTATTCATCGCCATACATTAAGTACTGGGTGCGTAGAGCCGATGCAATATTCTGATAGCCGCCAGCAACTATCATATAAACTTTTCTTTTGTCAGTGTTTATCAAAGAACAGATAATAGGAGCATCAAGTTGTCCTTCTGTAACTAAAAACAAAGGTTTTAAAAGAGAGGAATGCATTCTTCTAATATTTTTTTTGATTGGTGATAATTGAAATTGTAGTCTCTTTTGTCAATCGCCATACGGTATTTTGTTTCCATACAATCAACGAAACAGCTATTGTCTAAACAAAACTCCAGGTCTTCTTTATTCCAAAAGATTATCAGCTGAGGAGCCATAAACTGTATCCAATACTCAGCAGGATCAGTCATTTCCGTACACGAAACAAATATACCAAAAGCCGACGAATGGCGAACTTGTAACCGAAATCTTAATTTCACCAAGGGAGAAATCTCAATATTTGAATCTTTATAGTCTTTACATTCTATCAGCGCATGAAGGCCATTAACATGAACCGCACCATCTATCTGCTCTAACTCCATATTATGTTGTTCTCTAACTCCATAAGGATATGTCACAAATACAGGCTTATCTTCCCGAGACTCCAGTTCAAAAGCCTTTGCAATAAGAAACTCCATCACTTTCCCTTTCGGCCACACATCTTCGCCATTTTTATTTTTGCGAGTATTCCATAAAGCTTTAAGCTCTCTATGGGTCTTGCAATCCTTTATCTTGACTTCCAATTCTTTCGTTTTTGTCATAATATTCAGTAAAAAATATACTCCTATTGTATTTGCTGAACTGCATTAACTCTATCATTATTCCTCATTCTCTTTCACTATCTTCGCAGGATTGCCGGCAATAAAAACATTGCTGTTCGTTTGCGTTTCAATGTTCTCAAATCAAGCAACCAGGGCATGAATCTGTTTATGAGATAAACCGCCACATAGCCAATACTCATAGAACCAGCAAATACAATTGCCAATCCCAAGGCACTGGACCCAGGCATTACTTTGTGAACAACCATACTCAGCACAATGGGCAAGGCACCACTCATAAAGTAGAACCCGATGGTGTTCTGTCCCAAATATGTTATGGCACGGATATTTTTAATGTACGTCATCATCTTGGGTAGAAGAAAACAAATAACCACACTTGCTATAATACCTAAGTAGTTAAGACGGAAAGTACTGATAACACATCCAACAATGTCATAATGCCAACCTACAATATAGGTATAGGCAGCAACTAAAGGGAGTATTATATACCATCGCAACCACTTTGTTATTATCGTTTCGTAACGCCAATATAATCCTCCGAGCGAGAGGAAGAACATGCTTATGAGTCCATGCTTGTAAGCCCATAGGTTTGTGCCTTCAGACCAATAATCGTTTGTGATGAGATATGTAGCACCCAATCCAATTGTTGCACCGATATTTACGTAAAACCAAACGTTCCTTATACGCATTGACAATAGGAGAACAAACAACAATTGTGCTACCACCAATGCACTTGTAAACCAATACGTGCCACCACCGATGGTTTTGTAGAGGAAATGCTCCAATTCAAAAGACTCACCTCTCAACAATATTGCTGGCAGGAATTCGACTGTGGAGAAAATGATTGAAGGAATAACAATGCGAAACAATATGTTTAACAACAAAGTTTTACCCCCCCTACCATATGATCAGAACAAGTCCGACTTATCAGTGGCTCACTCAGTTGCTTGCGCAATAGGAGGTAGCCACTCACAAAAAAGAATGCATTGACGTAAAAGGGATGAACCAGATGATCAAGTACACCTGTGTTATACCCATAATAGCTTGCAGAATGCACGAAGAACACTGACAATATACATAGAGCCCGCAAATTATTAATCCAAAGAATATCTTTCTTTGCCATAATTGAGAAAATGACAGCTTGGTACTACTTTAGTTTTTCAATCAGTATTTGAGCGTTATCAACAAACTCATCTCCATTTAGTTCGTATTCGTGTTGGGATATTCTGTTAAGTTCTTTGTAATCAATAGAATTGAGAAAGATTTCAATGTTTTCTATTGTAGAACCATCTACACAATATCCACATCCATACTTCTTCACTTGTTTCGATAAAAAAGTGTCCGTTGCAACTATAATTGGTTTGCAGAAAAACAAGGCCTCATATAGTTTATTTGGCTCAGCTATTCTCTCATTTAAACTTTTAGTAGTATAACAAGCAACAACCACATCAAGGTTATTGTATATTTCTGGAACATCATCGGGGTTTCTAAATGCACCATGATAGAAGACATTAGAATAAGTGTTATCTAAATTCTGACAACGTTCAAGAAATGTCTTTGTACCTCCAAAAAAATGGAATTCATAGCTTGGATATTTTTTGCCAATTGTCTCTGCTATCCTAAATGTGGTTTCATATCGAATTGCACCTACAAATGCAAACCGGATTTTATCATTCTCTTTCAAGTCTAAAGGTGTGCGTTTGACAGATGACAATACAGAATTAACTTTATTAGGAATCAATACAAGTTTATCTGATTTTAATCCATGAAAATCAGCAAAACCCTCAGAAGTCATAACAACCAATTGCGCCTTATCTATAATATCCCTGTCTATTCTTTTTATCAGAGGCATGACGAATTTAAAGCGAGGATATGCATATAGAATATCGCTGATCTCATATACATAATTACAACCCTTTTGCTTTAACATATATGCAGCAAGAATGCCAAATGCATAGTATAAGATATCTTTGCCATTTTCTTCAACGATTCTTGCAACATCATGTTTGAGCGTCTTGAATTTGTTGAGATATCCATTCCCATCTCCAAATAATCCAAGCACAATAGGATTTACTCCGTCAGGATATTTGTTTACATCAAACCTGCCACGATTATATCCATAGACTTTTACTTCAAAACCAGCATTTAGCAAAGAGGTTACCCGTTTAATGTTTCTTGGTTGACTTAATCCATCGCTAATAAAAACAATTTTTTTCATTGACTCCAAATATTATCAATTCCAGCATCTGTGGATTGCCCACAGATGCTAAATTACAATAAAAATTATATATGATAAACACCCTCAAGAGGACAAATATTGAAACAGTCGAGAATGACCTTGCCTTTCAGCTTTTCCCAATTCTGCTTGATATGGTCGTGCTTTACCATAATGACAACCATATCCACATCGTTGATGAACTCATCGAAGTTGTCGAACTGATTCTCGGCAATCTTATGGTCTTCCAAGAAGGGGTCATAGCACTTCAACGGACGTGCAAGATGACGCTCCTGCAATTCGAGCATCTGAAGTGTAGGTGACTCGCGATAGTCATCTACATTCTCCTTGTAGGTCAAACCATAGAGACCCACCTTACGGTTATCGGTGATGCCATTCTCCTTCATGATTTCATAGATGCGATTGAGGACGAACTCGGGCTGAGAGTCATTGGTCTTCATGGACTCGTCAATCACCTTTGCCAAGCGAGGATAATCACCTACCAAGAACCAAGGGTCAACAGAGATACAGTGACCACCTACACCAGGTCCTGGCTGGAGGATGTTCACACGTGGGTGCATGTTGCAGATGCGGATAATCTCATACACATCCATATTATCATGACGACAAATACGGGCCAACTCATTGGCAAAGGCAATATTAACGGCACGGAAAGTATTCTCCACCACCTTGGTCATCTCAGCACTACGAATATCAGTAACGACAATCTCGCCTTGACAGAAACTTGCATAGTATTCCTTTACCTTTTCACCGATTTCTTTAGAGTCGGCACCAATCGTGCGGTTATTATGTAGGAGTTCATACACCATATTGCCGGGAATAATACGCTCAGGAGCATGTACAAGATGAAGATCTTCTCCAATCTTAAAGCCATTGGCCTCAACCACAGGACGAACGAAATTGTCCATAGTACCAGGGCTTACAGTTGATTCTACTACTACGGTCGCACCTTTAGGACATATTTTCATCACTTCCTTGATAGCAGCTACCACATAGCAGGCATCCACCTTCTTGGAGAACTTGTCATAGGGAGTAGGAACAGATACGATGTACATATCTGTCTTCTGATACTCAGTGGTAAACTTGATACCTGCCTTGACTGCATCATTGAACAGTTCGTCAAGACCATCCTCCTTGAAGGTGGTGTGACCAGCATTGAGGGTATCCACGAGTTTCTTGTTATAGTCGGTTCCAACCACTTCAACTCCGTGAGAAGCCATCATAAGGGCTGTGGGCAATCCGATGTAGCCCAATCCAATTACGTTAATCATTTTCTTGTATGTTTTTAGTTTAACTTTACTTCATATCTATCGGTTTCCTTGCCTGCAAGCACATCGGCAATTCTGCGGCAAGACTGTCCGTCTCCATAAGGATTTACGGCTTTGCTCATGGCTTCATAAGCTGCTGAATCATCGAGGAGGGTGCTGACTTCATTGACAATCTTGTCGTAATCTGTGCCTACCAAATGAACTGTTCCGCTGGCGAGTGCCTCTGGACGTTCAGTTGTGTCACGCATAACGAGTACTGGCTTGCCAAGGCCTGGAGCTTCTTCCTGTATGCCGCCTGAGTCGGTAAGGACGATGGTGGCCTTGTTCATCAGATGAACAAACTCCAGATATTGGAGTGGTTCAATGAAGAAGAAGTTAGGTCGGGTATGATTTTCACCAAACACTTCATGAATAGGCTTGCGGACATTGGGGTTGAGGTGCATAGGATAAACAAAATCTACGTCTGTGTATTTCTCTGACAAATCCTTCATAGCTGTTACCATACGGATGAAGCCATCGCCAAAGTTTTCACGTCTGTGGCCAGTGATGAGAACGAGCTTCTTGCCATTGGTTAAACGTGTCACATCATAACCAGCCTCAAGAAGAACTTTGTTCTGCTCTTCGGCAAGGGTGGTGTCGTTCTTCAGCTTATCCACAACCATATGGAGGGCATCAATGACGGTATTGCCAGTGACATAAATGTTGCCATGGGCTTTCTCCTCTTGCAGGTTCTTCTCAGAGAGTGGAGTTGGAGAGAAGTTATAGGTGGCAATGCGACCTGTAATCTGGCGGTTCATCTCCTCCGGCCAAGGACTATATATGTGTGCGAAGACCAGCCTCTACGTGTCCTACTGGAATCTGTGCATAGAAGGCAGCAAGGGCGGCAGCAGTGGAGGTTGTAGTATCGCCATGTACGAGCACAACATCAGGCTTGCACTCCTTGAGCACGTCACGCATTCCGTTGAGGATGCGAACAGTCACATCGGTCAAGTCCTGTCCTTGCTTCATGATGTTCAAGTCAATATCCGGCTTGACATCGAATATTCTCAGCACTTGGTCGAGCATTTCGCGATGCTGACCTGTTACGCACACGATGGTTTTGAACTCTTCTGTCCGCTTCTGGAATTCCTTCACCAGCGGACACATTTTTATGGCTTCGGGACGAGTGCCGAAGACAAGCATTACTGTTTTCATATTTTTTATTATATTACTTGTGAGTGTTAACTGTTAACGCGTAACTGCGAAGAATTTTCACTTTGCATATTCAACACATACTTGATATGCCAGATCAGTCTATCGAAAGAGCCGTTATCAATAGCATGCGCTCCAGACAACATCCCCGAATAGAAGACGGGCACTCGCTTCTCGCCAATCTTATACATAGCTACTCCCAATTCTTCATCATAATCCAAATCACCAAGGGCGCGACCCGTTCTTATTAGGTGGCTGGCCAAAGCATTAACAACCACAATCGCTCTCGGACTGGCTCCATCGACTATCATACGAAACAGCTTCAACTGCTCCTCAACGAACTCTTGAGAATCAGGGTCATTGACAATATCTTGAACCACATGCTGAGGGCGCGTCCTGAGAGAGAACATATCGACATGCGAAAAACGGCTTATGCCAATTTCTTCATTCAGCTTCTTGGGCTTCGTGAAATATGGATGCTGATACCCTCCATTCTCCGAATCACGAACTTCACCTTCGCAAGAACCTTCGAAGCCTTCGTCAAACGATGGATTGATGCCCACCAATAAGAGTCCGTCCTTCTGCACCTTATCAATGATATCATACTTCCGTTGAGCATAAACCTTCCATCGATGCCCCAACTTCGAATACGACTCCTCGTAATCCTTTCTGAGATTACCTACAATATAATAATCTGTCGCCATCATATTTTTCTGCATCGTAGTATAGGAACAGCCCCACCGTCATTTGAGTGAAGATTTCAAACAATAGTGGAAGAGGGAAGGAAAGGAGTGGCATGAACCTGAAAGAATAGGTGGAGTTTTAGGGGGCTATTCTTTGATGCTGCCCCCTGATTTTTACCTGCCTACGAAGATTACTTCGAATCCGAAGTGATAGCCTCATAAAAACGTTCTTTTCCTGAGGTATATCCGAAATACTTATAGTAGTCAGAATTGATTGTGCACGAACTACAATTATGCGATTTGAGGTATTCCAATGTCTTCACCAAACCTTTTTCAAAAGACTCTTCGTCTTTATAAATGCTATAATATGGTTTGTCAAAATATGCATCATAACCTCGAGCAGATACAGCATGAACCAATATTGGAGACCATTCTTCAAACCGTCCATGGCTCAAAGTTTCAACCCACCACCAATATCTGTAGGGCATAAGAATATGTTGGCTCTTCTAACTTCTGCATGAATGTCTTGGGGAGAAGGGACAATCTTAATATGATCTGCATGTCGTTCTGCATAAGCAAGAATCTCTGGTCCAGGATCTCTAGCGGTCATTAATATTCTAACATCTGGAATATGCTTGAGAACTATCTCATAGTAATTATCCATGAAGTCTTTTATTCCGTGTTCTTTTTGATAAGTTTTTAAGGAACCGCTAATAACTATGTCAAATTCTGATGAATTTGTCTCGTTTAATTGAATAATCTCTGCATTCTTAAAATCGAACGTACCTATAACAATATTTTTAGCATCTGTATGACCATATATTTTTAAATGCACGCAGATCTTGTTCTGTCAGGAATAGATTCAGATTGGACTTCTTGTAGGCTTTACGTTCCTGTCTTTTTATTATACCATCGTATCTGCCACCAAATGGCAACATGTGTTTTGTGTCTATACAATACTCAATCTCCAAATTATGGTGGATTGTAACAAATCTGACAGATTTGATCTTCAGTTTATCTACAACCCATCCAGCTTCGTATCCTCCATTAAAAATACACATGTCGTATTTTCCTGTTTGGAGTTCTTTCAAGGCAGGCTTCGCGAAACGACCCAGTTGTCCTTTAAGTATTCCTAAAAGCCCCCTGATCTGTTTTCTATTGCTCTCGTTCCATATCGTTCATAACGTCATCACATGACAGGCTGCTGATACTTGCGCTTATACCATTTCTCAAACACATGATATGGTACTCCATTCTTTTCAAAGAAATCCCTTACGGAAATTCCTTTCTTGCTTCCCTCTTCAGAATATCTCTGCCAGAGCGTTTCAATGTCTTTACTACTTGTTGCCATAACCAATATAAATTAGTACGGCGCAAAGGTATTCAGTATATTTCAAACCACGAAAATAGGAATTGGATGCTTACGCCGATATCTGTTCCCACAACACCTTACGATAATCAAGGTTAAAGTCGTTGTATGTAGGTTCCGTACCATTGAGCATCGTATTCAGCAGTTGGAGCAGAGAAGTCTTTCCTGATTTATTCTTACCAACAATCAAAGACAGATTCTCCTCCAAATCGACTGAGAAAATCTTCAAAATACTGTAGTTTCTGACAGTTATTTTATGGATATGTATATAGTTATAAAATTTGTAATGTTGAATTGATTAACTGAATCAAAGTATAGAAATGTATTTCCTTAATATTCGTTAAGCGTAAATACACCATCTCGATAAAGTGGAGTGTTGTTGTAAATGTTTAGTATTTGTGTGTTTTTGAGTAAATGGTTTAGATTATGCATTTTTTTTGAGGGTGTTTTAGTGCAATGCCCCTCTTTCGATTAATATTATCAACTATATAGTTTATTTATTGACAATTTTATATAAGAAATAATATGTAGGTAACGAAAAATTCAATAACTTCATCTTCCATTTCAAATATTTAATGTTTGTTGTGTCTACATAAAACCAAGACAATCTACTATGTTTTATCAAGTATGAAAGACCTGAATGTTTGGTCTTAATAATAGCATAGATAAGAGAAGATATTAAAAGGTATTTCAAAAAATTGAGTATGGCAGACTTTACCTCTGCAATATTCTTTTCATATAGCAAATTATCAACATATTCTATAGAATGAATCATTGAATTAAGTCTCTCAATTGAGAAAGTACGAGAGGCGCTTCCTTCTCTTCCGATTACTTGATAGAAAGGAATATCAGCAAAAAAACAATTCTTACAAAATGTCATTGACTGGAAGAAAAAAATTGTATCTTCGCTATTCCTTATCCCTTTTGGAAACTTAATTTGATTATTTAGGATATGTTTGCGTGAAAATGCACATCCACAAACACTTCCTCTGACATATCCCTCATTAATAGTATCCAGACATCCTACATTTTGCATGTGTTTATACAAATGCACCCATTTATATAGTTCCACTCCATTATCTCCGTATGATCTCATTATAATCATTGGAATTAATGGTTGTGATTCTATAGTTGTCATTAGCGACTTTAATGAATTTGGCAATATAGAATCGTCAGGATCAATGAACACCAAGTAATCTCCAGATGACTTTTCTACAGCTAAGTTTCGAGCGACTGATACTCCTTCGTTATTCTTTTCAAACAGGAGTATATTTGAATGCTCTTTTTGAAATTTTCTAACTATGTCTGAAGATTTATCAGTAGAGCCGTCGTTAACTGCAATTACCTCGAAGCACGATTCATCTACACCTTGGCTATAAATAGAATCAAGGCATCGAGAAATGTAGTTCTCCACATTAAAAATCGGAATTATTATGGATATTTTCATAACTTCATATTATTCCTTAATTCCGCAGCATAAAAACTTGTAAGAAATCCAAGTGTCTGAGAAACAAAGTTCTCAAAACACTTGGCCATGTCAGAAATTTCACCTATCTTA
>CALZJF010000004.1 GCA_945787885.1 uncultured Bacteroidales bacterium | reverse complement strand
TATTTTAGTTAGGGGGATATATAAGGGGGGAAGGGGAAAGGGGGAATGTTTATGGGGGGATTATAGGGGGGAGGGTTGGCGATGTTTTGTGTGTGTAATTATGTCATGACTGTTTGAGTTAGGCTATGTGTTTTTGATTTGTGGTACAAATATTGCGAAAAGATTTTCTAAAATCAAAATATTTCGTCTGCCTTTCTTTCAAAAAGTTTTATGTCAAGATTATTTCGCGTGCTTTGATATTGCATTTAGAACATTTCATCCCCATCTTCCCGCTCCTGTTTCTATGTCTCAAAACGTCGGGGAAAGCATCGGGGAAGGTAAGTGTGGCGCAGCCATCCGGCACGTTCGGCCATACCACTGCGTTCTGCATTTCATGGTCTGATTTTGAACATCCTACCTGTAACGTCAGCACATTATTCGATGCCTGATTTTCATTAAGTAGGTGTTCAAAATTAGTTTATACTAAACTTTCTTGATGCCACTTATGTTTGCACACTCTCTTTGGCGCATCTTTCAGCCTTGAAAACAGTCACATAGCCCGCTATGCTCCTTTATTTCAAGACTAAAATCTGCATCCAAACAGAGCATGCAAACATAAAACTAATTTTGAACACCTACTTACCCCGCTTAGAATTTCATCCAACTCTGAACATTTTAGTAACTTTGCAGCCTATTCCGAGGCAAAAGCAAGGGCGGCGAATGACCCCGCACCACTGCGGACACACACACCGCTCCCCCCACAGATGCCCACATACACATTTCCACCTCAACAGCCTATCCCCCCCCCTATGAATATCACCGTCTATGCCGCATCGAGCGGACAAGTTGCCCCTTGCTATCAGGAAGCCGCTGCCGAGCTGGGCCGCGTTATGGCACGCCGCCACCATACGCTGGTGAACGGCGCAGGCCGCACTGGACTCATGGCTGCCACCGCCAATGCCCTGCTCGCCGAGGGAGGACGTGCCATCGGCATCATCCCCCAGTTCATGATTGACCAGCAGTGGCAGCATACGGGCATGACGCAGCTCATCGTCACCCCCGATATGCACGAGCGCAAGGAGCGAATGGCGCAGACGGGCGATGCCTGCATAGCCTGCCCCGGCGGCGTGGGCACCCTCGAAGAATTGCTCGAAATCATCACCTGGAAGCAGCTCGGGCTCTACCTCAAGCCCATCGTCATCCTCAATGTCAATGGGTATTTCGACCCCCTTCTGCAGCAGCTGGAGCGTTGCGTAGAGGGCCACTTCATGCGTCCGCAGCATCGCGGTTGCTGGTGTGTGGCGTCAGATGCCGCCCATGCCGTGCGTCTCTGTGAGGTGACTCCGCTGTGGGATGTCTCCGTCAGGCGCTTCGCCGCGCTCTGAGTGTGCGTAAATATGATTCTTGCGGCATCGACTTCACCCCCAAGCAGTATGTTTCCCTCTTCCTTCCCTTCTTCTCTCTCGCCCGCCCCTGACAGCCTCTCGCCCGCCCCGGCTCCTACGTCGGCGGCAGAGGTGGCCATGCCAGAGGAACACCTGACGTTTGAAGCCCCCGACTCTGTGTTAGGGGCCTACTTTGCCGTGCAGCCCGCGCCGCTGCAGCCCCCTGCCGCCCCCCCATCGCCCCTTGCCGCGGGCACATTCCCCCTGCCCAAGGACAGCATCTTCCTGGCAGGCTTCCGCACACTCTGGCAACCCGATGTGCGCGACATCTGCTGGCGGCACGAGGAGGTGGAGTGGCACCCCGTGGGCATCGCGGGCGACCCCGTAGAATATCGTTTCCGCAATGACGACTACGTCACCGCCGGACTCCTTTTCAATTTCTTCCTCATAGCCCTCGTCGTCGCCACCTCGTGGAGATTCCTCCGCGGACAGTTGGCCGACTTCTTCTATACCCGCGAGCGGCCCAACCTCTTCAACAATCGCGAGGACAATGTGCTGCGCGGCCGCTTCTTCCTCGTGCTCCAGACGTGCTTCATGGTGGGCATCCTCTTCTTCGGCAATGTGCAGGCCTTCCTGCCCCAGACGTTCGCCGCGCAGTCGCCCTACGTCATTCTCGGCGTTGGCACGGGCATCATGGCGGTCTATTTCCTCTTCAAGCTCCTCCTTTATGCCATCGTGAACCATACGTTCTTCACGTCGGCGAAGTGTCGGCAATGGTCAGATATGTATCTGATTTCCGTCTTCGCCACGGGCTGCGGCCTCATGCCGTTGGCCTTGGCATTGGTCTTCTTTGACCTCCCTGTTTCCGACACGTTGATAGCAGGAATTTTGTTGCTGTCACTTGTCAAAATTTTGCTTCTCTACAAGTGCTATCATATATTTTTTCAAAGGCCTTTCGGCGTAACACACTTAATTTTGTACTTTTGCGCCTTGGAAATTACTCCCGTAGCCCTCGTCGGTGCCACGCTCTATGGTGTCGGCTACGCTCTGGGGTTGTAAATTTTCCGGCCAACGTCGGATTTTGTTCACCCTTTTCCTCATCCTATCTCGATGGCCTGAACTCTTCTACAGCATTGTTTGACTCGGAATGATTTGCAAGCGCAATGATTAAAAAAATCCTCGTTTCACAACCCGCACCCACCAACGAAAAATCTCCCTATTACGAACTTGCTGCACGCAGCGGCTTAGAGTTTACCTTCAAACCCTTTATCCGCGTAGAAGGCATATCGCTCAGAGAATTTCGCGACCAGCGCGTGAATGTGCTCGACCATACTGCCATCGTCTTCAATTCGCTCAATGCCATTGACCATTTCTTCTCGCTCTGCAAGGATTTGCGCATCACGCTTCCTGAGGACATGAAGTATTTTGGCATTTCGGAGAAGATAGTTCTCTATATCCAGAAGTATGTGCAGTATCGCAAACGCAAGGTCTTCTTCGGAACGACGGGACGTTGGCCCGACCTCATCAGTGTCATGACGCGCCATAAGACGGAGAAATACCTCATTCCGCTCTCTGATGCCCACAACGACGAGGTGAAGTCGATGCTTGAGCAGAAGAAGTTGAACCACACGCTGTGTACGATGTATCGCACGGTGCCCACGGATTTCGACCCCGAGGAGTATAAGCAGTACGACATGATTCTCCTCTTCACTCCCAGCGGTGTGAACAGCCTGAAGCAGAACTTCCCCCATTTCGAGCAGGGCAACATCCGCCTGGCATGCTTCGGCGAAGCCACGGCAAAGGCCATAGAAGAGGCAGGACTGCGAGTAGATATGAAGGGCACGGGCTCCATCACGGGAAGTCTGGAGCAGTATCTCCGCGAAAATCCCTAATCCTTGTCAGCAAGCGTATAACCCTCCCCTCTTTCCCCCTCTCGTATTCCCAGCCCAGACATGAGTCTCTACGGATTTCCCAAGCGCGAGCATCTGGTGTTGAAACGCGACATCGATGCTCTCTTCACCGCCGGCGGCCACAGCCTGGCGGCCTATCCCGTGCGAGCCATTTGGCACCTTGCCCCCTCTGCGGGCGACGGAGCGAGGGTGAAAGTGATGGTCAGCGTCTCGAAGCGTAAGTTCAAGCATGCCGTCAGTCGTAACCGTGCGAAGCGGCAACTCCGCGAGGCCTACCGCCTGAACAAGTCCATCCTCAGTGCTGAAGGGCTGCTGCCTGCCGACCGGGAGCTGCATCTCGCCTTTATCTGGCTGAGCGATGCGCCGCAGCCGAGCCACGATGTACATCGAAAGGTGGTCAATCTGATGCAGCGAATGGCAGAAAAGCTGGCTGCTGCCAGGGAACACTCGTAGCTGCGCGCAGCGTCGGCACTCCTGTTCCCGTCCCAGCAACGTCTTCCCCCTTCCACATACAGAGAGAATATGAATCTTCTGCAACGTCTCGTCATCCTCCCCGTGCGCTTCTATCAGCGCGCCGTCTCCCCACTCCTGCCGCCCGCCTGCCGCTACACCCCCACTTGCTCGCAGTATATGGTGGAAGCAGTGGCGAAACATGGAGCACTGAAGGGGCTCTACCTCGGCATACGTCGCATCTTGCGCTGCCACCCTTGGGGCGGGCATGGCTACGACCCCGTGCCGGATGAATTTCATTGGTAAGAGGAAACGATGATGATGACATTCATAATGTATAATATATAAGAGCAAAAAATACAAGAGCGGATTGTGAACCAACCCTTCACGATTCGCTCTTTTTCCGTCTGCAAGCGCTGTAAACCTATGCAAGATTTCGACTTTCACACCCATCGTCCGGACACTCCTGCGGGGAGTGGCATCGTCTGTCTGCCAAAAGCCGTGGTGCTTGATGCCGACGCCGCTCGCTGGACACCCGCGCCCGGCGGACTCTATGCAGCGGGCATACACCCCTGGTGGACGCAGGATGCCGACTTCTCGCTCGCCGCCTACCTCCGCGGTCTGGAGCGTCTGCTGGAATATCCCGAAGTGGTGCAGTTGGGCGAGTGCGGCCTCGACCGCCTCCGTGGTGCCGCGATGGCAGAGCAGCTGAGCGTCTTCCGCGCGCAGGCGGAGCTGAGCGAACGCCTCGCAGTGCCGATGACGCTGCATTGCGTCCGCGCGTTCGACCTCATTTTGCAGGCGCGGAAAGCCTGGCATCCCCGCCAGACATGGACCATCCACGGCTTCCGGGGTGGCCCCGCCCTTGCAGAGCAATTGCTCAGGGCAGGCTGCGACCTCAGTTTCGGACCCCGCCACAACGCCGAAGCATGGAATCTTACGCCCGAAAATCGCCGATACCGCGAGACCGACGCAGAGTGATGCGCCAGCAGAAGAGAGTCGGCACCGCTGAAAATTGCCACTATCGGGCAGGAAAACGGCGAAACGAGCAAGTTTTCTGCCTATGATGTTGCCGATTTCACAATTTTCGTCTATATTTGCCGTTAATTAAGCAGGTAATGCTTTAGTCAAGACAAATAACCTTAAAATATCACTATATATACCTGAAAACCATGGAATCCAAACATCTTGAGATTGCATCGCGCTTTGCCATCCGTGGCACTGTCTGCGAAATTAAGCCCCTCGGCGCAGGCCTGATCAATGACACCCTGCTGGTGAAGACGGCCGAGGCCGATGCGCCCGACTACGTCATGCAGCGTGTGAACCGGAATGTATTCCCCGATGTAGAGATGGTGATGCGCAACATCCACGCCGTCACCACCCATATCCGCCAGAAACTGGAGGCTGCGGGCGAAGCCGATATAGACCGCAAGGTGCTCACCTTCGTCGCTGCCAAGGAAAATCCGGAGCAGCTCTATGCCATCGTCGATGGTGAATACTGGCGCGTGATGGTGTTCATAGCCGGTGCCATCACGAAGCAGGCCGTCAATCCGGCCTCCAGCCGTGCTGCCGGCGAAGCCTTCGGACGCTTCCAGGCCATGCTCGCCGATATCCCCGTTGAGCTCGGAGAGACCATCAAGGACTTCCACAACATGGAGTTCCGCCTCCAGCAGCTCCGCGATGTCGTCGCCGCCGACCCCGTCGGACGCGTGAAGGAAGAGAAGGTGCAGCAACTCATTGCCGAACTCGAAGCCCGCGCCGAATATATGTGCAAGGCGGAGCGGATGGGCCGCGAGGGCGTGCTCCCCAAGCGCGTCTGCCACTGCGACACGAAGGTCAACAACATGATGTTCGATGAGAACGACGAGGTGCTCTGTGTCATCGACCTCGACACCGTCATGCCCAACTTCATCTTCTCTGACTACGGCGACTTCCTCCGTACGGGGGCGAACAAGGTGGCGGAAGACCATCCGGAAATGGACGCCGTGGAGTTCGATGTGGAGATTTTCAAAGCCTTCACCGAGGGCTATCTCAGCAGTGCCAAGAGCTTCCTGACCCCCGTGGAAATCGAAAACCTCCCCTATGCCGTCAAGCTCTTCCCCTATATGCAGAGCGTACGATTCCTCTGGGACTATCTCAGCGGCGACAAATACTGGAAGTGCCAGTATGCTGACCACAACTTCGTGCGTGCGAACAATCAGTTCCACCTCCTCCTCTCCATCGAACAGCATGAGGCAGAGATGGAAGCCTTCATCCGGCAGCAACTCGAAGCCTAATCTCACAGCCTGTTGATGCTGAGCATCAGATGAACGACACACCCCCATAGCCTCAAGGTAGGTAGGTAATGAAAATGATTTTTATGTTAGAATGCGCTATTTGGAAATAAAGGAGCATAGCGCGGGCTATGTGGCAGTTTTCAAGCCTAAAGGATGCGCGTCCAAACATACAAGCCATAATAAGTCATGCTATTAAAATTTTTTTGTTACCTACTTGTATGCCGTTGGAGTCTATGGGGGTTGCCGTTTGATAGAAACCATACAGGCGGATTATCCAAGACAATTCTAAAGCAACTTAAATATTAAAAGGAAAATGGAACAGAAACTTTTGGAAATCGTGTCGCAGTTTGAGGTTGTCGGCACGCCCGCCAGCATTCAGCCCGTAGGCGACGGACTGATTAACGATACCCTCCTCGTGAAAACCGCTGAGGCCGACGCGCCCGACTATATCCTCCAGCGCGTGAACCACGTGGTATTCCCCGATGTGGAAAAGGTGATGAAGAACATCATCGCCGTCACCCACCATATTCGCCGCAAGCTCGAAGCCGCCGGCGAGACGGACATCGACCGCAAGGTGCTCCATTTCCTGCCGACGAAGGCCGATGCCGAACGCTATCACGTAGTCGTAGAAGGCGAATACTGGCGCGTCATGCTCTACATCGACAATGCCATCACGAAGGAAGCCGTCAATCCTGCCTCCAGCCGTGCTGCGGGCGAAGCCTTCGGACGCTTTCAGGCCATGCTCGCCGATATTCCCGTGAAGCTCGAAGAGACGATTGAGAACTTCCACAACATGGAGTTCCGCCTCCAGCAGCTCCGCGAAGTCATCGCTGCCGACCCCACCGGACGTGTAGGAGAGGAGCAAGTGCAGAATCTGCTTCGCGAAATCAACGCCCGCGCCGAATATATGTGCAAGGCAGAGCGTATGGGCCGCGAGGGCGTGCTTCCCAAGCGCGTTTGCCACTGCGATACGAAGGTAAACAATATGCTCTTCGATGCCGACGACAAGGTGCTCTGCGTCATCGACCTCGACACCGTCATGCCCAACTTCATCTTCTCCGACTACGGCGACTTCCTGCGCAGCGGTGCGAACAAGGTGGCTGAAGACTGCCCCGACATGGATGCCGTGGCGTTCAACACGGAGATTTTCGAGGCCTTCACCGAGGGCTATCTCAGCACCGCACGCCAGTTCCTCACGAAAGTGGAGATTGAGAATCTTCCCTATGCCGTCAAGCTCTTCCCCTATATGCTCTGCGTGCGCTTCCTATGGGATTATCTCAGCGGCGACAAATACTGGAAGTGCCACTATCGCGAGCACAATTTCGTGCGTGCGAACAATCAGTTCCACCTCCTCCTCTCCATCGAACAGCATGAGGCAGAGATGGAGGCCTTCATCCAGAAGCAGCTTAAAGCCTGACTTCTGCACGGCTTATAGCACTACTTATGACCAAGAGTGACGAATACATTTTCGCCAACCGACTTCGGCGTGTTGAGGACGTAGCGTTGGAAATCTCCAGCCGTACGGATCTCGACACGCCGTATGTATTGCGGCAGATAGAGGGATGGCAGCGTCTGCGCCACAAAGTGCCACGGTGGGCGGAGACGCCAGGCATACTTTTCCCTCCGCGCATTGCCTTGGAGCAGTGTAGCAGTGCCAGTGCGGCGGAATACAAGGCCGACATCGTACGGCGACTGTTGCTGCCCGACGAGCGCGACAGCATGATTGACCTCACGGGGGGCATGGGAGTGGACTTTTCCCACCTCGCGCCCCTCTTCGCCCAAGCCATCTACGTGGAGCGACAGGCAGAGATAGCCGCTACGGCGCGTCATAATCTCCCGCTTCTCGGCATCCGCCATGCCGCCTGCCAGCTCGGCGATGGCATAGCCCTGCTGCAGTCTCACCCCGAAGAAGCCTTCAGCCTCGTCTATCTCGACCCCGCCCGCCGCGATGCTCATGGCGGGAAGACGGTGCTTATAGAAGAGTGTGAACCCAATATAGCCGCCCATCTCAGTCTGCTGTTGCAGCGCGGACACATCGTTGTGGCGAAGTTGTCGCCCATGCTCGACATCACTCGCGCCATTGCCCTCCTCAACAGTCAGCAGCGCGGCTGCGTCCGCGAAGTTCACGTCTATGCCATCGGAGGCGAATGCAAAGACCTCGTCTTGGTGCTCGACGGCAGGCAGTGCAGTCCCGAGCCCCGCATATTTTGTGCAGAAGGCTCCCGCGGATTCTCCTTCCTCCCCTCCGAAGAGGCAGAGGTTGTCAGCGAAATGGCAAGCACCCTGGGCGAATATCTCTATGAGCCGGGGCCAGCCGTGCTGAAGGCAGGAGCGTTTCGCAGCGTCGGGCAGCGATATGGCTTGCAGAAGTTGCATCCCAACAGCCATCTCTACACCGCCGATGCCCACGTGGAAGCCTTCCCCGGCCGTGCGTTTCGCATAGTGGAGGTCTATGGCTTCAGCAAGTCAGAGCTTCGCCGCCTTTCTTCTGCCCTCTGCGCAGCCTCGGCAGCAGCAGGGCGGAAATCCCCACAGCCCGCGGCCAATCTGTCAGTACGCAACTTTCCGGAATCCGTCGCCACCCTCCGCGCCCGACTGAAAATCCGCGAAGGCGGCGATCAATACCTCTTCGCCACCACTCGTGCCGATGGCAGCAAATGCCTGATACTCTGCCGGGCAGTGGGCTAATCTCTCCTCTTCTCCAGCCCTTTCATCGAAAGTTAATTTATAGTCCCTACCTTCATAAATTCAAACGATTATGAAACAGCAAATCCTCACTTTCTTGCTTGCACTGTGCGCCCTGTGCAGTCAGGCGCAAGTTGGAGAGCCGCGTGTGCAGACTCCCCATAAGTCGCTTCCCGCCGCGTGGGAGCGCTCTCTGCAGTGGAATCGTCTGCGCCCGCAGCCTGCTGATTCCGAGCCTCAGGTTGTCCGCGTTGGAAAGGCGGATGCCGCTTCGCAGCGTGCGCGCTACGTCGGCGATGGCACCACGCTCCGTGCCGGACTCCTCTCATCGAGCAGCTTCGCAGCACCGGGATTCTGCAGCCTCACCGCTGCCAAAGGCTTCGGGGTGAGCCAGATGCAGATAAACCAAGACATCAATACCTCCCGTGCACTCTATGCCAAAGGCAAATTCTATGTCTGGCAGGTAGATGAGTTCTGGGGCGAGGTCTGGTATGTTTGCAGCCGCGTCTATAACGCCGACGACTGGAGCTATGAGACGGCGTTGGAGCCTGCCTACGAATATTCAAACATACCCGTCGGGGCAACGCTCACCTACGATGCCACGACCGACCGGGTCTATGCCATCACCTTCAACCAAGATGGCAGTGGCACTGCGCTCTCCGTGATGAACATGGCCGATGCCTCCTTCACCGCCGTCAGTGCCCTCTCCACTTATTTCATCACGTTGGCCTGTTCGCCGGAGGGCGTGCTCTACGCCTTGGACGAGCAGGGCAATCTCCACACCATCGACAAGACCAACGGCACGACGCAGCTCGTGGGAGCCACGGGGCTGACCCCACGCTATGCCCAGACGATGGCCTTCGACGGCCAGACGGGAAAGCTCTATTGGGCGTATTCAGGCGTCAATGATGCCGCTCTCTTTGAGGTCAATCCCTCCTCTGCCCGGGCTTACAAGATAGACGACATGCCCGGCGGGGAGCAGTTGGCAGGACTTTTCGTCAAGTCCACCCCCGTGCCCGACGCTGCTCCTGCCCCCGTGGCGGGACTGACTTTCGCCCCTGAGGCGGCAGGGGCGCTGACGGGCAGCCTGCGATGCACGGCTCCCACGCTGACAGCAGGCGGCACCGCTCTGACCAGCGATGTCACCATAAATATATATTGCGGCGACGAAACCCTCGCCACCACGACGGTAGCGCCGGGCGCAGCGGTGGATGTTCCCCAGTGCAGCTTCGAGGCCAACCGGCTTTATACGCTCTACGCCACAGCGGGCAATGCCGCGGGCGTCAGTGCGAAGAGCAGCATCACCCTCTTCATCGGACAGGACGCACCGGGCGCACCGCGCAATGTCAGTCTGCACCTCGACGGTCGCCAGGCGAGCCTCACATGGGAACCCCCGACGGCAGGGGCATGGGACGGGGCGTTCACGCCGGAGGGCATCACTTATCAGGTGGTGCGCTATGCCGACAACGATGAAGGCACCCCCGTCGTCACGACGGAGTCCACCTCGTTCAGCGAATCGCTCCCCGAAGCCGCCGCGCTCTACCGCTATGCCGTCACTCCCGTGCAGCAGGGACAGACGGGCCTGACGGCGATGTCGAACGCCGTGTATTCCGTAGGAACCTTCGAACTCCCCTTCTACGATAATTTCAGCGATGGCGACCGTTCGCAACTGATATATACCTTCATTGATATCGATGGCGACCGCACGGCCGACAACAGGAACGCCTGGTTCTGGAAAGCCGACGAAAAGCTCATGCAATACTGTGCCGACGGTGTCCATACGGGCAACGACTGGCTCATCTCGCCTGCCATTCATCTCGACGGCACGCACCGCTACCTCCTGCAGTATTCGCTCAACATGGGAGCTCCTGCCAATCTGCGCGTGACGCTCGGCACTTCACCCGATCCGAAGGACCATACCGTCGTGCTGGCCGACCATCAGGGCATCAATGAGGCCTGGCAGCACCTCTATAACGCGGATGCCTTCACCGTCCCCGCCGAGGGAAACTACTACTTAGGATTCTATGCCTATTCCGGAACAGATGGCTTCTATCTCAATCTTTTTGAAATCAATCTCACCGAAGGCGGTTCGACCATCGTGCCGGACTCGGTGAAGAATCTCACCGTCACGCCTGACGCCGGGGGACGGAAGGAGGTGAAGATATCCTTCGAAGCCCCCAACGTCCTCGTCAATGGTGCTGACCTGCCCTTCTACAATTCGTTCGATGTCCTCGTCTGTCGCGATGAAGAATTGATACGCACTGTCAGTGCCTATCCCGGTCATACTTACAAGATAGCGGATGAAGTACCGACGACGGGACTGCACACCTATCGCATCTATGCCGTCATGGACGGTCTGGAAGGCGTCGGGCAGACGCGCGAAGTATGGGTGGGCTACGATATTCCCTGCGTGCCAGAACCTGTGGAAATCTCTACTTCCGACGGGAACACCGTGGTGAACCTCGTATGGAACGCCCCCACGGCTGGCACCCATGGCGGTTATTTCGATGCTTCGAAACTCACCTACAGCGTCTGGCGCGGGCGGTCGCGCTCCGAACTGGCTCCGATTGCCACGGGACTGACCGCACTGGGCTATCGCGATGAGACGGCGCAGGCCTTCGTCGGGGAGGGCATGCAGGATGGCATCTACTATGCCGTCACCGCCGATGTCGATGATGTGCGCAGCGATGCCATGGCGCATTACCTCGTCGTCGGACGTCCGTATGCCTTGCCCAGGAGTGAATCCTTCCCCAACGGCGGTTTCGACATCGAACCTTGGAGCACGGAGTCCGTCAGCGGCGACTTTGGCTTTGAATGCCGCCGTTCCGACAAGAATGGCGGCGGATGGCCGCAGGACTACGACGGAGGTTTCACCAAATTCATGAGCCAAGGCTGGTCTGACTATACTGACAGCCGTCTGAAATCGCCCCTCCTCAATCTCCAGGGCTCGCAGCATCCCATGGTCAGCTTCTTCATGTTCCATTGGGACGAGACGGGGTCGAGTGCTGCCTATGACAATTATGCCACCAGACTCCGGGTGGAGATTTCCGTCGATGGAGGCGAGTTCCGGCAGATTGGCGAAGACTATACGGCATTCTACAAACGCTACGGATGGGTGGAACACCGCATCCCGCTCGAAGATTTCAAGGATGCCGGCTGCGTGCAGATAGCATTCCGCGGCATGACGGACAACGATTGGATGTATTTCTATATCGACAATATCCATTTCGAGGAGCAGCCTGCCACCGACCTCAGTGTGGCCGACTTCAGCGGTAGCCGGACGGGCAGTGTGGGCGATGCGCTATCGTATTATCTGACCTTCTTCAACCGTGGCACGAAGCCGGCGGGCGGCTATCAGGTCAGCCTTTTCGTCAACGACTGCGAGGTGGCAGCCTTCGAAACACCCCACCTTGAGCCTGGCGAGATAGCCGATGTGGCAGTCAGCATCCCTGCTTTGGCTCCGTATGCCGGACAGGAGGTGTTCGTGCATGCCGCCATCAACTACGAGGGCGATGAGCAGCCGGACAATAATGTCTCGGCCGACCTGACGCTGAACATCGAAACACCCTGGTATCCCGTCCCGCAGGGACTGACCGCTGCCGAAACGCCCAACGGCGTGCAGCTCGACTGGCAACAGATTGAACTCCCCACGACGAAGAGCCCCATTGTGGATGGTGCGGAAGACTATGAGCCCTTTGCCATCAGCGGTTTCGGCGACTGGAAGACCTACGATGGCGACCGCCACGGCTGCGGCACGAACACCAATCTCCCTGACTATGCGAACCGCGGCGTCGATCAGGCTTGGCAGATATGGGCGCCGGGATTGCTGGCAGGCGTTGATGCCGACGCATTCCCCCTGCTGCAGCCCCGTAGCGGCGAGCAGGCCTTCATCTCTTGGTATGCCAACACCTATATCGACTGGGATGCTCCCTTCAACGACGACTATCTCATCTCGCCGCAGGTGTGTGGCGGCTCGCCGCTCAGTTTCTGGGTGCGCCGCATCCATACCAGCGTCAACGAAACCTTTGAGGTGTTGGCTTCCTCCACTACGCAAGACCCTGCCGCCTTCAGCAAAATCTTCGAAGGCACTGCCACCGATGTCTGGGAGGAGGTGCAGGTCAGTCTGCCTGCCGATGCCCGCTATTTCGCCATTCGCTATACGGGCGAGCTGCAGGATGGCATCATGGTCGATGACATCGCCTATATTCCCGCCCTCTTCGACCTCCAGGTTGTGGGCTACAACGTCTATCGCGACGGCATCCTGCTGAATGCCGCCCCCATCGCGGAGCCATCCTACATCGATGCCGCCGTCAGCGAGGGCGAGCATGCCTACCAAGTTTCGGCAGTGACGAACTTTGGCGAGTCGGCAGCCAGTGAGCCCGTCAGTCTTCGCTTCACGGCCGTCCAGTCCGTCCAGACTGCCGATGCCTCCGTGCGTGTCGAAGGTCAGCACATCGTCATGCAGTCTCATCGCAGCGTGCGGGCAGAGGTGGTGAATGCTCAGGGCCAGACCCTCTTTGCCCAGCCTCTCTGCGGCAGTCGCAGCATCCGCGTCGCTCCGGGTGTCTATGTCGTCCGCATCGATGGCACGTCGCACCGCCTGCTGGTTCGGCAGTAAGGGGCGTAAAAGCGTAGTCGCAAGAATTGGTTTAAGGTAGGTTCTATAAATTAGCTTGCGATGTATTTGCGACTATCGTGCCGTAGTTTTTTGTTTTTCACGAGGGAGCGTAGCGGGCTACGTGACTGAATGAAAGACAAAAACCTACGGTGCGAGAGGCGTGAAGACATCCAAGTAAGACAGAAACACTGCCTTACATTGAAAACTAATTTATAGAACCTACCTTAAGTAGGTAAGTAGGCAATGAACATGCAAGCCTTAAGATAATTCTTACCATACTTGCCTACTTACCATGTCGTTTAGACAGGAATAATGTGTGTGGCTGTGGCGAAACACTGGGCTTTGCGGCCCTCCCAGAGTGCTTCTGCTTCGCAAGTAATCATTTTCACCCCTCAAAGTGATTGTTTTGCCCCCGGAAAATGGCGATTTTCCTCTCCCAAAATGGTCACGCTGAGTCTCCTTGCCAGCGCATCTGTTTTCCTGCCTCTCTGCATATACAATAATGGCGAGCAGAAATTCATCTGCTCGCCATTATTGTATTCCGTAGCCTTAAGGTAGGTTCTATAAATTAGCTTGCGATGTATTTGCGACTATCGTGCCGTAGGTTTTTGTTTTTCACGAAGGAGCGTAGCGGGCTACGTGACTGAATGAAAGACAAAAAGATACGGTGCGAGAGGCGTGAAGACATCCAAGTAAAACAGAAACACTGCCTTACATTGAAGACTAATTTATAGAACCTACCTTATGTGTTTGCTGAAATGCTATTGGGCATCAATCTCCCGCAAGAGTTCCTTGACGGCGGCCTCAAGTTGGAGGTCCTGCCCCTTCACTACGGTTTCGGGAAGGTTGAGAACGTGGATGTCGGGCTCCAACTGCGTGTTTTCCAAGTATGAGCCGTCAGGCAGCTGATAGCCAATGACGGGCACTCCGAACACGAGTGAGGAATCCTGCAATCGCTCCCAGTTTACGGAACTCATCGTGCCCGGGACGGGGGCTCCCACAAGTTTTCCGATGCCGCGGTGCTGATAGACCCAGGGCGTGCCGTGGGCATTGCTGTAGTTGCCCTCGGCTTGCAGCATGATGCTCGGCCTGTTGTAGCGGCGGCTCGGCATGTCGCACGCCTCGCGCCCACGGATGACCTGCGTGAAATACTTCTCGCCCGAGAAGAGAATCTCTATATCCTCGTGCAGGCGGCCTCCGCCGTTGTAGCGCGTGTCGATGACGATGCCTTCTTTCTCGTTGTATTTTCCCAGAATGTCGCTATAGACATTGCGGAACGACGCATCGTCCATGCCCTCGATATGCACATATCCGAGGCGGCCGCCCGAGAGGCTATCTACGGCAGCAGCCCTGCCTTTCACCCATCGCCGATAGAGCAAGTCGGACTCGCGCCCTGCGGTGATGGGCATCACCACCACGTCGGAAGCCTTTCCCTGAGCATCGACGAGGGAGACGAGCGTCTTTTTCCCGGCCGTCAGGTTCAGCAGTTGTGCGAGGTCGGTAGCAGCCGTCAGCTTCTCGCCGTTGATGGCAGTGATGCGGTCGCCAGGCTTGACGTTCAGTCCCTTGCGGTCGAAGGGGCCGCCTTCCAGCACCTCCGTGATGCCGATGCCCTCTGCCGCAGGCTCAGAGAGATTGTAGAGCAGGCCAAGCGAAGCCGTCACGTCGGGGGCATACGACGAGTGGAAATAGCGTCCGCCCGTGTGCGAAACGTTCAGTTCGCCCAGGATTTCAGAGAGCATTTCGCTGAAATCGTAGTTATTGGCGATGTGAGGCAGGAATTTGCTGTAGTTTTCCACCATCTTCGCCCAGTCGCACCCGTTGTAGTCCGTCCGGAAAATCTTCTTCTCAATCTGCCGGGCCATATGGCGGAACATGTATTCGCGCTCGGCGGCGAGGTCCAGCCTCATGCGCGCGCTGAACGCCACGGGCTTCACGGCATCGCTCTTGCCGTCAATCTTCTTCAGCCCCTCGCTGCCGAGGGCAAAGATGTTGCCGTCATTGTCCATCTCGAACTGTAGGTAGCCCGTGTTCATCTTAGAGATAAGTTTCGTTTCGCGCTTTCTCAGGTCCATCTTCCAGAGGTCCATCTTCCCCTCGAAGGCGGCGAAGTAGTAGAGGTTCTCCCCGTCCTTGCTCAGGATGGCATCGCCCATATCCGAAGAGTTCGGCGTAAGGCGCACGATGCGGTCAGCCACAGCGTCGAAGTCCGGCTCCCACGCTTTTTCCTTGGCGGCCTCCTCGTCCGTTCCCCCGTCTTTCTTCTTGCCGGGCTTTCCAGCCTTCTTGCCCTTCTTGCCCTCTTTCTTCCCGTCAGCCTCGCCGTCTGTCTTTGCCGCCTTGCCCTCCATCTCTTTCAGCAGAGCGTAGTCCTCGGGCGAGAGCCGGAAGCGGTCGTAGGCATCTTGTGTGAGGAAGGCCAGGAAGGCATCGTCCTGACTGCCCCACGAAGCATGGCTGCGCATGCCATAGCGTTCGCTGTGGAAGAGGATAGCCTGCCCGTCCATCGCCCAGCGTGCCGAGCCGCTCATATAGCCGCTCTCCGTGACGGGATGGATGGTTCCGCCCTCAGCGCTGACGATGCCGATGTCCGTATAGGGGTCGCGGCGGTGTGCGATGTAGCTGACCACGAACCAGCGTCCGTCCGGGCTCCACGCATACTCGAAGCCTCCGCCCTGCGAATACCAAGTGCTGCCATCGGTCACCTGCGTGATGGTCTTCGACGCCAGGTCCACCACTTTCAGTTGCGTGCGGTCTTCGATGAACGCCACGCGCTTGCCGTCCGGACTGAACTGCGGGTACGCGCGTTCAACGTCGGCAGAAGGCAGCAGCACTTCTTCCTCGATGAGCGTGGCGTTGGCAAAGTTCGGGTCTTCATCGCGCACGATGCGCGCTATATACAGCTGCCAGTTGCCATCGCGCTCGGAGGCATAGACGAGCGAACGGCCGTCGGGCGCAAAGTCCACGCACGACTCCGCCCCTGCCGAATGCGTAATCTGCTTCGTCGTGGCATAATCCGTGGCAGTGACAAAGACTTCGCCGCGCACGATGAACGCCACCTGCTTGCCGTCCGCGCTCACCGTCGCCTCCTTCGCACCCGAGGAGAAGGAGAGGTCTGCCATGTTTTCGCTCTCGTCGCGCACGATGCGTATGTCCAGCCGCGCAGGTTGTCCGCCCTGCCGCTGCGTATAGATTTCGCCGTCCCAGGTGTAGCAGAGCGTTCCGTCGCGGGCGACGCTGAGGAATCTGACGGGATGCGTGTCGAAATGCGTCACCGCCGCAGGCTGTGCCGCCCCCGTGCAAGGCATTTGATAGACGTTCATGCTGCCCCCGTTCCGTTCGGAGAGGAAGAACAGCGTCTTCCCATCGGGTGCCAGTGCGGGGTTGCGGTCTTCGCCGGCGTGCCGCGTGAGGTTCGTGTGCTTTCCCGTGGCGGCATCATAGTGCCAGATGTCGCGCGTGATGCTCGAAGTGTGGTGCTTGCGCCATTCGTCCTCATAGCCCTTCTTGTCCTGATAGAAGAATCCGGAGCCGTCAGGGGCAACGCTGAGCATCTCAGCCGGTGTGGCCAGAGCCTGCTGCGTTCTTCCTCCCGCCGCCTTCACCTGGTAGAGTTCGGGCAGTGTGGCGGTGGGAAAGAGCACGCTCTCCGCAGGGTCCTGTATGGCGGCTCCGAAGTACACCCATTCGCCGTCTGCCGAGAAAGCCTGCGGCACCTCGGCAGCACTGTTGAACGTGAGGCGCTGTGCGCTGCCCCCCGTGGCAGGCATGGTGAAGACATCGAAGTTGCCATGGCGGTCGCTGGCAAACGCCAGCGTCTTGCCGTCCGGACTCCAGATGGGCGAGCATTCATACGATGGCTGCGAGGTCAGTGCGCGTGCGTCGCCACCCTGCGTGCTGACCACATAGATGTCGCCTTTATAGCAGAAAGCCGCCAACTTGCCGTCCGGACTAATCTGCACATCACGCAGCCACAGCGGTCGCCCAGCATCGGGCGTTGCGGCAGAGGCTGCCAAGGAGAGGGCTGCCAGGGCAGCCGTCAGAAAAGTTTTGTTCATGAAGTGTGAGAATGCTGTTTGGGGTAGATGATTTTACATGTCGTCGAAGAGGTGGCCCTGCCCCGTGAGCTCGTCCATCAGGTCTTCCTCAGAGCGCGAGGGCGGAGTGGTGTAGGAAGTCATCTCCGCGTCCGCCGCGGCAGTGGCTTCGCTTTCCGTGGCAGGCAGCTCCTCCTCCTCTTCCGGAGTCTCGGCAGGCAGTTCCTCCACGTTTGCCAGCCGGAACAGGCTTGCCCGCTTGCCGCGCGTGCCGTAGCCCTTCACCTCGACGAAGTCTGCCGCGCTGATTTCCAATGGCGCGCGGGCTTTGTCGCGCCCGCCGAACACGAATCGGAGCCGCGCATTCGGCGTGTCGGTCAGCAGGAGCAGCTCGTTGCCTGCTCCCGCTATGTTGCGGTTCGCCTCGTCTTTCTGCAGACTGGCGGTCTCGAAGCAGAAACGCTTGACGTGCGTGGGCCATCCGCTGCTGCTTCCGGGCAATTTGAAGACGGCGGTATAGACCTTTGAGGGGTCCAGCTTCTCCACGATGCGCACCCCCGTGGCGGGATAGTGGTTGTTCGGGTCGAAGTTAGTGGTATAGAACACGCCGTTCTCCAGCACGACGAGTACGGCATCGCCCGTGTGAAATTCTCCTAACAGGCAGCCGCGCCCATCATAGTTGAGGCGGTGTACGTCATGGTCGAACCACACTTTTCGTCCGCCCAGCGTGCTGACGCCCAGTGTTTTCAGCGTGATGCGCTGCACGTCGAGGCGAGTCAGCAGCGTGCCGCGTATGCCGCGCGTGCGGAGAGGCACCTCGGCAAAGTCTTTCTCGAACGTCAGTCGGCGCAGTTTCTGATTCGGTTTGAGCGTCACCTTCACCACCTCCGCCTCGCCGTTCAGGTTGGCCGTGAAGTAGTAGATGCGGCTGCCGGGCTCTCCCGTCGTGATGTCGTATTCGCGGTCGCGCATGGCACTCGTCACGTTGAAACGCTTCATGAAGAACGCCCCCGTCTTGCCGTCCTTGTAGGCCATATTGTAGATGGTGCGCTGGTCGTTCTTCTTGTAGATGGCTATGTGTATCACCTCGGCCTTGTGCTTCTCCGCCTTCGAGCGTTCCGTTTCGCCGATGAACACCTTCTCTGCCACACGCACGATTTTCATCGTGCCATCGCGGTAGAAGATGATGACATCATCGAGCATCGAGCAGTTCTCCACGAATTCGTCTTTCTTCAGGCTCGTCCCGATGAAGCCGTCAGTGCGGTTGATGTAGAGTTTCTCAGTCGCCTCAATGACTTTTGTAGCTTCGATGGTGTCGAACGAGCGAATCTCCGTCAGTCGCGGATATTGCTGCGCATAGCGTTCACGGATGAGTTTGAACCAGTTGATGCCTACTCGCACCATGTGCTTCAGGTCGTTCTCTATCTGTCTCAGCTCGTCCCTGATGCGCTGAATGTTCTCGTCCGCCTTTTCCTTGTTGAATTTCAGTATGCGCGCCATCTTGATGTCGAGCAGCCGCAGGAGGTCGTCGCGCGTGACGGGGCGTACGAAGTCGGCGATGAAGGGCAGCAGCCGCTCCTCCATGTGCCGCAGCGCCGCCTCTATGTCGGGCGCATTTTCAAACTCAGGGTCTTTGTAGATACGCTCTTCGATGAAGATGCGCTCCAGCGATGCCGCCACGAGCGTCTCCAGCAGTTCGTTGCGGCGTATGGTCAGTTCCTTCCGCAGCAGCTCCATCGTGTTGGCGACGCTGTGCTTCAGCACCTCGCTGACGGTGACGAAGCGCGGCGTCTTGTCTTCGATGACGCAGCAGTTCGGCGAGATGCTCACCTCGCAGTCCGTGAAGGCATAGAGGGCGTCAATGGTTTTGTCGCTCGAAACGCCCGGTGCGAGGTGGACCAGTATTTCCACCTTCTCGGCCGTATAGTCCTCCACCTTGCGAATCTTGATCTTTCCCTTCTCCGAAGCCTTGACAATCGACTCGTTGAGTGTCCCCACCGTCTTTCCGAATGGTATTTCCGTGATGGCGAGCGTCTTTGCGTCGCGTTTCTCAATCTTCGCCCTCACCTTGATGCTTCCTCCGCGCATGCCATCGTTGTATTTCGACACATCGATGAGTCCGCCCGTCTGGAAGTCGGGATACAGCTGGAAAGGTTCCCCCTTCAGGTGCTGTATGGCAGCATCGCAGATTTCCCCGAAGTTGTGAGGCAGAATCTTCGCGCTTAGTCCGACGGCAATGCCCTCTGCGCCCTGGGCGAGGAGCAGTGGGAACTTTGCCGGCAGCGCTACGGGTTCCTTGTTGCGCCCATCGTACGAGAGTTTCCACTCCGTGGTTTTAGGATTGAAGAGCACATCGAGGGCAAATTTTGTCAGGCGTCCCTCTATGTATCGCGGTGCCGCCGCCTCGTCGCCCGTGAGGATGTTTCCCCACGACCCCTGACAGTCGATGAGCAGGTTCTGGCGTCCCATCTGCGTCAGGGCATCCACGATGGACGCATCGCCATGCGGATGAAACTTCATCGTCTCGCCCGCAATGTTCGCCACCTTGTTGTATCGTCCGTCGTCCATGCGCTTCATGGTATGGAGTATTCTTCGCTGCACGGGTTTCAGTCCGTCGTCCATGTGCGGCACAGCGCGTTCGAGGATGACGTAGGAGGCATAGTCGAGAAACCAGTTCTGATACATCCCCGTCAGTTGCAACTTGTGTTCCGTCGCCCCGGCATCGGGGTCGGCATCGTTGTCCGGTTCAGCGTCGCTGCCCTGTTCGGCGTCGTTGTCCGGCTCAGCGTCGTTGTCCTGTTCGGCGTCGTTGTCCGGCTCAGCGTCGTTGTCCGGCTCAGGCAGGCCATTCAGTTGGGGCGTGTGCTCCTGTTCTTCCAGAGGTTCTTTCGTATTGTCGTTCATGGTAAATGGGCATTTTCTCGTGCAAAGTTAGCATTTTTTGCGCAGAAGTGTCCGTTGCTTTCGCGATTTTGTCGTTCAAAACCCATTCCGCCCGCCGTTTTCGCCCTCACTCCTATATACAATACGCGCGCGCGAAGGGAAATTCGTCTGTCAGCTTTCACGGGCATGTATCAGTAATGCAAACGTTTTGTAACATGGTCGCCGTACTTTTGCAGCGAAAATTGATGCAAAAAGATAAATTTATGTCAAGAAAGAAGAAACTCTACGCCTGTTCCGCCATGCTGGCGATGGCACTGCAAGGTGGCGCTGCAAATGCTGCCCCTATCAACGATGTCCCTGAGAAGTCTGCTCCGGAAGCCGGCATCATCACTGGCCACGTCAGCGATGCTGAACACAATATGTTGCCCGGAGCCAGCATATCGGTGAAAGGCGTGAAAAACAGTGTGACGACTGACGAAAGCGGCTATTTCAAAATCTCCGGGCTCAAGCCCGGCCGTAGTTATGAGCTCACCGTGTCGTACGTGGGCTATACTCCCGTGACGAAGACCATCGAGATTGACACCAAAACGAGCGAAAGCACGGAGTTTGTCCTCGCCGATGTGACGTCGCTTGCGGAAGTGGCAGTGGTGAGCCCGTTCCATGGTCAGCGCAAAGCCCTGCAGATGCAGAAGCAGAGCATGGGCGTGATGAATGTGGTGAGTGCAGACCAAGTGGGAAAATTTCCCGACTCCAATATCGGCGATGCCCTCAAGCGCATCAGCGGCATCAATGTGCAGTACGATCAGGGCGAGGCACGCTTCGGACAGATCCGCGGCACCTCGGCCGACCTGACCAGCGTCTGCGTCAACGGCAACCGCCTCCCCTCTGCCGAAGGCGACACCCGCAACGTGCAGCTCGACCTCATCCCCGCCGATATGGTGCAGACCATCGAGGTGAGCAAGGTTGTCACGGCAGATATGGACGGCGATGCCATCGGCGGACACATCAATCTCGTGACGAAGGAGACGCCGTCGCGCCGCGTCCTCAACTTTACGGCAGGCCTCGGCGGCACCTTCGTCAGCGGAAAGCCGCAGTTCAACTTGGGCGGAACGTGGGGGCAGCGTTTCTTCGATGAGCATCTCGGCATCATGGCGGCGGCTTCCTATCAGCGCGCACCCGGCGGTTCAGACAACGTGGAGTTTGAATATACGCTCGACGACGACGGCAAGGTGGTGCTCAAGGAAGGTCAGGTCAGACAGTATTACGTGACACGCGAACGCCAGAGCTACTCCCTCTCGCTCGACTATAAGTTCAATGCGCTCCACAAAATCTCTTTCAAAGGTATCTACAATCGCCGCAACGACTGGGAAAACCGTTATCGCATCAGCTACAAAAAGCTCTCCGAAGCGCCGAGCAAACAGAACGTGGTGATACAGACTAAGGCGGGCAGTGCCGACAATCATGGCGCACGCCTCGAACTCCAGCAGACGATGGACTTCACCCTTGACGGCGAGCATCAGTTCGGACGCCTCGCTGCCGACTGGGCCGTGAGCTTCTCCCACGCCTCTGAAGACCGTCCGAACGAACGCTATGCCGCCCTGAAACTCAAGGGGACGGACTGGGCAGCATCGTTTGAGGATGCGGGCGAGCGGCATCCTTATTCTTCGCTCCCCATCCCTGACTTCGACGATAAGGGATGGAAAGTGGATGAGCTGACGAATAGCAATCAGGCAATCGATGAGGACGAATGGAAGGCTCGCCTGAACTTTGAGCTCCCACTGGCAGAGGGCGACTTTGCCTCCACGCTGAAGTTCGGTGCAAAACTGACGAACAAGACGAAAGATCGCGTGACGAGTTTCTACAGTTACGATGCCGATGTCGTCAGCGATTGGCGTGACAACCTCGTCTCGCAGGTGCGCCCGGGCTTCTATGCCGGCAGCCAATACCCTATCGGGCAGCAGTTCATCAGCAAGGACTATCTGAGCCGCATCGACTTCTCGAAGCATGAGGGCGAGGAGGTGCTGGAGGAAGAGGCGGGAAATTATCATGCCACGGAGCGCATCACTTCCGGATTCCTGCGCTTCGATCAGCAACTCGGACGTCGCGTTGATGCCACCATCGGTCTGCGTGTGGAGAACACCCATCTTTCCACTCACGGCCTGCAATACGTCAGCGAGGAGACGGACGATGAAGTGGCGGAAGCACTGCAGCCCACGGGGACTTTCACGCACAGCTATACCGACCTGCTCCCCAGCCTTCTCCTGAAATACAAACTCTCAGACGACGGCCATCTGCGCTTCTCCGTCACGCGTACGCTTTCACGCCCGAAATATTCTGCCATGATAGCCAACAAAATCTTTAAGCTCAGCGATCAGGAAGCCACCATCGGCAATCCCGGCATCAAGCCCACGACGGCCTGGAACATGGACCTCTCCGCAGAGTATTATTTCAAGAGCATCGGTCTCGTCAGCGCGGGCGTCTTCTTCAAAGACATCAAGAATGTCAATGTGGAGACCATCGGCTACTACAAGGGCAGCGAAATCGGTCTGGCTGGCAATGACGACCTCTTCACCGTCATGCAGAACCTCAACGCCTACGATGCCCGAGTGCTGGGCGTAGAGACTGCCTTCCAGCGCGACTTCGGATTCATCGCTCCTGCGCTGAAGTGTCTGGGGCTCTATGCCAACTATACTTACACCCACAGCTGGACGCACAACTACAATCCTCATCTGGGCATCCTCGACACGGACAATGTGAAGATGGCGGGAAGCCCCGAGCATACGGCCAACGCATCGCTCTTCTTTGAGAAGAAGGGTTGGCAGGCACGCCTCTCCTACAACTATGCCTCCAGCTTTGTCGATGAGATGAACACGGGTGCGCGCGAGCTCGACCGCTATTACGACTGCGTCCACTATCTGGACCTCAATGCCTCTTACACCTTCGGCAAGCGTGCCCGCGTGACTGTCTTCGGCGAAGCCACCAATCTCCTCAATCAGCCCCTGCGCTACTATCAGGGAACCCCCGACCGCACCATGCAGGCTGAATACTACGGTGTGCGGCTGAATGCTGGCGTAAAGGTTTCGCTCTGATTGCCCCGTGTCCCGACACGAAATAACACTTCCGTTTTGCAGTAAGTAGGTAATGAAAATTAGTTTTATGTTTGAATGCGCTATTTGGATGCAGGTTTTAGTCTTGAAATAAAGGAGCATAGCCTGCTATGTGACTGTTTTCAAGGCTAAAAGATGCGCCAAAGAGAGCGTTCAAACATACAAACCATCATCATTCCTACTATATACTTACTATAAAATAATTTTTATTACCTACTTATAACATATTTGAAAAGATAAAATTATGCAACGTTCTATATTCAGAAAGCGGAGGCTGGCAAGCCTACGTATGTTCCACCTCCTGCTTCTCCTTGGCCTTTCCCTCAGCCTCTCCCTGCGCAGCGCAGCTCAGGAAGCCTCGCGCTGGGAGACGATGAAGCGCGATGTCTGCCTCTTCATGGCGAACGACATGGGGCGCAATGGCTATTATGGGCAGCGCGACATAGCCCGGCTGATGGGCGATATGGCAGATGTTCTCGGCCCTGAGACCATCATCGCTGCGGGTGATGTCCATCATTTCAGCGGCGTGCAATCTACGTCCGACCCGCTATGGCTGACGAACTACGAACTCATCTACGACCACCCCGAACTGATGACTGAGTGGAGCCCCATCCTCGGCAATCATGAATATCGCGGCAACACGCAGGCTGTGCTCGACTATGCCCACGTCAGCCGGCGATGGACGATGCCCGCACGCTATTACACCCGTAGCTATACGGATGAGGCGACGAGTGTGCGCGTAGTCTTCCTCGACACCACGCCCCTCATCACGAAATATCGCCTTGACACTGCCGTCTATCCCGATGCCTGCAAGCAGGATGCTGAGGCTCAGTTGCAGTGGTTAGACCGCACGCTCAGCGAGGCGAAGGAGGATTGGGTCATCGTCGTCGGGCATCATCCCGTCTATGCCGATACGGGCAAAGACACTTCTGAACGTGAAGACATGCAGCACCGCCTATTGCCCTTGTTTCGCAAGCATGGCAATGTGGATGTCTATGCCTGCGGACATATCCACAACTTCCAGCATATTTCCCCGAAAGACGGCACGGGGGCCGACTATGTGGTCAATTCTGCTGCATCCCTCTCGCGTCCGAAGGTCAGTCCCATCAAGGGCAGCGTCTTCACGAGCGGAAAACCCGGATTCTCCGTCATCGAAGCCGACAAGACCTCTCTCGTCTGGTATTTCGTAGATGCTGAAGGCAACATCCTCCATTCGTTCGCGCGCAGCAAGCAGGCTCGCCATTAGCCGTCTGCGAGCAGTAGTGATTGCCAGTCCAGTGCAGACCGCATGATTGCGCCATGAAAGGCAGGGCGTTCAAACAAACATTTTGGGCAATGCGCCCATATAGAGGCTCGCCATTGTCAGACCGAGGTAGGCATTGTGATTGGCATCGCGCCCTTATTGCGTAGCCACGCAAATTTGATTCATATACGTTGAACACGGATTACACGAATGGCACGAATGTTTTTGAATGGCGATTCCGATAAATTCGTGGGATTCGTGCAATTCGTGTTCCGTCAAAGTTATACGCATGATATATGTTGAACACGGATTACACGAATAACACGGATGTGGATGAATGGCGATTCCGATAAATTCGGGCGATTCGTGCAATTCGTGTTCCATCAAATTTTTCCGCATGATATATGTTGAACACGGATTACACGAATGGCACGAATGGGAACACGTAATGAAAGTTAGGGTGTATGATGTACGTTTGGGTCAAAAGTAGGGAGGAATGGGGGCAAAACTGACCATTTCTGACCCCTCAAATGATTACATTCACCCCTCGAAGTGATCACTTGGCGACGAAATTTGATGCCGAAAATTGCGGAAAATGGGGCAATAATGGCTTTTTTGAAGCCAAAAGTGGGGGAGGGGAAGTGTGGAAATCACTGAAACTGCCGTTTTTCTCTGTAAAAACAGTGGGAGGAGGCTTTGATTCTCCCAGTTTTGCCGTGCAAATCCTGCACGGTTTTTCTGCTTTTTGGTGTTAAAGAGTGTGAATGCGTGGGCAGGTTGCAAAGCCGCACGAGGCAAACGTGCGTGCGGCTGCTGATGGGGAAAAGGAAAACCTTGCAATCCGATGGGGGCGCACGAGGCAAATGCGCGTGCGGCTGCTGGCAGGCAATCCCTTCCCTTGGAGCAGGCGCACGAAAAAGCCCTGCATCACGCTTGGCGATGCAGGGCTGGGGGAATGCCTGACAGGCAGGAACTTAGAATTGTTCGAGATATTTGATGCGGCTCTCGATGGAGGGGTGGGTGGAGAACATCTCGTTGAGGAAGTTGCCGAAGCCACCGCCGTCGAGCGCGGCATGGACGATGAAGAGTTGCGCCACGTCTTCGCGCCCATCGGGGGCAGGCATGGGGTCAGAACTAATCTTTCGGAGTGCCGACGCCAATGCCAAGGGGTTGCCGCAAAGCTCTGCGCCCCCGGCGTCTGCCATATATTCGCGCTTGCGGGAGATGGCGAAGCGCGTGAGGAGAGTGAAGAAATAGCCCACGGCAGCCAGGATGGCACCGACGATGAAGACGACGATGGTGGCAACGCCATTGCCGTTGTCGCGGTCGCGGTCGCGGCTGCCCGTGCCGAACACCATCATGTTCCAGACGGTGCGCAGGGCGATGCTCATGAGTGCCGACATGATGCCCACGAAGACAATGCTGATGATGAGGAGCCGTGTGTCGCGGTTGCGGATGTGGGTCAGTTCGTGGGCGATGACGCCCGTCAGTTCCGCATCGTCGAGGCGATTGCAGATGCCCGTGGTGACGGTGACGGTGTAGCTCTTCTCGTCGATGCCCGAAGCGAAGGCGTTGAGCTCAGGCGTGTCGATGACGTTCACCTTCGGCATGGGCATTCCGCCCGCGATGCAGAGATTCTCAACGATGTTATAGACGCGCGGATTCTCGCGACGTTCGAGCGGACGGGCACCCGTGGCGGCACGCACCATGGCAGTGTTGGAGAAATAGGCTATGAGAAACCATACGCCCACGATGCCCACCACCCACGGCAGCACCTCGATGGTCTGCGCCGTGGCGATGTAGGCAGGGTCGATGCTGCCATAGGGGTCTTGCCCCATGCCATAGATGATGAGGAAGAACGCCCAGACCAGCGCGAGGATGATGAGCGGAAAGCAGCAGAGGAGGAGGGTGGAGCGGAGATTGTTGCGCGTCTGCTGCGCGTGAAGTCCGACGTATTCCATGAAGATTCAATGCTGTTAGAACTTAATTTCAGGTGCCTTCTCATGGCTGGCACGCTCGCTCTCGCTGATTTCAAACATGGGTTCGGCGTGGAAACCGAACATTCCGGCGATGAGGTTCGAGGGGAAGCTCTGCACCGTCACGTTCAGTTCGCGCGTGGTGGAGTTGAAGAACCGCCGCGCCGCAGCCAGCTTGTTCTCGATGTCGGCAATTTCTTCTTGCAGCTGCAGGAAGTTCTGGTTGGCCTTGAGGTCAGGATAAGCCTCAAGGCTGACGCGCAGTCCTGCCAGCGCAGAGGAGAGCTGATTGTCGGCAGTGATTTTATCGTTCGTCGTCGTGGCGCTCATGGCCGCCGTGCGGGCTTTCGTGACTGCTTCAAGCAGCGTCTTCTCGTGAGTGGCATAGCCTTTGACGGTAGCCACGAGTTGCGGTATGAGGTCGTAGCGCTGCTTGAGCTGAATGTCGATGTTAGCAAAGGCGTTTTCGCGCGAGACGCGCAGACGCACGAGCGTGTTGTAGGAAGCGATGAGCCATATCAGCACGACAAGGACGATGACAACAAGGATTAAGACAGAGATTTGCATAATGGTAGGAGATAAAGATGTAAAAAAACAAGGCGGCGGATGCTGGCCCGCAGGGCAGCTCCGAGGGCAGCAATCGGAGCGCAGATGGAGCATTCGCAGCAGGATGATAGGGCAAAAGTACGCAAAAATGGCGGTTAAGGCTTCGCATATAGGGAAAAATGCGTAATTTTGCCAAACCATCGAAAGACATTTTTGCACATTTTCGCCTTCCAACATCATTTTTTGATGATATGCAGGCGCGTGGCCACACACGAAAAAAACAAATCAACAAGCATAGCAACAAGAGAACATGAATTTTGTAGAAGAACTGAAATGGCGCGGCATGCTCCATCAGATGATGCCGGGCACGGAAGAGCTTTTTGAAAAGGGCATGGTGACGGCATACGTCGGCATCGACCCTACTGCCGACTCGCTCCACATCGGACATCTCTGCGGAGTGATGATGCTGCGGCATCTGCAGCAGGCAGGCCATAAGCCCCTCGCACTCGTGGGAGGCGCAACGGGAATGATTGGCGACCCCTCCGGAAAGAGCCAGGAGCGCAATCTGCTCAACGAGGAGACGCTGCGCCACAACGTGGCTTGCATAAAGGAACAGCTCAGCCGATTCCTCGACTTTGAAAGCGACGCTCCGAATGCGGCAGAACTCGTGAACAACTACGACTGGATGAAGGACTATTCCTTCCTCGACTTCGCGCGTGAGATAGGCAAGTGCATCACCGTGAACTATATGATGGCGAAGGACTCCGTGAAGCGCCGCCTCAATGGCGAATGCAGCGACGGCATGTCGTTCACCGAATTTACCTATCAGCTCCTGCAGGGCTACGACTTCCTGCACCTCTATCAGACGAAGAACTGCAAGCTGCAGATGGGCGGCAGCGACCAGTGGGGCAACATCACCACCGGCACTGAGCTCATTCGCCGCAAACTCGGCTCGGAGAATGAGGCCTACGCACTGACGTGCCCCCTCATAACGAAGGCGGACGGCAAGAAGTTCGGCAAGACGGAGCAGGGCAACGTATGGCTCGACCGTCAGCGCACGAGTCCCTACCAGTTCTATCAGTTCTGGCTCAACGTGGGCGACGAGGAGGCTGAGCGCTACATCAAGATTTTCACCAGCCTGGACCATGAGACCATCGACGCCCTCATAGCCGAGCACCGCGAAGACCCCGGACGCCGCGTGCTGCAAAAACGCCTGGGCGAGGAGGTGACGACCCTCGTGCATGGCCGCGCTGACTACGAGATGGCACTTGAGGCCACCAACATCCTCTTCGGAAAGGCTACGAAGGAGAGCCTGCTGCGACTCGACGAGCAGACGCTCCTCGATGTCTTCGCCGGAGTGCCCCACTTCGAGGTGAGCCGTGAGCAGGCCATCGGCCAGAAGGCAGTAGATTTGCTGGCAGAGCATACGCAGTGTTTCGCCTCGAAGGGCGAAATGCGCAAGCTCACGCAGGGCGGAGGCGTCAGCATCAACAAGGAGAAGCTCGCCGCCTTCGACCGCGAAATCACCGAGGCCGATTTGCTCGATGGCAAATACATCTTGGCACAGCAGGGCAAGAAGAAATATTTCCTTATCATCGTGAAATAAATCTTGCCATTGCGAAACAAATGGCCGGACACTCATCTTATATAATATATATATAGGAAGAGGTGTTGGAGATATTGAAAAAGCCGGAGGGAACTGTGTATGCACACGGTTTCCTCCGCTTTCTTCTTTCCGGAGAGAGGGCTTCCGGGCGGTGAACGAGGCGTTGCCGCCAGTGCTTTCCCAGCAGGCTGCCTCCCACGGCACATGCTCGCCGCACCCTCCGCCGTGAGCACGGCGCGGAGCAGACGGCAACGGGAAAATCGAAAATGCACACCTGCCGCACGAAATAAGGGAGGGGAATCAAAATTTTTTGAAAAAAAAAGCCTGAAAGACCATAAGTTCAGGTTTTTTTCCTAATTTTGCCCCACTAAGTAGGTGATGAAAAATGGTTTCGCGTTGGTAGGCTCTGTCAGGATGCAAGGTTTAGTCTTGGAAAGAAGGGGCATGGCACGCTATGCGGCTGTTTCCCAAGGCTAAAAGGTGCGTCGAAGAGAGCGTGCAGACATACAAGCCATCATCATCACGCTGTAAGAATAAAGGTAGGTTCTATCAGTTAGCTTGCGGTGTATTTGCGACTATCGTGCCGCAGGTTTTTGTTTTTCACGAGGAAGCGTAGCGGGCTACGTGACTGAATGAAAGACAAAAAGATACGGTGCGAGAGGCGTGAAGACATCTAAGTAAGACAGAAACACTGCCTTACATTGAAAACTAATTGATAGAACCTACCTAAACAGAGTCCTTACAGCCTGCTTGAGTGCTGATGTACGGAAGGGCAGTGGAAAGGAAAAGCTCCGCTCCCCGCACAGCGATGTTGCACCCACAACCGATGCTGGCAAGGTAAATGCCACTCATGTTTAGTATTCATATCTTTAAGGCCATGAGCGAACTTAGAGTCATCATCAGCGGCGGCGGTACGGGCGGACATATCTTCCCCGCCATTTCCATCGCCAATGCCATTCGGGAGAAAGAGCCCCAGGCAAAGATATTGTTCATCGGAGCCGAAAACCGCATGGAGATGCAGCGCGTCCCGGCGGCAGGCTATAAGATAATCGGACTGCCCATAGCAGGATTTGACCGCGCCCATCTTTGGAAAAACATCAACGTGCTTTTCAAAATCTGGCAGTCAAGACGCAAGGCACGCGCCATCGTCAGGGAGTTCAGGCCCGACGTGGCGGTAGGCGTCGGCGGATATGCCAGCGGACCTACCCTGCAGGTGTGTCAGCAAATGGGAATCCCCACACTCCTGCAAGAGCAGAACAGCTATGCGGGAGTGACCAACAAGCTCCTGGCACGCCATGCACGGAAGATTTGCGTGGCATACGAGGGCATGGAGCGATTCTTCCCCAAGGACCGCATCATCCTCACGGGCAACCCCGTGCGGCAGAACCTCGTGCGCGATGCCTTCAGCCGCGGCAGCAGCATAGAAGAGCTGGGACTCGACCGCACGAAGCGCACCGTGCTCATCGTGGGCGGTAGTCTGGGCGCGCGGACGCTCAACGAGAGCGTGCTCCGCCATCTCGACACCATCCGCCGCAACCCCGACGTGCAGTTCATCTGGCAGACGGGACGATACTACAGCGAGGAGATTCAGCAGCGTCTGCGAGTGGAGGGGCAGCCGCCCTATCTGAAAGTCATGGAGTTCATCACCGACATGAGCCGGGCGTATGCCGCTGCCGACCTCGTCGTCAGCAGGGCGGGAGCTTCGAGCATCAGCGAGATTTGCCTCCTCGGCAAACCCTCTATCTTGGTGCCCTCGCCGAACGTGGCGGAAGACCATCAGACGAAGAATGCCATGGCACTCGTGGCAAAGGATGCTGCCATCTGCGTCAGCGACGACAAGGCTGTGGAGACGCTCATCGAGACGGCGATACAGGTGGTGGCTGACAGTGCGAGACTCGATGCCATAGCCGCCAACGTCAAGACCCTCGGAAAGCCCAACGCCTCTGATGATATTGCGGCGGAGGTGATAGCACTGGCGAAGACGGGCAAGATGAGGTGAGGCAGGCACGCCCATGCACCCCCTTGCGCGGGGAATGCAGAAGCAGCGGCTCGGAACGCGAAAACATATATATATCACTCGTGAAATGAAAAAATCTTTCTTCTTCCTCGGTGCCGGCGGTATTGGCATGAGCGCCTTGGAACGATATTTCAATACGCAGGGCTGCTTCGTCGCAGGCTACGACAAGACACCCTCCGAACTTACCGATGCCCTGGAGGCAGAAGGCATCTGCCTGCATTTCGAAGACAATCCAGAACTCATACCCGATGCCTGCCGCGATGCGCAGAACACCATCGTGGTCTATACACCCGCCATTCCTGCCGACTCGCGCGAGTTGGCATGGTTTCGGGAGAGGGGGTTCGAGGTGATGAAACGTGCTGCCGTGCTCGGACTCCTGACACGGGAAAAACGCGGACTCTGCGCGGCCGGAACCCACGGCAAGACCACGACGTCGGCGATGACTGCCCATCTGCTCAGGGAAAGCAAGGGGGGATGCAGCGCATTCCTTGGAGGCATAGCGAAGAATTATGGTACGAACTGCCTGATTGATGCCCAGAGCGACTACGTCGTCATCGAAGCTGATGAGTTTGACCGCTCGTTCTATCAGTTGAGACCTTATGCCACCGTCGTCACCAGTGCTGATGCCGACCACCTCGACATCTACGGCACGGAGGAGGCATATCTGGAAAGCTTCAGCCACTACACCAGCCTGATTCAGCCCGGCGGTGCACTCATCGTTCACCGCGGACTGCGCTTCGAGGAGCGGCTGCAGGAGGGCGTGCGGCGCTACGACTACAGCCGGACGGAGGGCGACTTCCACGCGGAGAACATTCGCATCGGCGGCGGACGCATCGTCTTCGACTTCGTTTCGCCCTTCGGAAACATTGCCGACATAGAGCTCGGGGTGCCCGTGAGCATCAATATCGACAACGGCATTGCTGCCATGGCACTGGCACAACTGGCGGGTGCAGACGCTGAGACTATCCGCCGGGCGATGGCTACATACAGCGGAGTGGTGCGACGCTTCGATTTCAAGATTCGCAGAGACGACCTCGTGTTCCTCTCTGACTATGCCCATCATCCGGCAGAAATCCGGCAGAGCATACTCAGTCTGCGCGAAGTGTTCGACGGGCGGCGTGTGGCGGCCATCTTCCAGCCTCATCTATATACGCGTACGCGCGACTTCTACCCCGACTTCGCCGATGCCCTCAGCCTGCTCGACGAGGTCATACTGCTTGACATTTATCCCGCACGCGAAGAGCCGATAGCCGGCGTCACCTCACAGCTCATCTACGACCGCCTCAGACCTGAGATGAAAAAGACCATGACGGAGAAGGCGAAACTGCTCGATTTGGTGCGGGAGCGGGCTGCCGACTTCGATGTGCTCGTGGTGCTCGGAGCGGGCGATGCCGACAATCTCTGCCCGGAAATCACTGATATCCTGCTGGCGCGCTGACATGCTCTTGCCGCGCTGGCGTGCCACTTTCTCTTTTCTTCCCTTTCTCCATGCTCAAACACCTTTTCAACTTCTTACTCCTCATAGCGGCGGCGGCCTACTTGGTCTTCGCCGTGGTGCGATATAGCCGTGCAGAGAATCTGCTGCCATGTAAGGCGTTGCAAGTGACGGTGATTGACAGTCTGCACGCCACGCTGATTTCTGCTGCCGGCATAGAAAATGCGCTGCGGCAGGAGGGCATGCACCCCGTGGGAGTGAGAATGCGCGACATAAATCCGCTGCTTCTGGAGCGGACGCTGGAGCGCGACTCCTTCATTCGCAGGGCTATCTGCACGATAACGCCGAACGAACGCGTGCGGATACTCGTGGAGCAGCGCATTCCGATGCTCAGAGTCATGGACGACAAGGGCGGAAACTACTACATCGACGAGGAGGGAACCTTCATGAAGGCTGAGGGCTATGAGGCAAACCTGGCTGTGGCGACGGGAACCATACCGCCTGACTTCGCCAAACGGGAGTTGCTCGCACTCGGCGCATACCTCAGAGCCCACGAGTTCTGGGATGAACAGGTGGAACAAATAGTCGTGCGGCCGAACCGCGAGGTCGATCTCATCATGAGAGTGGGCGATCAGGTGGTGCATTTCGGACGGATTGAACGCGTGGAGGAGAAATTCGCGAATCTGCGTGCCTTCTATTCTACCATCATGCCGCAGGTGGGATGGCATAAATATAGCGAAATCAGCGTCGCCTATGAGGGGCGCGTCATTGCGCGGAAGCGTCAAACTATCAATAACAGAAAAAAATAGGAATATAGATATATGAACAATCATTTCATCGCTGCCATCGTGCTTGGCTCGTCGAAGGTGACGGGCATCGTGGGCAGCAAGGATAGCGACGGAACCATCAAGGTGAAGGCCCATATTGCTGTGTCTTCAGTTGATTTCATCTCCAAAGGACGGGTGCTGAACGTCGATAAGATGACCTCTTGCCTGACGAGCATCAAGCAACATCTTGAGGGCGTGACCGAAAGCCATATCAAATTCTTCTATACGGCTGTCGGATGTATGGGGCTGCGCTCCGTGGCGAACAGCGTGCTCATGCAGATGCCCAGCAGCGAAGTGGTGACCGATGAGCTCATCGCCTCGATTGCCGTGAAGAACAATGAGGGACGCATGGCTGACCATGAAATCATCAAGGCGATTCCCATAGAATATCAGTTGTCGCCCGCGCAGGTGACGCTCGACCCGAAGGGCGCAGTGACCTCGCGCATTGAAGCACGCTTCCTCAATATCATTTGCGGAAGCAAGATTCTGGAGACCATTCACCATTGCTTCCGCCGCGCACAGATAGATATCGCTGACGGACGCATCTTTGTCGGTGCCGATGTCCTGGCAAGTATCTTGACGACGGAGCAGGAACGCTCGTCGGGATGTGCCTTCGTAGATATGGGAAGCGAGACGACCACCGTTGCCGTCTATCGCGGAAAGCTGCTCAGGCATTTCTGCGTCATTCCGCTCGGAGGTGCCAGCATCACGCGCGACATTGCCAATGTCTTCAACGTGGAGCTGGATGAGGCTGAAAACCTGAAGCTCACACATGGTTATCCCGACTTCGACACCATCAGCGAGACGGAGACCCTGCAGCTGCGTGATGGCGGACGCGTGAAAAAGCTGACCGAACTGGCGGAAATCATCGACGCTCGCGTGGAAGAAATTGTACAAAACGTGAAGGCGCAGATTGAACGCTCTGGCTTTACGCGCGATAACCTCGTAAATGGCATTATGCTCACGGGGGGCGGCGCGCAACTGAAGGGTATTGACAATGCCTTTAAGGCGCATTTCAAGGAGTGGAACTTCAGAAAAGTGAAGCACTCGGCACGGCTGAAGGTGGAGTGCAGCGACAGAAACTTCAACGACAGTGGAATCTTCAATGTTGGACTGGCTCTGATTGACAGCAATATGACGAACTGCTACGGCGGAGAGCTTAACCTCTTCGGTAACGAAGATAATGAGACTCAGTCTGAAGGACAGCTGCAGGAGCAGGAAGTGCACGACGGGGAAAAGGAACAGCAGTCTGCAGAAAACACTGCAGATAAACAAAAGAAGGAAGAGCCGGAAAAGAAAGGTCCGAATGCCTTCTCAAGAATCTTCGGCAAGGCGAAGAAGGTGATCCTTGACATCGTCAGTGAAAAAGGCGAGGATGAACGATAATAAGGCCCGCGTAGATAATTATAATCGCAGATAATTATAACGAAGGAAACGAAATGATTATGAGTCGCCCTGCAAAACGCTCTTGGAGGAGGGTGATAAATAGATAATCAAAATCCTAAACTATGGAAGAAGAACTTATCGTCGATATGGGAGTTCCCACGACGACGCCCCAAATAATTAAAGTAATCGGTGTTGGCGGTGGCGGCGGCAATGCTGTCAACTACATGTATCGCATGGGTATTCATGACGTAAACTTTGTGGTGTGCAATACGGACTGCAAGGCTTTGATGGACAGTCCTGTGCCGGTGCGCCTGCAGTTGGGCAATGAAGGTCTCGGAGCCGGCAATCGGCCTGAGCGCGCCAAGAAAGCCGCTGAGGAAAGCATTGACCGCATACGGGAAATGCTCGACGACGGCACTAAAATGGTGTTTATCACTGCCGGTATGGGAGGTGGTACGGGAACGGGTGCTGCGCCCGTCATTGCTCATGAAGCAAAAGAGAAGGGCATTCTGACGGTGGGCATTGTCACCATCCCCTTCCGCTTTGAGGGTAACAAGAAAATTGATCAGGCACTCGATGGCGTCGATGCTATTCGCAAGGAGGTAGATGCCTTGCTCGTTATCAACAACGAGAAGCTGCGCGAGATTTATCCTGACCTCACCATCCGTTCTGCTTTCCAGAAAGCAGACAACACGCTGAGCGTTGCTGCACGGTCGATTGCAGAAATCATCACCATGCATGGCATCATCAACCTCGACTTCCAGGATGTGGGGACCGTGCTCCGCGATGGCGGCGTGGCACTCATGTCAACGGGATTCGGAGAGGGCACAGGACGTGTGACGGCGGCTATCAATGAGGCGCTTCACTCGCCATTGCTCAATAACAACGACATCTTCAATTCGCGCAAGATACTGCTTTCTATCACTTTCGCCGAAGACGAAACGGGCGTGGAGGGCACATCGGCTGAATTGATGATGGAGGAAATGAATGAAGTCCATGACTTCATGGGCAGATTCCGCGACGATGTGGAGACGAAGTTCGGACTTTCCACGGATCCTTCGCTTGGCAAGAAGGTCAAAGTGACGATTCTCGCTACGGGCTTCGGCATCAATGCCGTCGCCGGTATGCAGGAAAAGAAGCAGGCTGAGGCTGCCGCTGAAGTGCAAAAGAACAAGGAGAAACAGGAAGAATATGAGGAACGCCGCTCGCAGTTCTATGGTTATACAAATAATCATGGCGTGCGGAAGCATTTCTACAAGACGTTTATCTTCCAACCCGAGGATTGCGAGAACGACGAACTCGTGGCACTCGTGGAAGCCGTTGCGACCAGTCGCCGAACGAAAGAGAATTTAGCTGACATCAAGAGCAAAAGCTTTAAGCCTAACAATTGATTCGCCCCTATCTATTATATGAGATGAAGGTGGGCGATGTTGAAAGACTTGCCTTGCCAGCTTGTTGAGAAAGAAACGTATAAACTTTTAGATATGGACGAAGATTTGCTTATTGATACCCCCACTTCCAAAGGGGAAATACGGAACCCGGATGACGACGGCCTGCTGGTGGAAATGCCCGAAGTCGAGGTGAACGAGAATGACCCCAACATCATCAAGGTGATTGGCGTGGGCGGTGGCGGCGGCAATGCCGTTGCCAATATGTATAAATCAAATATCGAAGGCGTAAGGTTCTTGGTCTGCAACAGCGACAGCAAGGCCTTGCACGATAGCCCCATCAGCCACCGCGTGCAGTTAGGACCGGGACTTGGGGCTGGCGGAAAGCCTGAATTTGGCAGAAAGCTGGCAGAAGAGAACATTGAGGCCATACGCGGAATGTTTGACGACCAGACGAAGATGGTATTCATCTCGGCCGGAATGGGCGGAGGAACGGGTACGGGCGCCGCACCCATCATTGCTCGCGAGTCGATGAAGCGCGGCATTCTCACCATTGGCATAGTCACCATCCCCTTCCTCTTTGAAATGCGGAAGCGCATTGACCTCGCTCTTGATGGCGTGGAGTGCATGGCGAATGAGGTGGATGCCTTGCTTGTCATCAATAATGAACGTCTGCGACAGATTTACCCTGACCTCACCCTCCTGAATGGCTTTAAGAAGGCCGACGATACGCTGACGAAAGCCGTGAAAAGCATCGTCGAGATCATCACCATGCACGGCAGAATAAACCTCGACTTTCGCGATGTCGAGACCTGCTTGAAAGGCGGTGGTGTGGCAGTGATGTCGTCGGGCTTCGGCGTAGGACAGAACCGTGTCATGAAAGCCATAGAGGAAGCCCTCAACTCTCCCCTTATCAACGACCGCGATATCTTTCGTAGCAAGAGTCTGAGAATCGCCATTTTCGGTCCGCCGGACGAGTCGGGATTTGGAATCTTGACGAGCGAAATCGACGAGGTTGATAAGTTTATGAGTAATTTCAACAGAGATGTCGATGCAAAATATGGTCTGTCTGAAGATGCTTCGCTTGGCGAGTCGGTGAAAGTGACTATCCTGGCATCGGGTTTCAAGACGTATGCCGGGCAGGAGGAGGAGATTGTGGTTCATTCGCCTCTGACGGCAGAGCAGCAGGATGAGGTGCAACGCCTCTCTATCCGCCGAGAAGTGGCCTATCAGGGTGCTGAAAAGCGCCGTTCCTATCGCCGCGTTTATATCTTTGAAGACTCCGACCTCGACGATGAAATCCTCGTTTCGATGATTGAGAACAATGATGTGCTAAACCGCACAGAGATTGACATGCGAAAATTCCGTGAGGAGTCGTTGCGCTATAAGGAGGAAATTCTTAATTGAAAGCCGATGCTGGGCGAAACATTCCCTTTGTGGCAGATGTTCCGCCTTTATCGAACAAGTTCTTTCCCTCAGAATAAATAAAATAAGAGTGGACACCCAGCTGTCCACCTGCAGAAATCATAAAAACGAATATGCTTTTCGAAACTATCAGTGCTGACATCATGTCGGCTATGAAGGCCCGTGAGGCAGTACGCTTGCAGGCACTTCGCAATATCAAGAAATATTTCATCGAGGCCAAGACTGCTCCGGGCAGCAATGGCGAACTTTCCGACGACGCTGCTCTGAAGATTCTGGCAAAATTGGCTAAGCAAGGGCGCGACACTGCTCAACTCTATAAGGATCAAGGCCGCCCCGACCTTGCAGAAAGTGAGTTGGCAGAGGTAGAAGTCATAGAATCTTACCTCCCCAAGCCCCTCACCGACGAAGAGCTCACTGCTGCGCTGCGTGAAATCATCGCACAGGTGGGTGCCACTTCTCCCAAGGAAATGGGCAAAGTGATGGGCGTTGCCTCAAAAGCCCTCGCTGGCAAAGCCGATGGCCGCGCTATCAGCACCAAAGTCAAGGAACTTTTGAGCGAATAAAGTCCTACGTGGCGAAAAGCCGAAGGCAGGCTCCGAAATCAGTCATTGACCGATTTCAGAGCCTGCCCTTTTTTATTGGTTAGGAAAATTGTATAGGTAGGTAGTTCAAAGCAAAAAGGTGTTCTTTTCTCATGCTTAGACATGAAAATTATGTGATTTAACGTGAAAATTGCATGTAAAATCAAAAAAATATCCTTTCATTGTTGTTGAATAGGGAAAAATATGTACATTTGCCATTGAAATCTTTTCCTGAATGATGATAAGACTTTGGCAAGAGGTGGAAGCATTGCTATTGTTGAATTGTCTTTTTTTAATGGAGGAGTGCATGTTCATCGCTAGATTGTAATGTATTGCTTTGTTGCGTGGCATCAGAGATGCAATAATATAAGAGTCGTATAGAAATTTTAAATCCATATATTTATGCAAAGATTAAAATTCTTATTAGCAGGTTGCACGATGTTTGTGGCAACTACTCAGGCACAGGAATCGACAACTCCAGAGCCTAATAATTGGTATTTGGGTATGGGAAGTGGTCTTCATTCATCTTGGCTACATTATTCTGATTTGAATAAAGATGTCTTTCCTACAAACAAGAATTGTAATGGCGGCATGTTTGCTGTTTTTGCCCAAGGCGAGTTTGGTGGCAATCATCAGTATGCCATTCGTCCGGAGGTTTCTTACACACATAGAGGCGGTCGTCTTTTTGAGATAGGAAGCAAACTTCTTGATGCCGGTACGCTTTTGCCTTACTATGATGTGGAAGGATTAAAGGATGTACGTTACTCCCTTTCCGCTCACTATGTAGATGTACGTGTGCCGCTGATGTACCAGTTTCTGAAGCCTACGAGTGCTGTACGCCCCTATGTCTATGTGGCTCCGGTATTAGGATTCTGTGCGGGAGGAGAAATCAATGCCGCTATGCAGTATGTTGAGACAAAGTCATCCAACAGTTATATTGGTTATCAGATGGATTTGACAAAGATGAATATGAATGGGGTGTATTTCGCCGCAGCCGTGGGTGCGGGTGTGAAGTGGCAGTTACGAATTGGCAGACATACTTGTTATCTTGGTGCAGAGTTAATGTATGAGCACGGACTCACTAATACTTATGGTAAAGAAAAAGATGGTGAAGCTATTTCTGTCGTCTTTCCAGAACCTCTTCCTCAGGGACGTAAAGTTTATGGGTCACGCCATTTGAGAGGACTCGAGTTAAGGGCTAATATAGGCATTCCTTTTAGCATTTTCAAAAAGAAGCATGCTCCTACTCCAGTCGTAGAAGTATTTGAACCTGCTATTCCTGAACCTCAGCCTGCACCCGTTGTTGTCAAGGAAGAGAAACCTTGTTATTCATTGGAGGAAATTACAGATATGATGTCTCGTGGCGAATCAGTATCGGGAAAAACTATTTGCGCTATTGACGATGCTATAAACTTTGATTTTGGAAAGAGCAATATCAAGTCAGAGTCTTATTCTTATCTGAATACCTTAGCAGAAACTCTTATTCGCACTAACTCTAAGATTAAGATAAAAGGTCATACGGACAATCGTGGTACAGAAGAATTTAATATGAACCTCTCTCGTGAGCGGGCTATTTCTGTAATGCAGTATCTCGTACAGCGTGGTGTTTCTCCCGATAAACTTTCTTATGAGGCTTATGGTATGAGTAAGCCACTGACTGAGAATGACACGGATGAAGGTCGCCGTTTAAATCGCCGAGTTGAGTTTGAAATTCTGAAATAAAGGGACATTGCTTGCTTCTCTATAGATATTGTAGCCGACATAGGACAATTGTGTCTTGAAAATTTACTATTACATTGTTCCTCTTGTGAATGGTGGGTGTAGATGTCATGATTGCAGCTGACAATGTTGTTGCTACTTCGAGAAATTGCACCTTTTAAATGAGTTGGAATCGTCTGTTAAGAAATTTGATTCCTTGTGACAAATATTTTCTTTACTTAATATATCCAAAATACAAAATCCTTATGAAACTATATAAAGCATTTTTAAGCACATCCTGCATCTTGGGTACTGGTATCATGATGCTAAGTTTGAACTCTTGTCTTAGCGATGGAGAGGAAAGCTTTATTCTTGAAGACTATGTTAAAGAAATCATCCGTGTTGTAGGTATCCCTGGTGATGACCAAGCTCAAAATAGCCCGGAGGTAAGTTATGATGAGGTCACGACGACTATATCAAATCCTACCTGCACAGTAGAGCAAAATGAAGATGGAACCAATGTGGCTAGCATCAACTTGACTGGCATTTGGAATGATAGCAATAACGATTGGTTGAGTCTTGTAGGAACTGATGGTAATGTCAATGGTAATAGCACAAAACGTGCGCAGAATGTTTGGGTAGATGTGGATGATACTCCCAAGGGTATTGATGTTTATAATACCTCTGAAGGCGAAGGCCAGCGCATTGTTATGGCCGATCTGGTGTTCCTGGTGGATAATTCGGGCAGTATGTCAGAAGAAGCTGATGGACTGGCAACGCAGGTGATTAGTTGGAGCGAGAAACTCGCCGCATCGGGTCTTGATATTCGTTTTGGTTGTGTAGGCTATGGTGATAGTCGTTTTAGCAATACCAGTATAGGTGGTGGTCTAAATCTAACCACTGTCTCGTTTTTGAAGGAATATCTCGACCGTTCAAGTGGTACTTATAGAACGCAGGGTTTTGAAGGTCCTGATGCATACACCTTGCTTTCAGCAGCAGAATCTGGTAATTACAACAATGGAAGCTGTTATAACGAGTGTGGAATGGTTGCACTTCGCTTCGCAGATCAGCAGTATAATTTCCGAAAAGGTGCTAATCGCATTTATGTGAATTTTACGGACGAACCGAATCAGCCTGGTGGTAAAGAATCTTGGTCTGTCGAGTTCCTTAATAATTCTTTGAATTGGAATCCTGCGCAAGGCACTGTTCATACGGTCTGGAGTGAGTCAGGGAGTTACTCTTGGAGAACCCTTTGGGAAGAAGACCCTAAGAAGATGTCAGAATATACGGGTGGAACTTCTAAAGATGTTGATAGATATTTTAGAAACGCCACACTTGATGATTTGCCTGTGACAGGTGCTATGCAGAACTCCTACATTATTCGTTTCACGAATATTGAGGATAAAATGGATGGACTGCCTCATAATGTAAAAATCACTGTTGTTTCTGAAGATAAAGCTGTCAAGGCTGTCAAATCGTTTAATGTTATTTTTGGTGAAAACAACGCAGAGGAATAGAAAGTTATTTGTGAGCATTACCTAACAAACAGGGGCATCTTAAATAATCCTTTATGGTTATCTTAAGATGCCCTTGTAGTGTTGTTTACGTAATTTTTAAATGATATTTTCGGAAGTCTCCGCAGCTGCAACGACAAAAAAAGAGAGAGAAGCCTTCACAGGTTTCTCTCTCTTGCGCTTCAGGATGGGCTTGAACCAACGACCCCCTGATTAACAGTCAGGTGCTCTAACCAACTGAGCTACTGAAGCAGTAGTAAAATGCTATGGGTAAATCTATGTGCGTCACCGCACGGAGTAGGGCGCTTCAGGATGGGCTTGAACCAACGACCCCCTGATTAACAGTCAGGTGCTCTAACCAACTGAGCTACTGAAGCAATGTTTTTGCTATTCGGAACATAGGAATTTGCTCGGAAGCATCCTTGTTTTTCCGTTTTGCGCTGCAAAGTTACGACAAGTTTTCTGAATAATCACTATATTTGCGCAACTTTTTTTCAAAAATCTTCTATGAAAAACATTCTTGGCTTAGGAAATGCGCTGGTAGATGCCCTCGTAATGGTCCGCGATGAGGCCTTCCTTCAGCAGCTTTGTCTGCAAAAAGGTGCAATGCAATTAGTTGATAATGAGCGTTTTCAGAATATTTCTCAGATAACGTCTGCGCTGCATTGCGAACTTCGCACGGGCGGTTCTGCGGCAAACGTTACGCTTTGTGCTGCCAGATTAGGCGAAAAGAGCGTTTTTTGCGGAAAGCCAGGTCAAGATTGCAATTCTGCCTTTTTTCGTCAAGAGATGATGCGCAATGGCGTCCATGTCGTTCCCCTCAGCGGCGGGCTTCCGATGGGAGTCGCTTCCACGTTCATTACCCCCGATGGTCAGCGCACGTTCGCCACGTATCTTGGCGCTGGTGCCACTCTCGCCGCCTCCGAATTGCAGCCCGCATGGTTTGAAGGGGCAGGTTACGCCTTCATAGAGGGGTATTTGGTGCAGGATCATGCCTTGATAGAGACCGCGATTGGCATGGCTCGCCGCGCCGGCGCGAAAGTTTGCCTCGACCTTGCTTCCTATAATATAGTAGCCGACAACCGTTCTTACTTCCTCCGCCTCCTCGAAAACACTGACATTGTCCTTGCCAACGAGGAAGAAAGTCATGCGCTGACAGGCCTCGCCCCCACTGCCGCCCTTGATGCTTTGGCCGCTATGTGCCCCGTTGCCGTGGTGAAGGTCGGAGCGAAGGGTGCCATGGCACGCCGCGGTCAGGAGCATGCCAGTGTGGAAGCGGTGAAAGTCCCCGGCGTTGTCGATACGACTGCTGCGGGCGATTTCTTTGCCGCTGGCTTTCTCGTCGCCAGTCTGCGCGGAGCCTCCCTCGCCGATGCCCTTCGTCTGGGTGCCCATTGCTCTGCCGAGGTCATCCAAGTCGTCGGCACTCGTCTGCCGGAAGCCGCGTGGAGCAGGCTGCGCCTTGTCGCCGCAGAATGTACGTCTGCGTCATGAGTCATCTCTTTTATATCCTCAGCCATCGCTCTCCCATGAAATAAAAAGGTCAAGGCGGCAAAATTTGGTCATTCTCTCTGCCGCGAGCCTTTTTCAACTTGGTTTTCTTCCGTCTTTTTGTAAAAATCCCTTATATTCGCTGAGAATCGAGTAGGACAGCCGTGTTACACCTCCCCCTGAGTCCTACCATTTTTTATTTTTGCATCCCGTTTCCCTACTGTTTCATGAAACGTTTCTTTTTGTCCCTCCTTCTGTGTTGTGGCGCGATGCCCGTCGTTCTGGCCCAGCAAAACCATAATTTCAGTACGGCGCAGGCCCTCGACATCTTCAACACCCTCTATCGCAACCTCGATCTCTATTACGTCGATACCCTCGACGCAGGCCATGTCATCGAGGCCGCCATCGGAGGTATGATCGATGAGCTGGATCCTTATACGGAATACTATAAGGAGTCAGAGAGCGATGAGCTTCGAACGATGACCACGGGCAAGTATGCCGGCATCGGAAGTCCCATCATTTGGCGCAAAGGCTCTGACCGCTGTGTCTTCAGCAGCCCCTACGAAGGCATGCCCGCCGCCAAGGCGGGCGTCCGCACGGGCGACATCATCATGAAGATTGATGGCGAAGACGTTCCCCCCTGCGGCAGCCAGTCGCCCTCCGACTATTCCGCCGATGTCTCCAGCCGTCTGCGTGGCGATGTCGGCACTCTTCTGCAGCTCACCGTGAAGCGTCCCGGTCAGCCGCACCTCATTGACATGACCATCCGCCGCGAGAACATCAAGCGTCCCTCAGTGGCCTATTCCACTTTGCTCGATACATCGCGTACAGACGGCAAGCCCATCGGCTACATCCTCCTCGATGGTTTCACCGAAGACACCTACGAAGATTTCTCCGCCGCCTTCCGCCGCCTCAAGTCCGATGGTGCCGAGTCGTTGGTGTTAGACCTCCGCGGCAACGGTGGCGGCCTTCTCCAGCAGGCCATTCAGGTAGTCTCCTCCTTTATCCCTCGTGGGCAAGTGGTGGTCGAGACGCGCGGACGTGAAGACAATGACAACCGCGTCTATAAGACCGTCAGCCAGCCCCTCGATACAGAGATTCCCCTCGTCGTCCTCGTCGATTACGCCTCCGCCTCCGCCTCCGAGATAACGTCAGGCGCACTTCAGGATTATGATCGTGCCGTCATCGTCGGTCGCCGCACGTATGGCAAAGGTCTCGTCCAGACTCCCCTGCCCCTGCCCTATAATACGATGGCGAAGTTCACCACTTCTAAATATTACATTCCCTCAGGTCGCTGCGTCCAAGCGCGCGATTTCAAGCGTCGGGGTGAAGACGGCCAGCCCCTCCATCTCCCCGATTCCCTCTGCCGCGTCTTCCACACGCAGGCAGGACGCCCCGTGAAAGACGGTGGCGGCATCACCCCCGATGTCGTCGTCTCTCACGATTCCCTCCCCACGATGCTCACGTACCTCCAGTTCTCCGACGAACTTTTCGATTATTGCGTCGATTACCGCAATTCCCACTCCAGCATCGCCCCCCCCACGTCCTTCCACCTCACCGCAGAAGAGTTTGAAGCCTTCAAGGACTATATGGTACGCTCGGGCTTCACCTACGACAATCGTGCGAAGAAAGCCCTCGACTATGTCCGCCGTGTGGCGCGTCAGGAAGGTTATGCCGACGATGCCGCCGAGGAGTTCCGTGCCCTCGAAGCCCGTCTGAGCCGAAATCTTGCCGACGACCTCCAGCGTTGGGAGTCGGAAGTACGCCTGAGCGTCGAGTCGGTGATAGTCGCCTCCTATTATTATGAGCGCGGACTCATCGCCTATAATCTTCAGGACGACCCTGACCTCGACGAGGCCATCCGCATCCTCAATGCTCCCGCGCGCTATCGGCAGTTGCTCTCCCGGCCATAAGTGTTAGGCTTCCTCCCCCTCCTCCGTTCATCAATACTCCAACGATATGAAAATTTTGCTCCTCGGTTCGGGCGGCCGCGAACATGCTCTGGCATGGAAAATAGCCCAAAGTCAGAAAGTAGAGAAGTTGTTCATCGCCCCCGGCAATGCCGGCACGCGCCTCGTAGGCGAGAATGTGGCGATGAAGGCCGATGATTTCGATGCCATAGCCCGTTTTGTGCAGGCAAACGCCATTGACATGGTCGTAGTAGGTCCGGAAGATCCTTTGGTGAAAGGCATCTACGACTATTTCCAGTCCTCTCCCGCCCTCTGCCATGTTCCTGTCATTGGTCCGTCGAAGGCAGGCGCCGTCCTCGAAGGCAGTAAGGATTTCGCCAAGGCGTTCATGATGCGCCACGGCATCCCCACTGCCGCCTATCAGACCTTCGACGGCACGCAGGTGGAAGCCGGCTGCCAGTTCCTCGCCACTCTCCAGCCGCCCTACGTCCTCAAGGCCGACGGTCTCTGCGCGGGCAAGGGAGTGCTCATCATTGATAATCTTGAGGAAGCCCAGCGTGAGCTTCGCGAGATGCTTGGCGGTATGTTTGGCAATGCCTCTGCCCGCGTCGTCATCGAGGAATATCTCAGCGGCATCGAGTGCAGTGTCTTCGTCCTCACCGATGGCACTCATTATCAGATTCTCCCCGAGGCCAAAGACTATAAGCGTATCGGCGAGGGCGATACGGGTCTGAACACGGGCGGCATGGGCAGCGTCAGTCCCGTCCCCTTTGCCACTCCCGAGTGGATGTCGAAGGTGGAGCGCGAAATCATCGCCCCCACCGTCGAAGGCCTCCGTGCTGAAGGCATCGTCTATAAGGGCTTCATCTTCTTCGGCCTCATTAACTGCGATGGTCAGCCGAAGGTCATCGAATACAACTGTCGCATGGGCGACCCCGAGACCGAGAGTGTGATGCTCCGTTTGCAGAGCGACATCGTCGATCTCTTCGAAGGCGTTGCCCAGGGCGACCTTGATCGCCGCGAAGTTGTCTTTGATTCCCGTGCAGCCGTCTGCGTCATGTGCGTCAGCGGCGGTTATCCCCAGAGCTATGAGAAGGGTTTCCCCATCACGGGTGCCGAGGTAGAAGGCAGTGTCGTCTTCCATGCCGGCACCGCGCTGAAGGATGGCGAGTTGGTCACCTCCGGCGGTCGTGTCATTGCCGTCAGCTCCTACGGAAAAGATAAGGCAGAGGCATTGGCAAAGTCGATGGCGGGAGCTCAGCAGATACAGTTTGAAAAAAAATATTTCCGTCGCGACATCGGCAAAGACCTCTCCGAATAGGGGTTTTGCCTGTGGAATGAGGGATTCAGCCATTGATGAATCTGGAAACCCCATTGGGCAGCCTCCCGTGCCACCCCCGTTTTCCAGTTTCCTCAAAGGCTGGGTCCCTCTCTTTTTGTGGAATACACTCAAGGTAGGTTCTATCAATTAGCTTGCGTCCAAGTGAAACAGAAACACTGCCTTACATTGAAAACTAATTTATAGAACCTACCTCAACTATAAGTAGGCGACGAATTTTTTTGCATGGTTGCCTACCTGCTAAAAATCAGAAATATGAAAGAACACCGGTTCCGCAATCGTGTGGCAGAGGGCAGTCTCACCCTCCCCGTCATGTCTGCCGTCACGTTCTTCGGCTGGCTACTGTCCGTTTCCCTCATTGACGTGGCAGCCTGGCTGACGTTGGCCATTGTAGCCCTGATGACTTATGCTTTTGTGGAGTGCAACAATCAGTGTCAGCTTCTTCGCATCCGTTCGCGCATGGTCTCCGCCAGCTTCTTGGCTTTCGTTTCAGCCATCCCTGCGCTCCATGCCTCCTCCTGGCATTGGCTTCCCGCCGCCAGTCTCCTCTTGTCCTGTTTCGTGGCGTTCAAGGGTTACGGCCGTTTTCAGCCGCAGGGCTGGGTGTTCCATGCCTTTCTCTTTCTCGGCATTGGCAGCATCGTCTTTCCCCCCATGCTGCTTCTGGTGCCTTTCTTCCTCTTTTCCTGCTCCCATCAGCTGCGCATCCTGACGGGCAAAGCCTTCGTAGCCGCCCTGCTTGGGCTTTTGCTCCCCTATTGGGTCTATGGCACTTTCTGCCTCCTGACGGGCTTCGATGTCTCCCGCCTTTTCTCCGCGTGGCACGCTGCCCTGCGCACCTCCCTGCCGCTCCTCTCCAGCTTCGAGCCTTGGCAGTTGGCGTTCCTCCCCTTCCTCCTTTTCCTCTCCCTCACGTCGATGGCGCATTTTGTCCGCACTTCCTATAACGACAAAATCCGCACGCGCCAGTATTTCTACACGCTCTTCTCCCTCCAGTTCCCCCTTTTCTTCCTCCTCCTGTGGTACCCCGATGCCCTCTCCTTCACGCTTCCCCTTTTCCTCACGAACTCCGTCCCCTTCATAGCCCACTATTTCGCTTTGGCGCGAGGCCGCTTCATGAATGTCTGGTTCATCGTCTGCCTGCTGCTGCTGACAGCCTTGGCAGTCCTGACCTATCTCGACCTTTGGCCTCTCCTCTTCACCCTTATTCCCACTGAGACGTTTATATCCCACTGAGATTTTTATGAGTTCCTCCCCTCCCAAGCCCCGTTTCGATATTCTCGATGGTCTTCGCGGCGTAGCTGCCCTGATGGTCGTCATCTTCCATCTCAGCGAAGCCTTCTCCTACGACCCCGTCTATAAGCACCTCAACCACGGCTTCCTCGCCGTTGATTTCTTCTTCGTCCTCTCCGGTTTCGTCGTCAGTTATGCCTATGATGCCCGGCTTCAGAGCGGCGAGATGTCACGCTGGGATTTCTGCAAGGTTCGCCTCATTCGTCTTCAGCCCATGGTGCTCTTCGGCGTCCTGCTCGGAGCCGCCTTCTTCTATTTCCAAGCCTGCGACTACTATCCCCGCATCGCCGCCACCCCCATTTGGCAGCTCCTCCTCTACGTCGTCCTCGGCTTCCTGATGATTCCCCAGACGCCCGCCTATAACATCCGCGGCAATGAAGAACTTTTCTCCCTCAACATCCCCCAGTGGTCGTTGGTCTATGAATACGTGGCCAATCTCCTCTATGTCCTCTTCGTCTGTCGTCTCGGTCGCCGCGGCCTGACGTTGCTCGTAGCCCTCTTCGCCCTGATGCTTGCTGACTGTGCCCTCTCGCTCAATCTCTTCGGCCTTCTCGCCCCCCACGACTATCCTTGGTCGCTCAATGGCGGCTTTACGTGGGATGTGGAGCATGCCTACATCGGTCTTTCCCGCGTAGGCTATTCCTTCTTCGCAGGGCTTTTGCTCTGCCGTCTTGGCCGTGTCGTCCGCGTCCGCCGTGCGTTTTGGTGGTGCTCCCTCGCCATCATCGCCGTCATCTGCGTGGAGAACGTCGGCGGCTATGCCCATCCCCGTCTCGATGGTGTCTATAATCTGCTCTGCACGCTTCTTCTCTTCCCCTTCCTGGTCAGCATGGGAGCCGGCGGTACGCTGACGGGCAGCCTGACGCCTGCCATTTGCTGCTTCATGGGGCGCATATCCTATTCCCTCTATCTCGTCCACTATCCCTTCGTCTATCTTTTCTTCACTTGGATGGACACGCAGCGCGGCGCCTCCCTCGCCCTTCAGCTCTTCGTTGCCGCCATGGTCGTCCTCCTCAGTGTTGCCACAGCCTATGCCGCCATGGTTTGCTACGATGAACCCGTGCGGAGATGGCTGCGCCGCAAGTTTTCCTGCTAATCCCTCCCAGTTTTCCTCACATTCCCACCACACATGGAAGCATTCTATCAGTTCATCATCGAATACGGTGTGTTAGGCTTTTTCTTCGCCACCTTCCTCGCCGGCAGTTTCATCCCCTTCTCGTCAGAAGTCGTCATGGTAGCCCTGATTACGGCAGGCGTTGATCCCATCTCCCTCTTTATATGGGGCACGATAGGCAATACGCTTGGTTCCGTCTTCAACTATTGGCTGGGCCGCATGGGCAATCCTCGTTGGATAGAAAAGTGGGCGCGCGTCACGCCCGAACAGCTCGACAAGGGTCTGCACTATGTGGAGCGTTATGGTTTCTGGGCAGGATTCTTGGCGTGGATTCCCCTCTTGGGCAGCGTCATCACCGTCTCTCTCGGCCTGATGCGCGCCCGTTTCTCCCTGACCATCCTCAACATCTTCTTGGGCAAGGCCGTGCGCTATGCCATCATCATGCTCGCCATGACTGAAACCTCACGTCTCGTGCAGCAGGTGGCAGAAGGTTTCTGACCTCCTGCTCCTCATAAGTAGGTGTTCAAAATTAGTTTTATGTTTGCATGCTCTGTTTGGATGCAGATTTTAGTCTTGAAATAAAGGAGCATAGCGGGCTATGTGACTGTTTTCAAGGCTAAAAGATGCGCCAAAGAGAGTGTGCAAACATAAGTGGCATCAAGAAAGCTTAGTATAAACTAATTTTGAACACCTACTTATTTATCTACGACGACACACGGAGCCCTCGGACTTCGCAGCATCATGCGCGAGAAAGTCCGAGGGCTCCGTGTGTCGTCATGCTTTTGGGCGCGTTAATCGGTCGAAACAGCCAGGACGTGCCATTTCCCATCTTTTCCACCCTTGGTGATATATCCTTTTTCTTCAAGCGATTTCAGGAGTTTCTGCATCGCCGATTTGTTCACGCCCACGGCTTCTGCCAGTTGGGCTATCGTCAGGTCAGGTTGAAGCTGTAGTATGTTCAGCAGTCTGCCCGCATTGCGACTGCGGAATCTGACACATTCGCCGTCATACCACCATTTCCCTTCGCCCTGACTCGTCACGAAGTCTATGTCCGACTGTATTTCCGTTCGTACGAGGGCCGAGAAATACTGATAGAAATGCCGAATGTCTGCCAGTGAGGCATGTGCTCCTGCCGATGGCGTTAGTCCTACCACGACGTCCGATTGGTGCAGGGCTTCCAGATAGGCCCCCTTTTTGCGGTTGCGCACCACAATCATGGGCCATCCGTGGCGCGAAAGGATATAATTGACCATCAGTCGGGCTATCCTGCCATTGCCATCCTCAAACGGATGAATGCGGATGTAGCGATAGTGGAACAGAGCAGCCAACTCCGTCGGGCTGAGTTTGCCCCTTTTTTCAGCCTCGTTGTACCAGTCCACCAAGTCGGTCATGAGTGCCGGCGTTTCTTCGGGCGAGGCATACTCAAAGCGGTCGCCATATCTCGTAATGACGCTGTTCGGGCGAGTCTTATATTGTCCGGCGTGTACGACGTAGCTTGTCTGAACGCCTCCCGGGAGAGTTCGATACACCGTATAGTCCTCGCGCAGAAGTGTATGGTGCAGCGTGCGGATGAAGTTCTGCGTCAATGGCGTTTGGCTGTTTTTTGCCTCCTCCGTCATCATTTTCAGCGACACCTCGCTCGCCCTCATATCCATAAAGTCTTTCAAGTCGCCCTCTCCGCTCACCTTTCCGAAGAGCAGTAGCAGTTCCGTCTGGCCGTAGGTCAGGGTGTTGCCCTCCATGTGGTTGGAGTTGTAGTTATACTCCACGCTGAATTTCATCCGGAGTTTGTGCAGCTGCCTTTCGCTGAGCGGTTGCAGGCTGAGCCATTTCTGATAGGTTTGTTCTAATGTCATAAGCCGTGGGCGCATTTTGCTGGTCGTACCACTTCCAAAGGTGGTACGCGTACCACCTTCGCAGTGCGATATTGTGCGCGCAAAGGTAGTGTTTTTTGTCGAGGTATAGTCAGCTTCCACCGTTTTTCTGAGTTTTTCAGATTTTTGACAGCGCTTTTCGTTGGCAGGTGGCCACTTATTGGGGTCAGAATGTTCACTTTCGATGGTCAGAATGCTCACTTTTCGGGGTGAATATGGTCACTTCTGAATCAGAAGCTCAGAGCATCTCCAAGACCCCTCATGCCCACGCTCGCCCTTACCCATATCCATTGTTCGTACTACCTGTTTCCTTCGTGTTCAGCGTATATCACGCGAAAAATTTGATTGAACACGAATTACCCGAATCGCCCGAATTTATCGGAAACGTCATTCATCCACATTCGTGTTATTTGTGTAATTCGTGTTCAACATATATCACGCGAAAAAATTTGATTGAACACGAATTACGCGAATCGCCCGAATTTATCGGAATCGCCATTCATCCGCATTCGTGTTATTTGTGCAATTCGTGTTCAACATATATCACGCGTAAAAATTTGATTGAACACGAATTACGCGAATCGCCCGAATCCATTGCAAACGCCATTCATCCGCATTCGTGTTATTTGTGTAATTCGTGTTCAACATATATCACGCGGAATTTTTATTTGAACACGAATTACGCGAATCGCCCGAATCCATTGCAAACGCCATTCATCCGCATTCGTGTTATTTGTGTAATTCGTGTTCAACATATACCTCGCGGAAAATTTGATGGAACACGAATATCACGAATTACACGAATCTTTCGCAAACGCCATTCATCCGCATTCGTGTAATTCGTGTTATTCGTGTTCAACATATATCACGCGAAAAATTTGATGGAACACGAATTACCCGAATCGCCCGAATTTATCGGAAACATCATTCATCCGCATTCGTGTTATTTGTGTAATTCGTGTTCAACATATACCTCGCGAAAAATTTGATTGAACACGAATTACGCGAATCGCCCGAATTTTTCGGAATCGCCATTCATCCGCATTCGTGTTATTTGTGTAATTCGTGTTCAACATATATCACGCGGAATTTTTATTTGAACACGAATTACGCGAATCGCCCGAATTTATCGGAAACATCATTCATCCGCATTCGTGTTATTTGTGTAATTCGTGTTCAACATATACCTCGCGAAAAATTTGATTGAACACGAATTACGCGAATCGCCCGAATTTTTCGGAATCGCCATTCATCCGCATTCGTGTTATTCGTGTAATCCGTGTTCAAAATATATTTTCGCGTGTTCAACAAATATGAATCAAATTTGCGTGGCTGCGTAATAGTTCGTTGCGCCATTCGCGTGATTGCGCCGCGCAGGGGAAACCCCCGTCACAGCTCCTGTTTTTCGTAGGTGTCAGACATAGAATATATAAAAGCACGTTAAAAAGCCTTCTTTTTAGCCATGATAAAGATGCAGTATTCCCATGTTTTGTTTATTTTTGCTTCACGAAGAAGGGCTGCGGCATGGCAGAAGACTGAAAGCGCAGCCCATCATATCTCTGTACACGATAATAATAAGTAGGTAATGAAAATTAGTTTTATGTTTGAATGCACTGTTTGGATGCAGGTTTTAGTCTTGAAATAAAGGAGCATAGCGGGCTATGTGACTGTTTTCAAGGCTAAAAGATGCGCCAAAGAGAGCGTTCAAACATACAAACCATAATCATTCCTACTATATACTTACTATAAAATAATTTTTATTACCTACTTATGTAAATATGAAGGAACAAAAGTTGAAGATGCTCCTTGGAGTCATTCTCGCCCTGCTGCCTTTCGCCGCAAAGGCACAGACGTTCGATGCGCTTTGGACGCAGTTTGACGAAGCCTCGCAGAAAGACCTTCCCGCCACTGCCCTGAAAGTGCTGCACAGCATCCGCGACAAGGCTGCCAACGAGAAGGCAGATGCCCAGCTCCTGCGGGCATTGGTCACGGAGTGTGCCGTTGCCCGCGAGATTTCCGCCGACAGCGGCGAGGTGGTGCTGCGGCAGATAGAGCGCGCCATGCAGTCCGAGCGTCGCCCCGTGGAGCGCGCGCTCTGGCTCTCCGCCTACGGCCAGCTCACGGACAATGCCGACAGCCTCATGGCATCCATCGCGCAGCCCGAAGTCTTGGCAGACGCACGGACGGCAGACTATGCCACGCTCTTCGAGCAGGGCGAAGACAGCCGCTGGGAGCAGAACGACCTGCTCGGACTCCTCACGCGCGTCGTCCTCGACCGTGAAGGATTCCGCGGCATCTCCCCCGAGCAAGCCCGGACGGCACGCAGCCAAATGCGGCGCGTCTATGAGCAGCGCGGATACACGCAAGCCCTCCTCCTGATGGACTACGACGAGATGCTGCAGAAAGACCTCTCCGACGAAGAAAAGGGCGCATTCATCGCAAAAATCAGGCAGCAATTGCCGCAGCTCAAAGGCACTCACGCCCGCACCGTCCTTGCTGCCTACATCCACAATGAGGAGAACGCCTACATTCGGGCTTCGATGGAGTGTCCCACCCCCGGCTTTTATCCCGGAAAGGACTATCCCGTCAGCGTCACCACACGCAATTGCACGAAAGGCGAACTGCGCGTCTATCGGATGCAAGGCGTCAGGGGCATCGACCTCCTGCCGTGGATGATGGACGACGGCCAACTGGAGAAATTCTGCAAGACGGCGAAACTCAAGTCCTACCGCACGCTCGCCATTCCCAGCCACGGCGATGCTCCGGCTCACGTCAGCCACACCGACACGCTACAGCTGCAGTTCGATGCCCCGGGCATCTATAGGATAGAACTCTGTGAAAAGGGGAAAATCCGCGATTTCAACGTGGTTTACTGCACACGCGTGAGTCCGCTGCTCTTCAGCTATGCGAAGGACTCCGACTATCAGCAGCGCTTGCAACTCATGGAAGCCCAGAGCGGCGAACCCCTCCGCAGTGGCATCAAGGTGCAGATAGCCCGGCTGCCCGACTACGGCTGGGGCAGAAATTCGCAGGGCAACGGTTCGCTGCGTTGGGAGTCGGCAGACGTTGCCCCTGATGGCAGTTGCCTGCTCCCGCATCCCGAGGGCAGGCTGCTCGTGGCTGCCAGTGCGGGCGACGACCAGTATCTCCTGCCCTTCTATGCCCACTTCGGCCACGGCTATAATCCCGTGGAGCGTCTGACAACGTCGGGCAAGCTCTTCACTGACCGCGCCGTCTATCGCCCCGGGCAGAGCGTCCACTTCGGCGGCTTGATCTATCAGCAGCAGGCAGACGATGTGCGCCCCGTGGAAGGGTGGGCAGCGCAGGTAGTACTGCTGAATCCGCAGCGAAAGGTGGTCTGCGACACCACTCTCCATACGCGTGAATTGGGCGACTTCAACGGAACTTTCCAGCTTCCCGAACCCCAGATGCCCGGCGTCTATCAGTTGCGCTTCGCGGGCAACGGTTGCAGCCGCAGCGTCGCGCTCCGCGTGGAGGAATACAAGCGTCCGACGTTCAGGGTAGAGCTCGCCGTGCCGCGTCCGCAGGAGGTGACGGGCAGGGAAACATGGCAACTTGGCGACACGCTCACCCTCAGCGGCAGCGTGAAGACGTGGTCGGGCATCCCCGTGGCAGGCGCAAAGGTCAGCTGGACCACGGAGCGCTCGCTCAGCTTATGGCGGAGCCTCGAAGATGCCGCACCAGCCGTCACGGGAGAGACCGTCAGCGAGGCCGATGGCACGTTCAAAATTCCCGTGTGCCTGCGCGAAATATCCGATGAAACTGCGGTGAAGGGCATCAGCCACCCTTGGTTCTACGTGCGCTTCAGGACGCAGTGCGACGTGACGGCGGCGAACGGCGAGAGCGTCGTGGCGGCAGCCACCGTCGTAGCACGCCAAGCCGTGCCGGAAGCATGGCGGAAGCCCGAGGCTGGCCGGCCGGAGCCTTGGAGCATCAGGCAGGACGACGACGGCACGAAGGCGCGGCTCTCGCTCCGCGAGGCAGGCGCATGGGCGTATTATGACGTCGTCAGCTCCGAGGGCGGACACATCTTCAGCCGGCAGCAGCAAATAGCCGACAGCATCGCCTTCGACCTCGAATGGCAACCCGACTATGGCGATGCCGCCATAGCTTATCTGGGATGGATGAAGGACGGCGTCTTCAGCAGCATCAGTTGCAAGGTGGAGCGTCCGCGTCCCGACAAGCGACTTCTCCTCTCATGGAGCACCTTCCGCGATAAGCTCCAGCCCGGGCAAGAGGAAACCTGGACGCTGAGCGTGCGGAAGCCCGACGGCAGTGCCGCGGATGCCCTCGTCATGGCACGCCTCTACGATGCCTCGCTCGATGCCTTCGCCCGGCAGGACTGGGGCTTCGAGCTGAATTTTCCCCGACATATCAATCAGCCCTCCATGTGGGTGGACGGGCGCAGCTGTTCCGCTTGGCTGGCATACTACGCCCCCGCGAAGTCGCAGCCGCAATGCGACTACACGCATTGGCGCAGCTCGATGTTCTCCTATTATGCCCGGACGGAAGACTGCTGCGACCTGAAGGAAGCCCTACCCGTGATGGGCAAGATGCGCAGGGCAATGGCTGCACCGCCATCTTCCAATCTCGCGATGAAGGAAATGGCAGGCTCGCGGCAGATGGCAGACGAGGCTGCTGACGGGGCGGCGGCGACCGAGGAAACTGACGAAGCGGCAGGCAGCGACGCTGCGAACGATGCCTTCCTGCGCGAAAACTTCGATGAAACCGCGTTTTTCATGCCTGCGCTCCGTACGGATGCTGATGGCAACGTCAGCATTGCCTTCACGCTTCCTGAGAGCCTGACGCAGTGGAACTTCTCCGCCTTGGCGCACGATGGCTATATGAACTTCGGATTGCTGCACGACACCATCGTAGCCCAGCGGGAAATTATGGTGGAAGTGGCTGCACCGCGCTTCCTGCGCGATGGCGATGTGGCAGAAATCCCCGTGACGGTGCGCAATGTCAGCAGTGCGCCGCAGCGCGGAACGCTCCGTTTCCTCCTCGCCGACACGGAGAGCGGGGCGGAGCTGCTGACGAAGACGCAGGCGTTCGAGGTGGAGCGCGATGGCACCGCCACGTTCCGCTTCACCGTGAAGGCTAATCTGCGGAGCATGGGTATATCCCCCTCGGCCACTGACCCCACCGATGCCCTCGCGGAAGCATTGGCACGACTCACCGTCAGGGCTACGGCTTGCACCGAACCCGATGCCGAGGGGCGCACCTTCAGCGATGGCGAGCAGCGCGCCATACCTCTGCTGAGCGGCAGGGTAGTGGTGGAGACCGCCGTTCCCTTCTCCTTCGATGCAGCAGGAAGCCACCGCGTGGATCTGAAGTCGCTCGGTCTGGGCAAGCTGACGCGTGGCGATGCCCTCTGCAAGCCCGAGCTGAGCGTGGAGTTTACGGGCAATCCGCTCTGGAGCGTTGTCCGCTGTGTGCCGGGTATGCTTGATGCGGAAGCCTTGAGCGCGAACGATGCTGCCGTGCGCCTGTATATCGTGGAAGTGGCACGCAGCTTGTCGGAGAAAGTGGAAGAGGTGCGGGCTGAAATGCCAGCATCCACCGCCCTCGATGCCCTTCGCCATTCCGCCCTCGACTGTCTCCGCGACCGTCAGCATGGCGACGGCGGCTTCTCCTGGCTGCCTGGTTTCCCCTCATCCTTCTGGGTGACGGCGGACGTGAGCATCCTGCTCGCCCGCGCGAAGAACCTGACGCAGAGCCGTCTGGCAGACGAAGTGCTCGACCGCGCCGTGGCATACATGGAGAAGGAGGCTGCTGAGGAATGGAAGGAACTGAAGAAGCATCCGCAGATGGCCGTTTCGGAGACGCTCCTCCGCTATCTCTACGTCCGCACGCTGTGCGGCCTGAAGCCCGATGCTGTGGCAACGCATCTGCTTGAGCGTGCGAAGGGAGAAAAGAAGCGTCTGACGATGTATGGCAAGGGCGTCATGGCACAGGTGTTGGCTGAGGCGGCTGCCACGGGAGCATTGCCGCGGCAGCTGACGGCAGACTGCATCGTGGCGGCTGATGAGGCGATGCAGAGTCTCGTAGAGCACACGGTGGTTTCGCCCGTCATGGGAAGGTATTTCGACACTGACCGCGCACTGATGAGCCAGGACAGCTATCGCATACCGACGCAGACGATGGCACTGGAAGCCCTCGCGAACAAGACGCTGCAGCAGGGCGAGGGCTGGACGGCAGGGCAGGACATTCCCACCTTGCAGCGCGAAATGCAGCTCTGGCTCTTGCAGAGCAAGCGCACACAGCAGTGGGAGAGCCGCCGCGCTACCGCCGATGCCACGTATGCCCTGCTCGTGGGCTATGGCAAGGAGGCGGAGCAGTTCCAGCATTTGGGCGACGAGGCCCACCGCCTCTGGACGCTGACACCCGAAGAGACGGCGAAGGCCATCCGCGTTGACGCCTATAATATATATAAGGAGGGCGGCGGACTTTCGTGGGGTAGTGTCCGCGCGCGCTACACGCTGCCGGTGGAGAAGGTAGAGGCGAGCGGGACAGACCTGATGCTGACGAGGCGTTGGCAAGTGTTTGCCGATGGAAAATGGACTGACCTCCCCGATGGCGACGGTGGGCAGGCGAAGCTGTTGCGGCCCGGAGTCCGCGTGCGTCAGGCGATCAGCGTGAAGGCCGCACGCGACTTTGACTACGTTCGCCTTGAGGCAGGACATCCGGCGAGCATGGAGCCCGTCAGTCCGCTGAGTGGAAACGTCTGGACCGACGGCAGACTGGCTTACCGCATGGTGCGCGACACGCGCAACGACTTCTTCTTCGAGCATCTGCCGAAGGGTACGACGGAGGTCTGCGAGGAGTATTTCGTGACGCGCGGTGGGCATTTCTCTACCGGTTTGCTCCATGTTTCCTCGACGATTGCCCCTGAATTTGCGGGTTACGCCCCTGCTTCGACCCTCACTTCGGGGGGAGAATGATGCGGCGCACGGCATGGCTTCGCAAGGCGTGCAGGAGGCGTGATGCTCCGCGCCAGACATCTTGAACAGGCTTGCGCCCTGAACCTTCGGTCTGCCACCGTGGGGTTCAGGGCGCAAGGGCTGAATGCCTGTCATTCGCTCTGTCCGAAAAGAATTTTGCTATCTCCGAATAGTTAAAACTGACAAAAAGAATGTTAAAGTGCTGATTATCTTGCAGAAAATGTTGTCGCCCCTACCCATAATCCGTAACTTTGCGCTCGTCAAACAATGAATTTTCTGGCAGAAAACCGTTTGATTGTGCTGAACCGTGTGGTTTTCTGCCGTTATCCTGACGGTCGGACGCTCCCGTCGGTAGGCTTTTGGAAGGCGAAGACAGCCAGTTGCGCCCCTTCCCCGCAAAGCCTGTTGTATGTTTCACTCCTATATAAATAATAGCAATAGCGAGCGTCCCAACAAGTTATGCAGAAATTCATAAACATCCCAATGCTTGCCATCCGCTGCACCCATCGAATTGCAACGGGCTTCACCGTTCGCCCGCTCTACAAGGTGCTGATGCTCACCCTCGTGGTGCTCTTCACCCTCGCCAATGCTGAGATGCTGGCTGATGGCAGCAAGGAAACGGTGAAAAACGGCAATGCCACGTACTACGGTAACAAGTCGCACGGGCGACGCACCAGTTCGGGCAGTGTTTATCACCGCGATTCCCTGACGTGCGCCCACCGCACCCTGCCGTTCGGAACTGTCCTGAAGGTGAAGAACAAGCGCAATGGCAAGGAAGTGTACGTCACCGTCACCGACCGCGGACCTTTCCGCCGGGGTGCTGTCATTGACCTTTCGATGGCCGCCGCCAAGCATATTGACATGGTGCGCGATGGCGTTTGCCCCGTGGAACTCTCGTTGGCTGACCCTTCGATGCTGAAGGGCGGCATTCCCTACGCTCGTGAGAGTCAGGACCTCGTGTTGCCGGAGCTCCAGCTCGTTGACCCCATCACCGGAAACTTCTACACTATGGCAGAATGGCAGCAGCGCGATGCCCACCGCAAAGAGTTGGCTAAGACGAATGCCGCCAAGAATCCGGAGAACTTCACTGCGAAGGTGCAGCCGCGCTATAAGGTCGTGGGGCACTCGAACATGGCGAAGGCGGAGCAGAAGGAGAGGTAAGTGCAACGCCTGCTCTGCAACGATTTGTTAAGCAATCATTTGTTTCCCGACTTTTTTATTTTCTCGAAAGCTCTGTGCAGGTTTTGTATGCCTGCCAGGGCTTTTTTCGTAATATTCCAGCCTGCTCCGTGCCTGCTTCGTGCTTACTCCGTGCCTGCTCTGTGCTTGCTCTGTGCCTGTTCGTGTTTGCTCCGTGCCTGTTCCAATGCCAGCCTGCTGTGACATTCCATTCACTTTTCGCGCATGCAGGCTTTTCTTCGATGATTTGTGGCCACTTTTGAAGTCAGAATGACCATAAATCAGCCCTGTTCGTTGAATAAACGTTCCAAAAGTCATCACTTTTTCAATTCTTTGCCGTAAATTTGCACGCACCAAGTATAGGGCGCGCGCGAAATGTATGTCAGGCGCGGGCGTTCGATTGAAAGACATATTCAGAAGTGGGCGTCTTCTATTCAGAAGCAGGCATCTTCTATTCAGAAGTAGGTGTCTTTTGTTCAGAAGCAGGCGTCTCCAAGAGATGGGAATATGCAAATCTATTTTTTTACATCATATTTCTTTTATTATTATTTCACTTAAATTCTCGTTCTATGAAGAAAAGTTTACAGCTTCTTGCTGTGGCATCGCTCTTTGCCGCAGGAAGTATGACCGCTTCTGCTGAGCGTTACTACCAGACTGACGATGCAGTCTCTGCCGAGAACATCGAAGTGGGAGTGCAGTATGCTTTCCAGGGCGGACAGGCGCAGTTGGCAGGAACTTATTCATTCCTGACGGGCACTGGCTTTAATTTCACCAGCCACCTGACCACTGCCAGCCTGTACACCTTCGAGGCTACTGGCGAAAAGGCCGCTGATGGTTCGCCGGTTTACCTCATCAAGGACAGTGAGGGCAACTACCTCTATGGTCCGGGTAACGACAATTTCTACGGAACCTCCTCCAACCGTGCTTGGAAGGTTTGCGTGAAGACCCCTCATGTGGTGGAGAGCGACTACAGCTACACGCCCGAGGACAGCGAAGAAGACCTGACCGGCGTGGCTGCTTATCTGGCAGAGGCTAAGGCCAATGGTGAGGCCTTCGACCTTTCTAACGTTACTTACTGTGCTGCTGACGAGGCTGTCATCATCGTATCGGCAAATGCTGACGATGCTACTGACCAGTACAGCACTTACACCTATCTGCTCGGACTTGGCTCTGGCGCTACCACTGGCAACGTATCGCGCGGTACGAACTACAACACGAACGCTTGGCTCATTTATCCTGTTCACCAGATGGATGCCCTCAGCTATCTCGATGCTGTGATGGCTGAACTCTTCCCCAACGGCTTCGACGCTGCTGCGTACGAGACGGGTATCAACCCCGGCCAGTACAGCGAAGAGGCTCTGGAGGCACTTCAGCTTGCCTGGGATGCTTGCCAGGATGCCAACGAGGGCAATGCCGAGGCACTCGCCGATGCGCTCCTCAAGGCTTATCAGGCTCTCCTCGACAGCTTCGTGCCCTTCCAGGCCGGCTACTATATCTTCACCAGCTGGCGTGACCCGAAGGGCGGTGCGCTCTATGAGAACTTTAACAATATCGATGGCGATACCAAGACCTATGCTAACGCTACGAAGAACGGTCTGAAGTGGTGCTTCTCTTCTGCTAATGGCACGAACGTCAACGACACCTTCGTTTATGACGGTGAGCTTGAGGGCGACGACTGGTATAAGCAGCGCGGTCTGAAGTACATGGTATGGCAGGTAATCGATTCGCCTGTGAAGAACCGCTACTACTTCAAGAACTATGCTACGGGTCGCTACATCCACGTGATTGACACCAAAAACAAGCAGGTGCCCTCTGTAGCTGAGGCTGACCTCGACAAGGAGATTGACCTCTACACCATGGAGCCCAGCCCCGAGAATCCTGGATTCTGGACCCTCTTCAATGATAACAACTGGGTTTGCAATGGTGTAGTTTCCGGTATCCATGCTGCTGGCGACTATGCCAACACCGTGGCATGGGAAAAGACTGCACCGGCTTCCTGCTGGACCATCCGCACCGTGACGGAAGAAGACCTCAAGCTCATCGAAGAGAATGCTCTCCAGCCCGAACTCAACAACAAGCTCGAGAAGCTCGTACAGGAGGCTCAGGACCTGAAGGATGACAATATCAACGAAGAGCTTGCTCTCGATGGCAAGACCGTATCTTATTCTACTTCTGACGAAGTACAGAAGTGGCTCGACTTCAGCGAGGTGGATGGTCTCGTGACCTCGGTCGACCAGATCAAATCCAACGCTTCTGACCCTGATGAAGGTGCAGACCTCGGCGTACTCGTTGACGGTTATGTGAAGAACCTCTGGCACTCTTCTTGGCATGAGAGCGCTTCTCCCAAGGAGGTAGATCCTGAGACGGGCGAAGAAGTATGGTCGCTCCACAACCTCCAGCTCGACCTGCAGAAGAAGGTGGATGCCGTAACCGTGAAGATGGCCACCCGCTCGAATCAATACCAAGGTGTTCCTTTCTCTGTAAAGGTTTACGGCTCTAACGACGGTGAAAGCTGGACCCTCATCAACGATTCTATCGAGGTGAACTGGTATTGGAACGCTTACAATACCGGTCTGGAAGAGGGCGAGAGCTTGAGCTACGCCGGATGGTTCACCACGAAGCTGGGCTACAGCCACGTTCGTTTCGATGTCTTCCATACCTATTCTGACGGTGGCTCTGCCGGTATGTACTTCAACCTCTCCGAGCTCCGCGCTTACGAGGGCGAGCAGCCTTGGGCTATCGTGGAAGATCCCCTTTCTCCTTACTATTGTGCCGACGAGGCTCTGCGCAAGGCTGTTGACGGCCTCGTGGAAGTGGCTGAAGAAGAGCTGGCCGACGAGCTCGCTACGCAGGAGACCATCGATGCTCTCCGCGCTGCCATCGACGCTCTGAAGGCTGCTATTCCTAATCCCGATTCGCTCCTCGAACTTATCAATGCTGCTCAGGCTGCTCACGATGCTGCCGTAGCTGGCGATAAGCCGGGCTACTTCCCCCAGACCGCCATCGACGCTCTCCAGACTGCCATCGACGCTGCCAAGGCTGCTTACAAGGGCGGTATGTCCGTTGATGAAATCACCACTGCCAAGAATGCTCTCCAGGCTGCTATCGATGCCTTCCAGGATGCACTCATCAAGCCCGCTAACGGCTACTACATGCTCAAGAGCAAGAGCTCGGCTGTTAACGTAGAGGGCGAAGTCATGATTGCCATGAACTCTTCCGCCAAGGTACGTGTGGACAAGGGTGGCCGCGTAAAGGACGGTGATGTTTATGTAGATGATCCCGTCGTAGCTTCTCGTCCCGGTGCTTACTGGTATGTAGAGAAGGTAGATGGTGGCTATACCTACAAGAACCTTTACACGGGTCTCTACCTTGCTCCCGCCTCTGAGACGGACGCAATCGTTCAGACTCCCGAGCCCTACGTCTTCAAGCTCCGCTTTGCCAACACTGAGGGTTGCTTCAACCTCGTTGTAGCTGAGGAAGACGCTTACAATGGCGACTATCTCTATGTGAACGCACAGCCCAACGGTGGTGTTGTAACGTGGAACTCTGCAAGTGGCCGCGACAACAGCGCATGGGAGTTCGTAGCTCAGGACATTGAGGCCGTTTGGTCTGACCTCTACGAGCATGGTATGTGCATGAACCTTCAGGTGAAGGATGCTCCTCAGGTATTCACCTTCACCGTAGGTGTAAACGTTGAGCCTTCTATCTTCGCGGATGGTAAGTTCTACAGCGTTCTCGGTCAGGATGCTGAAAACAATGTTCAGCTCAAGGCTGAGGAAGGACTGCTGGCAGCAGGTCAGGCTTACGTATTCGTTCCGGGCGAGAGCCTCGCTGGTGAAAGCAAGGCATTCTTCTATCCCGCTGCTGAATCGTTCGAGGAATTCGTTCCCACTCACACCGCACTCGAGGCTGTAAACGGTCTCTTCCCCGTATTCGAGAAGACCGCTGTTCCCGCTGGTGCAGGTCTGTTCAACGCTGCCCACACGAGCATCCTCCTCTCCGAGGGCTCTAACAGCGACGTCGTAGCTCCTAACACGGGTTACTTCGGTGGTGTTCCTGCTACTACCCAGCAGGGCGATGCCTTCATCCCCGCAGAAGGCACGATTGCCGGTATCGCCAACATTGTCATCGACAACAAGGCTAACAACAGCATCTACAGCATCTCCGGTGTTCGCATGAACAGCGTGAAGAACCTCCCCGCTGGTCTCTACATCATCAACGGTAAGAAGTACTTCGTCAAGTAATGCCGCTCAGGTTGTAATGACCTGAAGGTCTAACTGATATCTGCGCCGCAGGTTTTCCCTTCAATCATGCTGAGGGAATCCCTGCGGCGCATTGTTTTTGGCCGAAATGACGCACAGCGACGTTGAGTGATAATTTCTTTTTTCGTTTCTCCGTGTGGCAAATATTCCCAAAGATAATCAAATTAGGGATGAAAACGAAAAGAGCATAGAGAAAAACCATATTCCTTTTTGTAGTTTTGCACCTGATTTATGGGGTTTGGCAGGCGTAACGCCCACAGAACGCGCCCTTTACGCCTGCTCTTCCTGCGTCCGCAGGCCCGTTTCTCCCGTGCGCACGCGTGTATGTGCGTGCGCGCGCATTATATATAATGTGTAGTACGGAGAAACCAGCCACTCCCACACCCCATTCCCTTTTTTTCAAAGCAGATATTTCCCTACATTCCTCCACATGAAGCGCATACTCAGCCTTGTTCTACTCTCCCTCTCCGTCGTGCTGCAGATGGCAGCACAGCGAATAGCCGGAAACGTCTATGATGCCAAGACGGGCGAAGCCGCACCCTTTGTCAATGTCTTCTACGAAGGCACGCGCGAAGGCGTGCAGACTGACCTCGAAGGGCATTTCAGCCTTGCCTACCGAGCTGGGAAAAAGCTCACCGTCTCCTGCGTTGGCTACGAAACCTACAGCGTAAAGCCTACGCCCGGCGAGGCGCTCAACATCAAGCTACAGCCCCTCGACCTCAGTTTCGGCGAGGCTACCGTGACCGCCAAGAAGACGAAGTACAGCCGGAAGAACAATCCTGCCGTCGAACTCATGCGAAAAGTCATTGCTGCCAAGAAGTTTCAGGACCTCAAGCAGCACGACTATTACAACATCGAGCAATACAACAAGCTCAACTTTGCCCTCGCCGACGTGACGCCCAAGGTGTTCGAGGAGGGAAAGTTCAAGCGTATGCCCTTCCTGAAGGAGCACGTGGAGCTCTCGCCAGAGTCGGGCAAGCTCATCCTACCCCTGATTGTGGAAGAAACCGTGTCGAACCTCATCTACCGCAAGGCGGACGATACGGAAAAGACCGTCGTAGTCGGCAAGCGCGAGGACGGCATCACCGAACTCTTCAATACGGGCGACATCATGACGCAGTTGCTCAACGACTTCTTCACTGAGATAAATCTCTACGACGACAATATCCGCCTGCTCCAATATCATTTTATCTCGCCCCTTTCGTCAAAGGATGCCATCGCCTTTTACCGCTATTTCCTCACCGACACCCTCTTCATCGATGGCACGAAGTGCATAGAAGTGCAGTTCACCCCCAACAACAGCCAGGACTTCGGCTTCAGCGGCGACCTCTACATCACTGCCGACTCCACCTACCGCGTCAAGCGCGTTTCGATGGGAGTTCCCGTGCATACGGGCGTGAACTTCGTAGATTTGATGAAGGTGGAGCAAGACTATGAGCAGCTCCCATCGGGCGAGCAGGTGCGCACGTCTGACCGCATGCTCCTCGTCATGAAAGTCGTCAACAAAGGCCTGAAGTTGCAGGCACGCCGCGTCACCGACTATTCCAAGTTCGACTTCAGCCCCATCCCCGATGCTACGTTCAAAATCAAGGGCAAGACGAAGATGATGGCCGACGCGCAGATGAAGGACGAAGTCTTCTGGGAGCAGCATCGCAAGGAGACATTGACGCAGAGCGAAAACCGCGTCAGCCTCTTCCTCGAACGCCTGCAGAACATGAAGGGCTTCAAGCCCATCATCTGGGTGGCCAAGGCCTTCATCGAAAACTATGTCGAAACCACCCTCGATCCCAAGAAGGGCAGCAAGATCGACTATGGCCCCGTCAATACCACCATATCGCACAGCGACGTGGATGGCCTCCGCCTCAGGGCTTCGCTCCTCTCCACCGCCAATCTCAACCCCCATTTCTTCTTCAATGGCTATGTGGCATACGGCTTCAAGGATGAGAAGTGGAAGGGAAAGGGCGAGCTGACCTACTCCTTCAACAAGAAGAAATACCTGCCGCGCGAGTATCCCATGCGCAATCTCACGTTCTCCTACACGAACGATGTGATGTCGCCCTCTGACATCCATCTTCCCACGGACAAAGACAACGTCTTCGTGGCACTGAAATGGTCGAAGGTGGACCACATGATGTATAACGAAAACTTCCGCCTCTTCTACGATTCCGAGTGGGAGAACGGCATCCGCGCCACGTGGAAGCTCAGCCACGACCGCAATGAGCCCACCTCCGCCCTCTTCTATCAGCCCGTGGCGAACGGCCTGCATCAGCTGATGAGCGATGGCAACTATTTCACGCGCCCGTTCGGCATCATCGACTGCGCTCCCGGCACTCCGAATATCCCCGAGGCTGGCGGTCAGACCCTCGGCCAGCTCAACCGCCGCTATCTCACCACCACTGACTTCACCTTCTCCTTCCAGTGGCAGCCCGGCGTGGAATATCTCAACACGAAGCAGCGCCGCATCCTTCTCAACAAGGAAGCCCCCCTCTTCGGCCTCTCGCACACCGTCGGTCTGAAAGGCGTATGGAGCGACTATACCTACAACATCACCGAAATCGAGCTCTACAAGCGTTGGTGGGTGAAGTCGTGGGGAAAAATCGACACTCGCCTGAAGGCGGGAGCACAGTGGAACAAGGTTCCCTTCCCCCTCCTCTGCACGCCCTGGGCAAACACGAGCTACATCCGCGAGGACAACATGTTCATGCTGATTAAGAACATGGAGTTCCTCAACGACCGCTATGTCAGCCTCATGGCGCAGTGGGACCTCAACGGCAAAATCCTCAATCGCATTCCCCTCCTGCGTCGCCTGAAGTGGCGCGAATATTTCGGCGTCAACTGCCTGTGGGGCCATCTCACCGATGGCAACAACCCCTATCTGGCCAAGAACAGCCAGCGCACTGACCTCTTCTACTTCCCCTCGCGCTTCAATCCGCTGACGGGAGCCTACCAGCAGCAGACGCAGGTGATGGACATCAAGAAGCCTTACGTGGAAGCATACGTCGGCATCCATAATATCTTCAAGATTCTCTGGATTCAGTATGTACACCGCATCACCTACATCAACGATGCCGGCAGCATCTACGGCGACACGCAGAAGTGGGGCATACGCTTCATGCTCCGCGCCACGTTCTGACCCCTCTCCCTGCATGGAAAAATAAGGGCAACGCCCTGAGCCATCAGTTCGCGATGGCTCAGGGCGTTGCCCTTTCTGTATGTAAATCGTGAGGTGCGGTTGAGAAGCCTAAAGGTAGGTTCTATCAATTAGTTTTCAATGTAAGGCAGTGTTTTTGCTTTACTTGGATGTCTTCACGCCTCTCGCACCGTATCTTTTTGTTTTTCACGAGGGAGCGTAGCGGGCTACGTGACTGAATGAAAAATAAACACCTACGGCACGATAGTCGCACATACATCGCAAGCTAATTGATAGAACCTACCTAAAATCCTCCCACTGAATTGCAGAGGATGACGGCGAGGACGATGGCAGTGATGATGCTGTAGAGCCAATCGCGCTCGCGGAGGAAGTCGAAGAGCGAGAGCACGACGCGGAGAATTGGGGTGAGGATGAGGACGATGACGCCCATCTGCACCCACGAGCGCGAGTTCATGCTCACTATTCCCTCCAGTATTCCGTCGAGCGTCGTATAGTCGGCAGGGCGGAAGGCAGGGTCGTCGTAGCTGAACGTCTGATAGTCCGGCATCGGGTCGCTGCCGTGCTGCACCAAATAGATGATGCCGCCTATGGCAGCTATCGTGGCCGCCGTCGCAACGCCCCAGCGTAGGGTGCGCGCTATGAGAAGTTGAAGGTCAAGATGTTTGTTTGGCATGGTTCAGAGTGTGCTTATGGAAGATGGATTGGAAGATAATGGAAGGGGGAACAATGAGCAGGCAGTGAGTCTTGCAGGCGTTGAGGATAAGCCTTGCAGTCAGTGAGGATGAGCCTTGCTGTCAGATTCGCCGCGCCCACTGCACATCGCGCCTCAGGCTGATCATTTTCTGGGCGTAAAGTGGTCATTTTCAGGGGTGAATAGGGCCACTTTTTGGGGTGAAAACAATCACTTTTGGGGGGCAGGATGCCCGCTTGTGGGGCGGAAGCCCTGACGAAGGGGCGCAAACTTCAGGGCGTTTGCCCCGCCTCGCCCTCGTTCTGGTCAGAGCGGGGGCTTTCTGCGGAGGCGAGCAGGCAGGAATGCGCCGCCGGTGTCTGAGCCTTCAGCCAGCCCTCATGCAGCAGCAATTGCGCCCCGCAGGCTCCCCCGCCGCGCGCCCATACGCGCCGCCTGCCGCCCGTAGGCCCCCTGCTGCGGCCGGGCCTGCTCAGAATTTGCCCGTCAGGCCCATGTAGATCATGTTCGCTGCCACCATGAAGACGGCTATGGCAAACACCTTGCGCAGCACGCGCACATCGAGGCGTTTCAGCAGGCGCGCACCCGTCAGCGCGCCCAGCAAGACACCGATAAGCACAGGGCAGGCTATGCCCGGCACGATGTTGCCGCGCTGCACGTACACCACCGCCGAGGCACACGCCGTCACGCCCATCATGAAGTTCGATGTCGTCGTGCTCACCTTGAACGGCACTTTCATCATATTGTCCATGGCTATCACCTTCAGCACGCCCGAGCCGATGCCGAGAATACCGCTCAGCATGCCCGCTATGCCCATCACGCTGAAGCCTCGCCCTACGTTTCGCAGCTCGTACGCCTTCAGCGAGCCGTCTTTCTGCGGCCAAGTGCCGAAGAGCTTCAGGCGCCGCGCTGCCTGAGAGCCTTGGATGCCCGTGTGGTCTTGCTTCTTCACAAACTGCATCGTGCCCGTCAGGATGAGCACGAGGCCGTAGATGACGGCAATCACGTTGTTGTTCAGCCACACCGCTATGATGGCTCCCGCCACTGCCCCAAGCGTAGTGGCGATTTCGAGAAACATGCCGAGGCGGATGTTCGTGATGCCCTCCTTGACGTAGGCGGAGCCGGAGCCGCTCGAAGTGGCGATGGACGCCACGAGGGCAGCGCCCACGGCATAGTGGAAGTCCACGCCGAAGCACAACGTCAGCACGGGGATGACGACTACGCCGCCGCCCAGCCCCGTCAGACTGCCCAGCAAGCCTGCGCCGTAGGCGGCAAGGAGCATGATGAGCGTAAAAGTCAGGATGTCCATGAGTGAGTAAGTATAAGTTCTATAGGGTTAGTATTCAATGCAAGGGGTGTTTCCGTAAGGCTTGTATGTCTTCGCGCCTCTCGGGCCATAGGCTTTTGGTAGGTTCTATCAATTAGTATTCAATGCAAGGGGGTGTTTCCGTAAGGCTTGTATGTCTTCGCGCCTCTCGGGCCATAGGTCTTTGTCTTTCGCTCAGACACGTAGCCCGCCATGCTCCCTCCTGAAAATCAAAAGCCTATCTGAAAAAAAATCTCGCTGTGCCACAGCCGCGCGCAGCCTTCCGCCGAGGGGGCTTTCCATAACTTGTGCACACGTGCGAGAGCGTTATTTTCAGCAAAGTTAGGGATTTTTTTTAGAAATTGTCCGCAAAATTTTCGCTTTTCACGCTTTTGCCGTACCTTTGTCTCTGATTTGCCAAGCCCATTTCTGCTGCAAAACGTTCACTTTTGCTGAACCGCAAATCCTTTCCCCTTGCAGGCAATCTCCCCATCTTCTACAGACATTATCAGTATCCACATAGACACCCCCTCTCAACATCAATGGAAAATTTTGAACTCGTTGCCAAGACGTTTCAAGGACTTGAGGAAGTCTTGGCACAAGAACTTATCGAACTGGGCGCTGACAACGTGCAGATAGGCCGTCGCATGGTATCGTTCAGCGGAGACAAGCGCATGCTCTATCGCGCCAACTTCTGTCTTCGCACGGCTGTGCGTATTCTCAAGCCCATCAAGCATTTCACCGCCCATGATGCCGACGGTGTCTATCAGGCAGTGAAGGACATCAACTGGGCTGACTATCTTGACCTCACCACGTCATTCTCCGTCGATACGACGGTCTATAGCACCACCTTCCGCAACTCGCGCTTCGTCACCTACAAGGTGAAGGATGCCATCGTGGACTACTTCGTGGAGCGCGAGGGCAAACGCCCCAACGTCAGTGTCAGCAATCCGCAGATTCGCCTCAACATTCATATTGCCGAAGACGTCTGCACCCTCTCGCTCGACTCCAGCGGCGAGAGCCTCCACCTGCGTGGCTATCGCGAGGCGAGCGTAGAGGCTCCCATCAACGAGGTGTTGGCAGCGGCCATCATCAAGATGAGCGGCTGGCAGTGCGACTGCGACATCGTCGATCCCTTCTGCGGCAGCGGCACCTTCCTCGTAGAGGCCGCCCTCATAGCCCGCAACATCTATCCGGGCGTGTTCCGCAAGAAGTTTGGCTTTGAAAACTGGAAGGACTTTGAGCCTGAGCTCCTCAGCGAAATCTTCGAGGACGACTCTGAAGAGCGCGAGTTCCACCATCATATCTATGGCTTCGACCTCAACAACAATGCCGTGCGCGCCGCCTTGGCAAATGTCCGTGCCGCCCGCGTAGAGGACATTGTCAGCGTGGAGCAGCGCGACATCCGCGACTTTAAGCTCCCCGCTCCCGCCGATGGCGCAGCGCAGGAGGGCAGTGAGGCACCGCGCCGCCTGATGTTCACGAATCCGCCCTATGGCGAACGCCTCCACCCCGAGGACATCACCGTGCTCTACAAAACCCTCGGCAAGAAGCTCAAGCAGGAGTTCACGGGCGGCGAGGCATGGGTGATTTCCAGCAAGGAGGAGCTTTTCGATGCCGTCGGCCTGCGCCCCTCGCTGAAGGTGCCTCTGCAGAATGGCTCGCTCGACTGCGAAGTCCGCAAGTTCGTCACCTTCGCTGGCAAGCTCGACCAGTTCCGCGCGGAAGGCGGTGCGGTGAAGACGGGCGAGGAGCTGAGCCGCATGGGCGAGAAACGCCGTTTCCGCGATGGCCGCGAGCGCGAGTTCAGCCGAAAGTTCGACCCTGATTTCAAAAACCGCCGTCGTCGCGATGAGGCCGACGAGGAGCATCCCCGCCGCGCCGCACGCCCGGAAGACCTTTTCGAGGACGAGGAGATGGCGGAGCAGTATCGTGCGCTGCGCAATCGCCATCGCAATTTCGAGGAAGCCCAGTCGCGCGAGCGCGGACAGAAGGGTGGTGGACGCGAGCGTCGCGAGGGCCGCGAGGGCCGCGAAGGGCGTGACCGCCGTCAGGGCAGTCGCGATGGCTTCAAGGGTAGTCGCGATGGCTTCAAGGGTGGTCGTGATGGCTTCAAGGGCAGTCGTGATGGCTTCAAGGGTAGTCGTGATGGCTTCAAGGGTAGTCGTGGCGGAAAGCGCAACGGATGATTCCCCAGCCCAATTTCTTGCTAAAATATATATATATGAGTATGAAACATCTTCTGTTTGCAGCCGTTCTGCTGATTTGCCCTACCATGCTTATGGCACAGACCCTGAAAAGTCCCACCCTCGATGAGCTGATGTGGGGCGGCAATAAATACTGGACCCTCCAGCCTGAGAATATCTCCACCGCATGGTGGGGCGAAAATCTGGTGCGCACGGGCGTCGATACGTGCCAGCTTCTGGCTGACGCTCGCGGCAAGGCAGTTGCCGGCAAGAAGGCTTTCCTCTTCTCGCGCGCCGAGGCGGATGCTGCCCTGCGAAGCCTTTTCCCAGCCGATTCCCTCCGCACGCTCCAGTATGCCGCATTCCCCGAGGCCTCGAAGCGCACCGTACGCCTCATATCCGATGAGTACGTCTTCGAATACGACTGGGCAAAGCGCACCATCCTCTGGCATCAGCCCCGGCTGAAGGGCGTCTCGGAGTCAGACTATTGCGCCGCCTCGCACAGCACGGCCTACGTGCGCGAGCATAACCTCTATGTCCGCACCGCCGATGGCACTGACCTCGCCGTCAGCACTGATGGCAGCCGCCAGTTGCTCTACGGAACCTCCGTCCACCGCAATGAGTTCGGCATCTACAAGGGCACATTCTGGAGTCCCGACGGACGATTGCTGGCTTTCTACCGCATGGACCAAAGCATGGTCACGGATTTTCCCCTCATCGACATAGAAGTGGATAGCACCACCCAAATGGCGCAGCCCGCTCCTGAGAAATATCCCATGGCGGGCATGACGAGCCACAAAGTCACCGTCGGAGTCTTCAATCCTGCCACGGGCAAGAGCGTATATTTGCAGGCAGGCGACCCCACGGACCGCTATTTCACCAATGTTTCCTGGTCGCCCGATGCCAAATACATCTTCCTCCTTGAGCTGCCCCGCAGTCAGGACCGTTGCGACCTCGTGGCTTACGATGCTGCCACGGGCGAGCGCATCGGCAGTTTCTATACCGAGACCAACGCCCGCTTCGTAGAGCCGCAGCATCCCCTCACCTTCCTGCCCTGGGATGCCAGCCGCTTCATCCTCCAAAGCGAGGCCGACGGCTTCAGCCATCTCTACATCTTCCGCCTCACCGATGAGGGCGGGCAGCTCCGTGTGGAGCAGGAGCGCCAGCTCACTGCCGGCGAATATGAAGACCTTGAGCTCCTCGGCTTCAACACGGCGCGGCGCAGCGTCATCCTCCGCACGAACGAGAGCGGACATATCCGCGAGAATGTCTATGCCGTAGATGTGGCCACGGGCGCCCGCACCCTTCTCGACAATGGCGAGGGCGTGCATCGCGCCTCCCTCTCGCCCGCCGGCACGCTCTTCCTCGACCGTTGGGCGAAGCCCGATGTCTTCCGGCGGCTCGAACTCCGCTCCACGGCAAAGCCTGCACTCCTCGCCACGCTGCAGGAGTGCGAAAGCCCGTGGAAAGACTATTCCATGCCCGAAGTCAAGGGGGGCACTCTCACCGCTGCTGATGGCCACACCCCGCTCTACTATCGCATCGTGCTGCCCGTGGGGTTCGACCCCGCGAAGAAGTATCCCACCGTGGTCTATGTCTATGGCGGACCTCACGCCACGAATGTCAAGGAAGGCTGGAACTATACCGCCCGCCCTTGGGAGTATTACATGGCGAACCGCGGCTATGTCCTTTTCGTCATGGACGGGCGTGGCAGTGGCGACCGCGGCTTCGATTTTGAAAGTTGCACATTCCGCCATCTTGGCGATGTGGAGATGGCTGACCAAATGCAGGGCGTGGCTTATCTGAAGTCGCTGCCCTACGTCGATGCCGAGCGCATCGGCGTACACGGCTGGAGCTTCGGCGGCTTCATGACCACTAACCTGATGTGTACGCACCCTGATGTCTTCAAGGTGGGCGTTGCCGGCGGACCCGTCATCGACTGGCGTTTCTATGAGGTGATGTATGGCGAACGCTATATGGACACCCCGCAGGAGAACCCCGAAGGCTATGCTTCCAGCAGCCTGCTCAATAAGGCGAAGAATCTGAAGGGGCGGCTGCAGGTGATCGTCGGTCTGAACGACCGCACTTGCCTCCTCCAGCATTCCCTCGCCTTCCTCCGTGCCTGCGAGGATGCTGACGTTCAGCCCGACTATTTCGTCTATCCCGGGCAGGACCACAACATGATGGGCAAGGACATGATACATCTCCACGAGCGCATCACTCGCTATTTCGACGATTACCTGAAGGGCGGCTGCCCGGCGCGCTGATTTCACGTCGGCTCTCCCGTCTCCTTCTACATTCCCTATGACAAACGGAATTTTTGCGAGGCTCCGTTCCTCCGCACGTTAATGGTTTCGGCATGGCTGCAGGCTTCCTGTGGCCATGCTGTTTTTTCGGTCATGCCGCGCGCCATACCGTCTTTTCCGTTCCCTCTACCGTCTTTTCCAGTGTCTTTTGCGAATGAACAGGCGAAAGGGCGTAATGAGGCTGGAAAAGACCATTTTTCCGCGATTTCATCGTAAGAATCGGGGTTTTTGCCCAGTGTAAGCCTTGGCACACAATGCTTAACGCATGTAACACTTTCCTCAGAATAAACGGTAAATGCGCTGAAAGTACCGAAAATCAAACGTTTCTTTTCTGTTTTTGCCCTAATTTTGCATCGGAAAAAAACGCCGCTGCTGTGTTTTCGCAGGCATTTACACGAGTATATATATAATTTACACGTGTATATATATAATATGGGGCGAAGGCGAAGGCGTAGCAGCAATCATTATCAGACGAATCAGAAATAACAATCATAAAGCAAATGCAAATGAAACTGAAACATCTACTTTCTTGCATGGGTCTTGGTGCAACCTTGGTGCTGACATCGTGCATGTCTGAAGACCCAGGATTCGATTTTGGCGCAGAGACCAGTAAGGTTTACGGCTCGCTGAACTTGGAAAGCCTGACGGTCAATTCAGAATTTGACCCCCTGACGCGTGCCGTCTCGGAAGATGCCTATCGCAATGTCAGCAACTATAACATCCGCGTCGTTGATACGAAGTCAGGAACCGATGTGCTGAACTGCGCTTACTCCTCGCTTGCCGACAATATGCCCCTCCCGCTGGAGATTGGATCATATACCATCATTGCCTCCTACGGCGCAGAGCACGCCTTCTCACGCGATGAATTCCTCGTGACGGGCGAGCAGACGGTGACCATCAATGCCAATGCTGAGCAGAACGTCAGCGTCAGCTGCGCCCCCACCTGCGGAAAGCTCACCGTTGAGTTTGATCCCACGATGTCCACCTATTTCGATGCCTACAGCGTCACCTACAGCGGCACGCAGGCTATGGGCGTACAGACGTGTACGTGGGAGAAGGCGGACACCGCGCCTTGGTATGTGGCCATCGGTGCCAATGGCGAGAACGTCAATTATAAGATTCACCTGACCGCGAAGGCCGACTATCTGCCCGAGGGACAGACGTCGAAGACGGCCGAAATACCCGGAACCATCCTGCTCAAGCGCAATAAGGCCCACAAGCTCACCATCGCCCCCAACTACAAGCCCAGCACGGAGGGCGGAATCAGCCTGACCATCACCATCGATGAGAGCACGAACGATAAGGAAATCACATGGGAAGTGCCCGTCACTTGGATTTAATGAGGCGCTGACCCTATAGAGAATATACAAAAGTCCCCATACAGACCAATCCGAAAACTGATATGAAAATCTATAATAACATCTTGGCAGGAACGCTGACCCTCATGGCATTTGCTTCCTGCATGAGCGAGGATTTGGAGTCCAAGTTCACTGCTGGCGGCGACCAGGGCACCCTGGAGCTCGGCGTAGAGCTGCTCCAGCCCGCGCGAAGAGACGTTTCCACCGTCAATTTCCCCGTCGTCATCAAAGATGCGAGTGGCAGCGTGGTGAAGGAATACGCCACTGTTGCCGAAGTGCCTGCTTCTATCGTAATGGCAGTAGGCAGCTACACCGTTGAATCCCATACTCCCGGCGAAATCGCTAAGAGCATGTCCAATCCCTATTACAAGGGTGCCAGCGATGTAGAGATTGTCAAGGATGTCACCTCTCCCGTCAATGTGGTGTGCAAGATGGCGAACAGCCAGGTGAACATAAACTATGATGAAGAGTTCCGCAATGTCTTCACAGCGTGGGAGGTAACCATCGACGATGGCAGCGAAACCGCACTGAGCTTCACTCAGAGCAGTACGACGAACACCATCTACTGGTATTTCGGCGAGGCTGGCGTCAAGCAGCTCGTCGTCAATTTCCGCGGTACCACCACCACGGGCAACACCATCGCTGCCCGCAACGTGCTGACGAAGAATCAGAGCAGCACCGGAGGCTATGACGATGATAACACCAACTTCACGGGCGGTGACCTCATCACCCTCAACTTTGCCCCCACCGAATCTACAGAAGGCAAGATTACGGGCATCACGCTCTCTGCCAACGTAGTCTTCGACGAAACCGTCGAAGATATCAACGTCGGCGTCATTGATGTGCCGGGCTTGAACGATCCTGCAGGCGGTGGCGACAATCCCGGCGGCGGAGACACGGAAGGCATCACGCTCAACCTCCCCAAAGATATAACTATGGCAGCCTATGGAGCAGACGATCTCGATAAGTCATTGGGCGACACCTATATTGCCGCAGGTGCTGGCCTGAAGAGCATCATGGTTAGGATTGAATCCGATAGTGAAGAGATGAATAGCTCCCTCGCTCAACTGGGTACAGACTACAATGTGGACTTCCTCGCAGGCGCAGAGATTGTCGGGAACCAGAATGTCGTATCACTTTTCGAGAGTTTGGGACAAGAGCTCAGCGTTCCAGCTGAGGGCGATAAGGAATACACCTTCCCAATCGGCAACTTCTTCGGTTTCCTTCAGGTTCTTGCAGGCAAACATCGCTTCCATCTGACCGTGACGGATATGAATGGCAATACCCAGTCAGGCTCACTTCTTATCACCGTAGGCGCATGACCAGACAGATGCGGTCTGCCTTTCCCCTTGCCAGCTTGCCTATCCCTTTTTTCGGCCTCCTGCTGGCGAAGATGCAGGTCGTATTGCCTCCACTAAAAACAAAAGCATTGAGAACATGAAAAAGATATATTCCATACTGACTTTGCTGACCGTTTTCTGTGTCTCGCTGATAGCGGTTTCGTGCAGTGATTTTGTGAACGAGGATGACCAAATGGCTGAAGGCTATCTGAAATTGGATGTCTCCACCCTCGTTTCTACCAACGACAAGGATATGCGTGGCACGTCTGCCCCCGCTGACTATGCCCCCAAGACTATCGCCGTAAAGATTTCGAATGCGCAGGGCGACGTGGTGTTTGAGACCAGCGACGCTGCCAATGATGAGCGTCTGAAGAGCAATATTCTCCTCGCTCCTGGAAAATACACCATCAGCGGTTCGTCGGCTGGTTGGGACGGCTCGGGCTCTGGCTTCGATGCCCCCTACTATACGGGTTCTACCACGGTACTCGTACTTTCAAAGACCCTCTCGCGTGCCACCCTCACGCTGACGCAGGCAAACGTGAAAGTCAGCGTGACGTTCGACAAAAATCTCCGCCCCTACTTCAAGTCTGCCAATTGCGTCGTGACGTCTCAGATTGCAGATGTTGAACCCTGCAACTTTGCTTTCTCCAGCACGGGCGGTACTACCACCACGAGTGCGGCCTATTTTCCCGTAGCACCTCTGAACTTCCTGATGACTGCCACGAGCAACAGTGACAATACGAATGAAATGAGCAAGGAGGTGACTGACGTTCAGGCACGCGACCACTACCGCATTCTCTATAAGCTGGCTGATGTGGGTTCGACGGGAGGTATTACCGTCACGGTTGACGAGACCACGCGCGAATATAACTTCACGATTTCCATCCCCCGCAAGAGTTCTATCTCTTTGCAGAGCTATACGCCCAGTGCTTGGAGCAACTTTGCCGACCTTTCTGCTGCCGTACTCTCCAAGACGCAAAGCTTCGACGACTCGAAGCTCACCTTCCAGTATCGCAAGCAGAGCGAGACGGAGTGGAAGACCATCATGAATGGTCAGCTCACCACTACGGGTGCGGATGCCTACTCTTGCCGCCTCACGGGGCTTACTCCCAATACGGGCTACATCTATCGTCTGCGTTATGACGATGGTTCCACCACCGTTAATAGCAATGAGATGAAGTTCACCACTGAGGAGCAGACTCCTCTTCAGAATGCGGGCTTCGAGAATTGGTATAAGAGCGGTAAAATTTGGTATCCGAATGCAGAAGGCGAAAGCTATTGGAGCACCAGTAACTCAGGTTCTGCCGGAGTAATGGGTGAGAAATACAACGTGACAACGGGTATCACCGATGGTGCCTACAACGGTACTTCTGCACAGTTGCAATCGAAGTATGTTGTCATTAAGTTCGCTGCTGCAAGTATTTTCACTGGCGGTTTCGACGGAATGATTGGTACGAATGGTGCCAAGCTCAGTTGGGGTGTTCCCTTTACCTCGCGTCCCGCTGCCCTGAAGGGTTATATGAAATATAATGCAGGCAGCATCAACCGTGGCACTCAGCCTTCTGGTGCTGCTGAAAAGGGCAAGAACGACCATTGCCAAATCTTCTGCGCACTGCTCACTGAGCAGCTGAAGGTGGCTAATGCTGACAATAGTGATGGCTATGAGCTTTCTACCAACATCGATTGGCAGAACGATCCTCGCGTGGTGGCATACGGCGAACTGACGCAGAACACCACTGATGCTGAATGGAAGGCTTTCAATATCCCGCTCACCTATCATTCCACGACGATCAAGCCTACCCACATGCTCATCGTCTGCTCGTCGAGCCGCTGGGGTGATTACTTCTATGGTTCTGACTCGTCTAAACTCCTGCTCGACGACTTCTCATTCACTTGGGGAGAACCCGTCGTACGATAACTGAAGAAGCTATTTTGGGGGGTGTCTTGGTGATGATTCAATATATGGTTGCTGAATTTCTGATGGGCGGCTATGTCCCCGTCCTTGAAGTTTCATTGTTTACCATGTTGAATCCTCATCCAGACACCCCCTTCTTCAGGCCTTTCTCTTTTTTCGCCGCTCGTTTTTGTTTTTCGCCGCTCGTTTTTGGCGTTGGCTATATAGCAGGTTTTTACAGGCAGAGGTCAAAAAACAGTGTGCGATAGTCAAATATAGCCGGCGCAGAGGTTTTTGACCACTTTTTTTGAGCGTTTTGTTACTGAAAAAGCGTACTTTTGCAGCGGAAAGTGATCATTTTTCTTCATCTTTCCCTAACGATGATGGTGGCCCACAAGCCCCTTTCCTGTAAAAGTCATATATTTAATATTTGTTCTTCATGAAAGTTTGTTTCACACATAGTTCGTTGCTCTTCCTCCTCTTCATATCTCTTTCGGCAACCGCCTTCGCCCAGCGCGGCGACCTCAAACATCCCGATGCGCTGGCAGTGAAAAGCCTGAGCGAGGAGGGACGAAAGGTGCGCAGTGTCCGCGTCTATTCGCCCGAGTCCGGAGCGGTCGATCTGCCTACCACACAGCGGCGTGAGGTATATTATGACGAGGAGGAAGAAACGTCATACGAAGACTCCGTCTTCCGCTATCGTCGCGTACCTGTCTATCAGGAGAATCTGACGAACAAACGCCATATACAGCGCGTCGATCGCAGTGCCGTCAAGGCCGTCTTCGTGCCAAAAGGCTTGTGGATGATGGGCGCCACGGTCAATTATATGCAGTGGGACAATCAGAACGAGAATCTTCTCGTACTGAAAAACCTCAATATGGATGGGCATTCCCTCTCCGTTTCTCCGGCTTTCGGTTATTTTGTGAAGAACAACGTAGCGATTGGTCTGCGCTACAACTATGGGCGCAATTATTTCTTCCTTGGTAGCATGGATCTTAACCTTGGCGAAGACTTCAACATCAGTCTCGAAGACCTCTACTATCAGGAGTATCGCCATACGGGGAGCTTCTTTCTCCGGAATTACATGTCGCTCTTCGGCAGCAAGATTCTGGGATGCTTCAGCGAAGTCCGTGCTTCCTATTCCCACACCACGGGCATGAACACCACGGGACGCCGTGATGAGCAGAGCGGACTAAACACCCTCGATGGCACCTATGAGCGCATCAATACCGTGCAGCTTGGATTTTCACCCGGCATCTGCGTCTTCGTCACTGACTTTGCGGCCGTCGAGACCTCCATCGGTGTGCTCGGCATAGAGTACCAATGGGGAAAGTTCAAGAATCTCCATCCCGGAGATTTGAAATATGAGTACGGAAAACGGCAGGGTGGAGGAGCAAACTTCAGGTTCAACCTCTTCAGTATCAACTTTGGCATGACCTTCTATCTCTAATCCCTAATAGTCTGTCTAATCTTATAGCACTCTCCCCTTTATGGCACAAAGATTTCACTGCTGTTTCATCGTGATTCTCATGGCAGCTGCCCTGCTGCTCACCGCTTGTCTGGAAGAAGACAAGCTGCCCCTCCCTTGGGTGAAGTCAGAAATCACCACTTTTGAGGTCGAAGGCCAGTGTGATGCCACTGGTGACGGCTTTGCCGAAGCGCAGATTGATAAGGAAAAGCGCGAGGTCACCCTCTATGTCAGCGATCAGGTCAGTCTCTCGAAGGTGAAGCTCAAGAAATTCGTCGTCAGCAACAATGCCTTTGTCTATAAGGAAATGGCGGACGGCGGACTCGTTGAGGTGACCCATACGCTTCCCAATCTCGATTGCAGCACGGGCAGTGCGCGCCTCCTCCTCAAGACCTATCAGGAATTTTGGTGGAAGGTCAGCGTCCAGCGCGTCGTCCAGCGCGAGGTGGTGGTAAGCAATCAGGTGGGCGATGCCATCATTGACGCTGCCAGCCAGACCGTTGTCGTCTATGTCACTCCCGAGCAGGATTTGAAGCGCGTCGTCATCGAAAAGTTCACGCTCGGTGGTCAGCACGGCAGGGTTTATCCTGACCCCACGGGCACGGAAGTAGATTTCAGCCGTGGCCGCACCTATGCAGTTTTTGAATATGGTAGTGAGACGGCGCAGGAATGGTCAGTTTTTGTCTATAACGCCTCCTCCACCACTTCCACCACCGCCGAGGTTTTCCCCCATTCCGTCCGCGCTTACGTCAGCGGCAATATGCAGAACAGCACGATTCCAGTCGTGGAGTACTGTGAGGCAGGGAGCGGAAACTGGCAGGTAGTGCCGGGCGAAAATGTCACTGTCCGCACGACGAGCTACGAAGCCGTCATCGAAGGTCTTACCCCAGGCAAAGACTATGAGTGCCGTGCCACGGCCGACGGTGTCGCATCGCAGGTGGCCAGCTTCCATACCGCCGACCCCGCGCAGCTCCCCAACAGCAGTTTCGACGATTGGTCAACCATCGATGTCAATGGGCGCGATCTCTATCAGCCATGGAAAGCGGGCGACTCCCCCTTCTGGGACACGGGCAACCGCGGGGCTACCACCGTCGGGGCCAGCAATTCTACCATGGGCGTCGAAGGTAGCCGCACTTTTGCCAATCTCCAGTCGAAATATATCGTCATCAAGTTTGCCGCCGGCAATATCTTCACGGGAAAATACTTGGAGACCGACGGCACGAACGGCGTGCTCAGCTTCGGTCAGCCCTTTGCCAGCTTCCCCACGAAGTTGCAGCTTGACTATTCCTTCAAGACTTCCACCATCAACAAGGGCGGTGGCAAGTGGGACGACAGCTACGGCAAGTATATCAGCCGTGCTACTTACGACGGCCTCCTTGGTCAGCCCGACTCCTGCAATGTTTATGTCGCGCTCATCGGAGATAAGGATGAGGAGGTATATAAAGATGTCCTCTATCCCTTCATCGTTCGCACGCGTCCCAGTACGCTCAAACTTTTCTCCCCTAACAGCGACAACGTCATCGCCTTCGGTTCCATGACGAAGGGCGACGATGTGCCGGAATGGACGACGACTACGATACCTCTTCAATACAGATTCACCAATCGTCAGCCGAAATACATCGTCATCGTGGCGGCGAGCAGCAAATATGGCGACTATTTCGTCGGTGGCAGCGAAACGTTGCTGAAAATCGACAATCTGAAACTTTTGTACGAATGAAGAAACACCCCATCCTCACCCTCATTCTCACGCTCTGCGCCGTCGTTTTCCTCACGGCGTCATGCAGCGACGAGGCAGACTGTGCAGCTGGCGAGGGAGTGCTCCGCATTGCTTTGGAGAATGTCTCGCCGGGCGTGCAGTCCCGCTCTGTCCCCAGTCAGCTGAAAGTGCCGGAGGCGAAGGATTTCACTGTCAGCGTTGCGAACAGCCGAGGTGTGGAGGTCTATCGCGAGCCCTATTCCGAGGCGCGCATACCCCTCGCCGCGGGCGAATATACCGTCACCGCCTCCTTCGGCGACAATCCTCTCATCGGCATCGACGCCCCCTTCTATACGGGTAGTGCCGTGGTGCAGATAGCCGATGCTGCTGTCAGCGATGCCAGCATCCGTTGTGGCGTGGGCAATGCCCTCGTCTCCGCCGTCTTCGGACGCGACGAAGTGGAGAAGGCCCGCTTCGATAAGTTCTATGAGTCCTATTCCCTCCGCCTCTATATCGGCGAACGTTATGGCGAAATCCCCGGCCAGCGTCCTGACCTCAGTGTCTATTTCCGCGCAGGCAGCACGGTGCAGCCCGTCTTCACAGGCAAACTCCGTGCCGACGGCCGTACCGTCAGCATGGCTCTCAACACCTCCGGCACCCTCTTCCCCGATGTTTTCCGGGCTGCCACTCACGCCATCGTTACTCTCGCACTCCCTGATCCTGAGAACATTGCAGCCGTCGATATCAGCAAGGTGCAGGTGGAGGAAGCCCTCATTGGCAACGACATTCCCCTCTCATGGCTTCCGCTGCCGCAGGTGAAGCCCACGCATCGCTTCACTGCCGACGGCAACCTCATCGGCACTGACCTTTCCTTCACCGACTGCTATCCCGGCATGGAGTGGAAGGCCGAAGTGAGCGATGCCGCAGGCACCGTCTATCGCACCGTGCAGGGCAGCGGGGTGCTCAGCTCCCCTTATCATGCCAATGCCGAGGGGTGGAAATACCTCCCCGCAGGCGATTATACCGCCACGTTCTATCTCGTTCGCGACGGTGTGCCGCAGCCTACGGGCACCCGAACCTTCACCGTGCCCAGTCCTACTCTTGAACTGAAGATTCAGAATGCCTACACCTCCTACGACCTCTATCAGCAGGGCAATGTCGCGGGAGCCAACGCCTGCGACCCCTACACCATCTATCAGCCCGTCGTCACGTTCAATGTCGATGCCAGCCTGATGGACGATGCCCGCTATGTCAGTTCCGTCTCTTGCGATGTAAATGGTCAGGCCTCTTCCGTGAAGGAGGAGAGCGGTATTACTACCACGTTCAACGATTTCACTGAGCTTTCCCCCAACACCTATGCGCTGCAGGCCCATGCCGTCTTCGACAAGGTTGCCCTTTCTGCCGATAAAGCCCTCATCGTGACGGGCATGCCCGTCGCGTTCACTCCGCCCACGCAGGATTCGTGGAGCGGTCATGGCACAGTCAATTGGGCGGACGACCTCGTTCGTTTAGGGCAAAACACCACGAGCCAGCCGCAGTATATCACTACCTCCAAGTTCTATGTCCCTGCAGGTGTTAGGGTAGAGGCCTACTATAACTGTTATTCTCATGGTGCCACCGTGGCAACGACCCTCTCGCTCTCATTCGGCGACCATACGTATTTCAGTAAAAAGTCTTCCAGTGGAGCTTTTAATAGCAAGGACCACTATTACGAGGGCACGGAATACTTCACCACCGGCTCCCTCGTGCAGCAGGCGAAGGCCAACAACAGCTACGGTTCGGGTCAGTCCTATAGTCGCATTTTTTCTCTCTCCTATAAATATGCCGCCCCATGAAGCCCGTTTTCTCCCCCTTCCTCCTTCCGCTTCTGGCGTTCGCCTCGTGCCAGACGGACGGAAATGACGACTTTGGCAGTGGGCGTGGCACGCTTTCGCTCCGTCTGAGCCGTGCCGGCGTGCCTGAAGTCGTCTCTCGCGCCGTCGATGCTGACCTCACGCTGGAGATTCGCAAGCCCAATGGCAGCCTTTTCAAGAGCTATCCTGCCGGCACCGCCCCTTCTGCCATCAGTCTCGAAGCCGGCGTGGTCTATACTCTCCGTGCCTACACCCCCAATCAATCCACGTGGCAGACTGCCAACAACGGTCGTGGCGAAGGCTGCTTCTGGGGCGAGACCACGGTCAGCGTGGGCGAGGATGAGACGGTCTATTGCGTCTATGCCGTTCCGATGACGAATTATGCCGTCGGCCTCTCCCTGCCCCCCGCTTTCTCCCAGCTTTTCTCCGCTTACACCTTCACGCTGAGCAGCGGTGGCCGCAGCGTCACGCTTCAGGATGGCGAGGCCGCCTATTTCCTCCCCACAGCGGGCTTCACCTATCAGCTCCGCGCCACGAACACCGATGGCGTGACGAACGCGCAGTCTGAGGAATCTTACTCCGACGTCACTGCGGGGAAGCTCTATCAGGTGAAATATTCCTATGGAGGAAGCTCCGCAGTGGTGTTTTAGATAATCTGGGCTTTCTAGATATTCTAGCTTTTCTAGAACTTCTAGCTTTTCTAGAACTTCTAGCTCTTCTAGAACTTCTAGGCTCTCTAGATATTCTAGATAATCTAGCTCTTCTAGAACTTCTAGGCTCTCTAGATATTCTAGATAATCTAGCCCTTCTATATAATCCAGCCTTACCATCCTTAATAAATAACGCAGGGCGCACTACGAAGATGTAGCGCGCCCTGCGTTTTTCAGCCTTCGGCCAAAGCTTTTCAGCCTTCGGCCAAAGCTTTTCAGCCTTCGGCCAAAGCTTTTCAGCTTCCGGCCAAAGCTTTTCAGTCTTCGGCCGTCGCCTCTTCCGGTTTCAGCTGTCGTTTCCTCCAAGGTACGAGCAGCGTCAGCGCGGCGGCGGCGAGGCAGCCATATACCGTCCAGCCCGCCATCTCCTTCACGGCCGTCAGCGTCGCCTGCACCTGCACCTTCCCCTTCAGCGAAAGGGCTGCCATGTGCTGTGCCTCTGCGTCGCTCTTGCCCTGCATCTTCATGCCCATCACGGTGCGGTCATACGTCCGTGCCGTTTCCGCCTCCGTCCGGTCAAAGTCCTGGGCGAAGCGCGCCACGTACGTCTGCTGCCTTTGCTGCAACACATTGCTGTAGAGAGCCGAGCCGATGCCCGGGGCTATCACCATGCGCACCGAAAGCATGATGCACACCCAGGTGCTCATCAGGCGGAACGGCATACGCTGATTGGCATGTACCGCCGTCAGCGTGTAGAGCAGCATCATGCCCGTGGCGCGGATGATGACGGGCCATTTCATCCGCTCATACATGCCCTCCGTCTGCACCTCGAAATACATGAACAGCGCAGCCGCACCAATGAGCAGGAAGCCCAGGGCGAACAGGTATTTCAGGTGAAGCCCACGTCCGCCAGCCATCACGGCTATCATGCAGCCCACGAAGTACCCCACCAGCACCCAGTTGCCCAGCACCGCGTTCTGCCAGTTGTCTATCTTCATGCCCACGCCCGTGAACACATTCACGAACATCGCGCTCGAATTCAGTATCATCAGCAGGAGGAAGAGCACGATGCCATACTGTATGCTCCTCACCTTGAAGGCATCGAGGAGGAAGTAGGGCGATTTCCGGCTCGCCTCCATATAGACGAACAGCGCCGTGAACACCACGCACACCGCCGTCGCTATGCGGATGCTCTCATGGGCAAACCAGTCATACGTCTTGCCATACACCATGATATAGATGAACGAGCACATCATGATGCTGAAGATGACCACGTTGCCAAATTTGCTGAAAGTTATCGGGAAGCGTTTCTGCTGATACCGCTCGAAAGGCATCGTGACGAAGATGATGAGTATCGATGCCAGCATCGTCGCCATCATGAAGTAGTACACGTACTGCCATTCATATTCATACGCCAGCCACGCCGTGAGCCAGGTGCCCAGTTGTCCCAGAATCATGAAGAAGAGGTAGATGGTCGGCATGCTCGCCGTCTTCTCCTTGTCGAGTTGGTCCCATCCCGCCTCGTCCTTCGGCTCGTTGCCCGGCGTGATGTTTTTCGAAGCCTCTATGCCGAAGCCATATTTTATCAGCGTGAAGAGGTTGCACATCATCAGCACATTGCGCAGGAAGCCCATTATCAGGCTGCACAATGCCAGGATGAATATGCTGTCCGTCTTGGCGCAGACATAGCTCAGGACATACATGATGCTGAACCCCACCATGCACATCATCTTCTCATTCCTCACTCTCACCAAATCGTAGAAGAAGGGCGAGAAAGCCGCCATACCCACCGATGTCACGAAGCCCACGAACTGTATGTGCTCTGACTGTATGCCCAGTCCGCTCGTCATCTCGCCGCTGTTGGCTGAATAGACGCCGCCGATGGTCAGTATAGGTATGAAGAGGAGGATGAGGAAGATGATGCCCAGAGGCTTCGGCACCCAGTCGTAGAATGGATAGTTTTTGGGAAGTCTTGGCATATTCGTTTGTTTTGAGTTCCCTGCTTATTTCCGTTCAGCCTTCACCACCACCATCATGCCGGCCGCCAGCCGCTCATTGTCCTCCTTCGAGAGTCCCTCAAAGTCTATCCTTACCGGCACTCGCTGCTGAATCTTCACGAAGTTTCCTGCCGAATTGTCCGTCGGCACGAGCGAATACTTCGAGCCCGTAGCTCCCGAAATCGCCGTCACCTTGCCCTTGAACTCCCTGTCTTTCAGGGCATCCACCGTCATGCGCACGGTCTGCCCCACGTAGAGGTTCTCGATTTGCGTCTCCTTATAGTTCGCTATCACCCATTTCTGCGTGTCGGGCATGATGTACGTGATGGTCTGTCCTGCGCTCACGGCCTGCCCCTCTTCCAAGGCCCTGCGTCCCAGCTTGCCGTCGCAGGGTGCCGTCACGACCGTATAGGAAAGGTTCAGCCGCGCCATAGCCAGCGCAGCCTCTGCCCGTTCTATGGCAGCCTCCGTGTTCTGCTTGCGCGTCGTCACCTCGTTCACGCCCGACAGCGCCGCCTTGCGCTGACGGCGCGTAGCCTCCAGTTTCTTCTTCATCGCTGCCAGTTCCGTCTCCAGTTGTTCCAGCTGAATCGGCGTCGCAGCCTTCTTTGCCACGAGGTTCTGGTATCTCTGCCGGTCCTTCTCCAGCTTCGCCATCCTCACCTCTATCTCCTCTATCGAGGCGTCATACACGGTGGCTGAAGTCTGCGTCGTGTTCAGCGTGGCGTCTATCACGTCAGCCCCCGCCTTTGCATCTTTCAGCGCAGCCTCTGCCTCCATCACGCGGATGCGGTATTCGCGGTCGTCGAGCACGAGGAGCGTGTCGCCCTTCTTCACGTGCTGATGCTCCGTGAAGCAGATACGGCTGATGTAGCCCGAGGCGCGCAGGTTCACGGGCGATATATACTGCTCCACCTGAGCGTCGTTGCTCGTCTCCGTGGCCTTATAGTCGAGGAAGATGCTCACCACCTTCACGAAGCCCCATATCAGGATGCCGATGCCCAGCAGACTGGCTATCAGTTGCCGTCCGCGCTGGCGTTTCAGTTTCTTCGCCTCGCGGGCGTAGTTGCTGTTCTTTTTGCTTTGCTGCGTTTTGTCTGTAGTATTGTTCGTTGCCATTGTTTTTCTATATTATATATATAATGTGTATGTCTGTGTGTATGGCGGCGCGGCCTATCGCGTCAGCTCTTCCAGCTGTCCCGATAGCTTCAGCAGCGTCAGTTGCGCCACTTGCAGGTTGTAGTGCGCCGTCAGGTAGTTGTTCTGCGCCTCGCTCACTCGCATCTCGTCCTGCAGCACGTCCGTCATCGAAGCCACTCCTTCGCGATACTGGTCAGACGTCACCTGATAGACATCCTCCGCCAGCAGATAGTTGTCATACTGCCGCTGATAGTTGCGCTGACTGTTCTTCATGTCGCTCGTGGCGTTCATGTATTGCGTGGAGAAGTTTTTCAGCGCGTTCTCATAGGCCATGCTTGCGTTCTCCATGTCCAAGCGCGTCTTTCGGCTCTTCGCCCGCTTCTCCAGGCCGTCGAAGATGGGAATCCGCAGCGAGAGCCCCACGCCGTCCGAGCGATACCAATGGCTCGACTCCCCCGACTTGAACCAGTTCCTCGCCTTGTCCGTATAAGCCGTGAACATCCAGTTCGCCGTCAGGTTCAGCGAGGGCAGGTAGCCCTGTCTCACCATCTTGTATTGCTGTCCCGCCAGCGTCTTCTGCTGCTCCAGGAGTTGCAGTTCGTAGAGCCCCGTGCTCAGTCCCTTCGCCGTCGCCTCCACGTCCTCCTTCGGGTTCACCGCCGTGAGCCGTATCTCCGCCTCTGCCGGATAGTCTATGATGTATTTCAGCAGGTTGTATTGCTGCTCCAGCATGGCGCGCGCATTGTCGCGCTGCGTCGTCAGGTTCTCCAGGTTCAGATTGACGCGCTTCACGTCCACCTCCACCGCCATGTCGTTCTCATAGAACGCCGTCGTGATGTCGCGCAGCTCCTCCAGGCGGCCGATGTTCCCCTCCACGAGGCGAATCTGCTCCGCCGTGTTCTGCGCCAGGTAGTACATCTTGCTGATTTGCATCATCAGGTCCTCCCGTGCTTTTTCATACGTCAGGCGGTTCATTTCGTCCACTGTCCGCGCGATGTCCATCGCCGTCAGCAGCGTTTGGTTGTAGAGCGGCATCTGCAGCTGCAGTCCTGCCGAGGCATTGTATTGCAACGTCTTCGTCACGTTGTATTTCTTGCCATACGCCGAGCCGTCCGTCACGGAGACGGGAGGTTCAAAATTGTCGTTGAATCCCACGACGGCATTGATTTGCGGCAGCAGCCGGGCGCGGTTCTCGCTGATGCCCAGCCGCGCCTTAGTCATTTCGTTGCGGCTTGTCCGCAGTTGCAGGTTGTTTTCGATGCCGATTCTCAGACAATCGGCGAGAGTCAGCGTCTCTTGTGCCATCATCGCCGTCGTACTTCCGGCAAGGATGGCTAAGGCTGTCATGATTTTTCTCATATTAAAGTCTTCTTGCACTTTTTCTGCCCGCAAAGTTACATAGATTCCATTTATTATCCCCGTTGCAATAAAAAAGATTACATTTCTCTACCTCTCCCTTTCCCGTTTTGCATAGTCTCCAAAGCAAACTCCCCCGCCTCCGCGCCCCCTCCCCTCGTTCTTCCGCCCTTCCCCCATGCGCAGCCCCTGTTCTCTCAGTCGCCGACTGAGAGCCTCCGTGCGTTTTTGCTTTCCCTCCCTCGTGCTTCTCCTCCGGTTTTTCCCCGAAAATCCCCGTTTTTCGCCCATTTCGCCCATTTCCCACGGCGTTTTTCCCTCCCAAGTGGCCATTTTCAGCCCCAAAAGTCATCACTTCGCCCCCCAAAAGTGGTCATTTTCCGCCCCCATTGTCATCACTTTTTCCCCCATCCCTCAGCGCGCCCCCAGTCCGCGTGCCGACGAAAGTGTTTGAAGCCCTGAAAGGCAGTCCGTCCGCCGAGGCACCGGGATGGGAAATGAGCAATTTCCCCTCGTCTTATTTGGCGCATCAGACTGCCAAAAGCTCCTCTTTGCCCTATTTTTCTGCGCTCTCGCACAAAAAAACTCGCAAATTCTTTTTCTGAATAGGTTTTTTTTATAATTTTGCAGCGAAATGTCGTGTATAGAAGGGTGAAAGTGCTGAAAAGCACTCACTTTTCCGTATGCCCAAGTTGTATATCTATCGCTCCTACGCCCGGCTCCTCTATCCCTTTATATAATATATAGATGAGTCGCGGACGACTATCATCGAAATACTTCCCATATCTGCTTGACTCTGGGCAGGCGTGCGGCTCGTTGCTCCATTCTTCCCCTGGGCATCGCCAGTCTCTGCCTCCATCCTCACCGCCAACGTTGCTGCGGCTTCATGGCGCAAAATCATGGGAAATATAAATTCACAAAATAATTAAATTCTTAAACACTATTCGTATGAAAAGAAAGTTGTTTAATGCTGCCCTCTTTGCTGCTGTTGTCGTAGCAGCTCCCGTGGGCACATTCGTTTCTTGTGCTGATTACGATAGCGACATCGAGAACCTGCAGGGTCAGGTGACCGATCTTCAGACGCTCCTCAATCAGAAGGAGCAGGCTCTGAACGATAAGATTGCCGCTCTCGAAGCACAGGATCAGGCACTTGAGGCTGCTTACAAGGCTGCTGACGAGGCGCTGAAGAATCAGCTTGCACAGCAGATTGCTGACCTCAACACCTCGCTGAGCGCAGATATCGCAGCCGTGAAGCTCGACCTCGAAGGTCAGATTGCTGCTTGCAAGGCTGAGTGTGCTGCACAGCGTGCACTGCTGCAACAGGAAATCGACAGCCTCAAGGGTCGTGTTGCCACCGCTGAGGGCAAGATTGCTACCGCTGAAGGCAATATCACTCAGCTCTTCGCTGCCGACGTGGTGCTCCAGCAAGGCATCGATGCGGCTAACAGTGCTATCGCTGCCCTCAAGACTCGCGTTGAGACGCTTGAGACGGGTCTGACTGAGGTGAATGGCAAGGTTTCCACCCTCGAAGGCAAGGTTTCCGCCCTCGAAGCCGACAATACCACGAACAAGGCTGACATCGCTGCGCTCAAGACTGATGTTGCTAAGCTTAAGACTGATGTGTCGAAGCTTCAGAGCGACATGACGAAGCTCAACGAGGAAATCACCAAAGTTCGTCAGGAATTCGCTGCTGCCGATGCTGCCCTCAAGACTGAAATCGAAGGCAAGCTTTCTGAGCTCTGGACTCAGGTGAATAAAAACAAGGCGGACATCGCAGCTGAAGTTGCTAACCGCGAAACCGCTGTCAGTGAGTTGAAGGGTGTAGTCGATGCGAACAAGCAAGCATTTGAAACTGCTGTTGGCGAACTGAAGTCAAAGGACACTGAGCTGGCAAGTTCTATCTCTACCCTCAGCAGCAATTTCGATAGCTACAAGGACCTCACCAATGCCGAAATCGATTCCCTGAAGGCTCGTATGGCTGCCGTTGAGGGTCAGGTAAGCGTGAACACGCAGGCCATCCTCGACCTCACCGCTCGCGTGCTCGACCTCTACGCTGGTCTCGATGAGCTCAACACGGCACTTGAGGCTGCCAAGACGGCACAGGCAACTATTGATGGTCTTCAGGATGCCGCTATTCTTGCAGTTGACGGTAAGGTAGATGCCCTTGACAGTAAGGTAGATAGTCTCAACACCTTGCTCAATAACACCCTGAATGCACTCAAAGGCGATGTGGCTGCCAACAAGGCTGCCATCGATACGCTGAAGGCTCAGGCCGATTCGCTCCGCGCCGACGTTGATTCTGCTTTGGCTCAGGCCGCTACGCTCCGCACCGACCTTGATGACGCTATCGCAGACTATCAGGAACAGGACAGCCTCATCAGTGCCAGGATTGATAACGTGGTTCGTGAACTGAATCAGAAGCTCACTGAATATGCCACGAAGCTCTCGAAGGAAGTGAAGGGCTTTGTTCTCGTTCCCGACAACTATTATCAGGGCATTCAGGCTATCGAAGGTCTGAAGTATGTATATACCAAGTGGAATGTCAGCGCCTTCCATGCTACCCAGACTTCCGACAAGGTAGAATTCTGCCCCGAGGTAGTTGCCACGTACAACGTCAATCCTTCTACCGCTGTCCTCAGCACGGATGCTGCCAACTATGCTTACACCGTGGAAGATCGCGTCATCCGCGGTGTCAACAATGCGCTGAAGCCCGAGGTGAAGGAAGTGGCTCAGAATGGCGGCGTGCTCACCGTGAAGATGAAGCTCACCGATCCTTCTGCCAACACCACTGGCGGTACTCCTGTGGCTGGCAAGCCCGTCACCGTGATGGCCCTCCAGTACAAGAACCCCGCTGCTGTGGCTGCAGACAATCAGGTTGTCACCTCTGACTATGCTGCCCTCTATCTCAGCAAGCTCGAAGAGGTTTACCTCCTTGATGGGGACAATACTAATACCATCGTCAACCTTCCTGACCTCCGCACCCACATGTATCGTCCCAATCCGTCTCTGCCTGATGAGGAGCTCATGCCCGCCAAGGCCGTAGATGTAGCTTACAATGCTGCCGATGGCTACGATGTGAGCGAGCACATCCTCGTTCGCTTCGGATGGGAAGGCGTTTCCTACACCGCTGACAATCTCCCCGAAGGCTTCACGCTCGAATATACCTTCGAAGACAATCAGCAGCTCTTCACCCTTGAGGCCAGCGAGGGCAGCAAAGTGAAGAGCGTAGTGAAGGCTAAGGAAGTGCTTGGCAACATCGGCGAAAGTGCTGAGCTCCGCGTTGTTGTCAAGAACGGCGAGAATGTAGCTGAAGTTGGTTACTTCAAGTTCACCGTGAAGGGTGAGGCTGTCACCGACTACGCTGACGACTCCAAGACTGAAGCTGACTACGATGTGGCTTGCTTCGGCACGAATCCTACTGATCCTCTCGTGACGGCCCTTGATAAGGAGATGCTTACGACTACCGTTTGGAGTCTCATCACTGAGAAGCTCGGCATCACCCTGGAAGAGGCTAAGACTAAGTATGGCTTCATCAAAACTGGAGCATCTGGCGATGAAATTGCACTCGCAGGTGATGTCTTGACTCAGTATCGTCTGGCATCGTCTCTCGCTGAGGGTGGTACTTCTTATCCTGGTATAGGAACCGTAAAGGTAAATGCTGACGGTTCACTCCAGTGGACGGTTACCTACCAAGACCTCGCTGGCCTCGGCCTCACCTTCCCCCTGACCGCTGACGACTTCCCCTTAACCACGTATGTGCTCGTACGCAGCAAGAATGATGTCTATAGCGATACTGGTAAGTACAATGAGTTCTATCTCCCCCTCACATGGGCTCCTGAAAGCGTAGAAGAGTGGGGTGCCGGCAACAATGGCGTTCAGAGCGTCACCTGGACTTACGACCGCGTGCCCGAGCAGTGGCAGGCTACGACACTTCAGGACTATGAGCTCCGCCTCTATGCTGACCTCACGCAGACTACTCCGGGTGCTCCCTTCAAGTATGACATCCCCGCTAAGGCTCTGAACAGCAGCAGCCTCAAGCTGACGGGCGAGGACTACTTCACCAACTACAGCACCTTCGCTCTTGAGAACGAGAAGTACGTCCTCCGCGACAATCCTGATGAGACTGCTCGCGTAGCTGTGGGCGTTTCGGGTGCTGAGTATCAGCTCAAGGTGAATGTATATGCTGGTTACTCCGCTCTCACGGCTTATAAGGTAGTTGCAGGCGTGCCTGAAGCTTCTGGCTGGGATGTAGTAGCTCTCAGTGAGGCTGGCGTAGTTGAGCTCATCAACAACGACTATTCGAAGGACATTCTCAACAAATTTGAGAGAACCGCGCTTGGTCTGGGTCAGACCCTCGCTGCTTACGTGACGAAGTCTGTCACCTGCTGCGCAGGCGAAGTTGAAGTTACGAACGGCTTCAATGTCCGCTTCCTCAAGCCCGTCACCGTACGCAACGTTGAATACGTTGCAAAAGACGCTGATGGCGCTACTGGCGTTGTGACCATTGACCTCGCTGAGAGCATCGAATGCTTCACGGGCAAGACCTTCAAGGAGGTTCCCGAATACTTCAACACCTTCAATCTGCAGATGGTGATTAAAGATGACAAGAGTGACTGGACCACGACCTACAACGGCGGCACGCTTGGAGATGAAAACTCAAAGCTGGAGGCCAACCCCGAACTCGCCGCTCTCTTCGAGGTAGTTCCCGATCCCGCTGATCCTAAACATCTTCTCATCAAATTCACGAACAACACCGCTGTTCTCAATGAGTTCAAGATTCAGGTTCCGCTGACGATTAACCACGTTTGGGGTACGATGACATGGCCTGTTGACATTGTCATTGGTCGCACCATCGGTGGTAACAGCAACGGCCGCAAGTAAAAACCGCACACATCACGCCCTGCGGCATGGTCCGCAGGCGTTGATGCCCAACTGATATAAGGGCAGGCAGGAATCTCCTGCCTGCCCTTTCATCATATATTTTTTTTCAAGCAGTCTTATGAAGAAACTATTTTCTCTTGTCCTGATCTCTTCTGCACTCCTCTTCACTGCCTGCTCTTCCTGCTCCAAGCAGGAGCAGCAGCCTGCCGACGACTTCGACGTTCCCACGGAGTTCGAGCAGAAACTCACTGAGCACGATACGGCGAAGGTGAAGGAACTGGTGGAGGTCTTCCTCGACCATCTCCGCCATGAGCGGTATTACGATGCCGCAGGCATGCTCTCAAAGCTCCAGCACCTGGGCGATCAGGCCACGCCCATGGAGTATGACAACGACGACATCGAACGTTTCGTCAGTGTCCACAAGATGTTCGACGTGGAAGATTATTCCATCGAGTACATCCGCTTCCGGGAGTCAAAGCAAAACGAAGTCTGCGTCAATGTCATCATGAGGCGCGGACAGAACGGACAGAAGGACATCACCACGAAGTTCTTCCTCAATCCCATCTTCTTCAATGGCAGTTGGGAGCTCGTTCTCGACGATTCTCCCACTGGCACGAAGGCCATCGTCCCTGCCGAGAAGCGTGATTCCATGAAGCACGTCTATGAGGATTCGCAGAAAGCTCCTGTCGCGAAGTAGCACTGTGAGTCACGCACACTGAGAGCCCCCACTTTCTGGGGGCTCTCTTTGCGTGTTCTTCCTCTTCCGCACGCCCCTCCGTGCGCAGCTTCCCCCCTTTCGTACGCAGCTTCCCCGCTTTTCGTGCGCAGCCGCTGTTCTCTCAGTCGGCGACTGAGAGCCCCCGCGCCCCTTCGCAGCCCCGAGTTGCGCGGGGTTTTCATCGGTTTTTCCATTTCTGTGCCGTCTTCTCCCGAAAAGTTCGTAAATTTGCATCCCACAAACAAACATCCCCCTACATGCTTACCATAAAAAATCTACATGCCTGCGTCGAAGGGCGTGAAATACTGAAAGGGGTGGACCTCTGCATACGCGATGGAGAAGTCCATGTGCTGATGGGCCCTAACGGCTCTGGGAAATCCACCCTCAGCAATGTCCTCGTCGGCAATCCTAAATACGAAGTCACCGAGGGAAGCATCGTCTTCAACGGAAAAGACCTTCTCGCGCTCTCGCCCGAGGACCGTAGCCACGAGGGCATCTTCATGTCCTTTCAGGCTCCGATAGAGATTCCCGGAGTTTCAATGACGAACTTCATGCGCGCCGCCGTCAATGCCAAGCGCAAATACTTCGGACAGGAGCCCCTCAGTGCTACGGACTTTCTCCGGCTGCTCCGCGAAAAGCGCAAACTCGTTGGGCTTGATGCCCATTTTATGAGTCGCGGCGTCAATGAAGGCTTCTCGGGCGGTGAGCGCAAACGCAACGAAATCTTCCAGATGGCTGTGCTCGAACCCTCCTTCAGCATTCTCGACGAGACGGATTCTGGCCTCGACGTCGATGCCCTCCGCATCGTGGCGGAAGGTTTCAATCAGCTCCGCACGCCGCTGACATCTGCCATGGTCATCACCCACTATCAGCGTATGCTCGACTATCTCAAGCCTGACTTCGTCCATGTGCTCGTGGATGGCCGCATCGTCAAGGAAGGCACTGCGCAGTTGGGCTATGACATCGAAGAGAAAGGCTTTGACTGGATAAAAGAAGAGGTGAAACATGGATAACTATCTCATACCCGCGGGCACCAGCAGTGCGAAGTTCCTGCAGTTCTCCCCAGGCACTGACGAAATTCACCTCGTGCTGGAGGAAAACGCCGAACTCGCGGCCACCGCCCTCCTGAATATTCCCCCCGGAGCAAGCCACAGCCTGCGCCTCACCGTAGAGCAGCAGGCTGGCAGCAGGCTCAACATCGTGGCGTTCACGATGCGAGGGGGAAATTTCCGTGCTGACCTCCACATCCGTCTCCTTGGCAAAGGCGCGGAGGCGCGCATCGCTGGGGCGGTCATCGCTGACGGCGATGAGACGGTGGAGAAGAACATCCTCGTGGAGCACGCAGCAGAGGGTTGCTCCTCGGACATGCTCTACAAGCAAATCCTCACGGGAGAGAGCAGCGGACTCATAGAGGGCAAGGTGCTCGTGCAGCCCGGCGCGCAGCAGACCACCTCGCAGCAGACCTTCGGCAACCTGCTCCTTTCGGACACTGCCCGCGTGCAGAGCCGTCCGATGTTAGAGATTTATGCCGACGATGTCAAGTGTAACCACGGTGCCACCATCGGAAAGCTCGATGATGCCGCTCTTTTCTATATGCGCCAGCGTGGTATTCCCGAGGTGGAAGCCCGTTTGCTCCTCCAGCACGCCTTCGTCAACGATATTCTCCAGCGCGTAGGCAACGAGGAGCTTCGCGAAAAGCTCTCCCACCTCATAGAGCATCGCTTCCGCGGCGAGCTAAAAGCCTGCCACGGCTGTTCCCTCTGCCAGTAATCACTGAGCAGCCGCCCTTCCCGCCACTGCGCGCTTCCTTTTCCTCTATTCCCCCGAACCCTAACGCGCGCACGCGCGCGCGTTCCTTTATATATATATGAACCGACAGGACTTTCCCATCCTCCAACGTGAGGTCTATCATCGCCCGCTGGTATATCTCGACAACGCCGCCACCACGCAGAAGCCCCAGTGCGTCATTGATGCCATCAGCGAGATGTATTGCCACGTCAATGCCAATGTACATCGTGGCATTCACTTCCTATCACAGCGTGCCACCGATCTGCACGAAGCGGCACGCGAGAAGGTGAGAAATTTCATCCATGCCCATAGCACGGCTGAAGTGGTCTTTACGCGCGGCACGACGGAAAGCCTGAATCTCATCGCAGCATCATTCGCACAGGCCTTCCTCCATGCCGGCGACGAGGTCATCCTCACCGTCATGGAGCACCACAGCAATATCGTGCCTTGGCAATTCGTCCGCGAACGCTATGGCATCGTCATACGCGTCGTCCCGATGGACAATGCGGGCAACCTCGACCTCGATGCCTATCGCCAGCTCCTCAATGAGCGGACGAAGCTCGTGTGCTGTTGCCAGGTGAGCAATGTGCTCGGAACCGTCAATCCCGTGAAGGAGATGGCACGCCTCGCCCATGAGGCTGGAGCGCGTTTCCTTGTCGATGCTGCCCAGAGCGTGCCGCATTTCAAGGTGGATGTCCAAGACCTCGACTGCGATTTCCTCGTGTTCTCAGGCCACAAAATCTACGGACCGACGGGCATTGGAGTCCTTTACGGCAAGGAAGCACTCCTCGAACAGATGCCGCCCTATCAGGGTGGAGGAGAAATGATTAGTCGCGTCACCTTCGAACACACCACTTTCGAGCGCCTGCCCTATAAGTTTGAGGCTGGAACTCCCGATTATGTGGGAAGCCACGCACTCGGCGTAGCCCTCGACTATGTGCAAAGCGTCGGTTTGAATCAGATAGCCGCCCACGAAGCCGCCCTGACGCGCTACGCCATGGAGCGAATGCGGGAAATTGAGGGCATGCACTTCTTCGGCGAAGCCGAGGGAAAGACTTCCGTCGTAGCATTCAACGTCGGAAACATCCATCCGATGGACCTCGGCACCCTGCTCGACCGGCTCGGCGTGGCTATACGCACCGGCCACCACTGCGCACAGCCGCTCATGGCACGCTGTGGCGTGGAAGGAATGGCAAGAGCTTCCTTCGCGCTCTACAACACGCAGGAGGAAATCGACACCTTCGTCGCTGCCCTGCAACGTGTGGTGAAAATGTTTTGAACATCATGTTGCAGCAAATCTTCAACACCAAGGGGCTGACAGAGGCGGGCTGCGACGAGGCGGGACGTGGCTGTCTGGCTGGCCCCGTCTATGCCGCCGCCGTCATTCTCCCGCCCGATTATGAAAACGACGCCCTCAACGATTCAAAACAACTGACGGCGAAGCGCCGCTATGCCCTGCGCGAGGAGATTGAACGAGACGCTTTGGCGTGGGCCATTGGCATCGTGACGAACGAGGAGATTGACCGCATCAACATCCTCAACGCCTCCATACTCGCCATGCACCGCGCGCTCGACGGTCTCACTCTGCGTCCGCAGTTTATCATTGTCGATGGCAATCGTTTCAAGCCATATTTCCCCGGAGTTGCCACCACGGGCAGCCCCATTGCTCCCAGCATTGCCCACACCACCATTGTCAAGGGCGATGGCAAATACCTCAGCATCGCCGCAGCTTCCATACTCGCCAAGACCTATCGCGATGACTGCATGACGGAACTTCACAGGCGTTTTCCCCACTACGGCTGGGACCACAATGCCGGTTATCCTACGAAGGAGCACCGCGAAGCTATCGTCCGCCACGGCATCACCCCCTTCCACCGCCTCACCTTCAGTCATCTCGGTGAGACGGCAGAGTCCCCGCTGCTCTGACGTCTGGCGCGCACCCGCCGTTCTCCCTGCCGCCGACTGAGTCCCTCTGATATTCAGCGCGTTGCCTCAGTCGTTCAGCGCGTTGCCCCTGACATTTCCTCCAAATATCCTCTTCCTCGTCCCCCATGTACGTTGATGTCGTCCTCCCCCTTGCCGTCCCTGGTGCCTATACGTATGAACTTCCGCAGCAGATGGAAGCCCGCGTACGTATGGGCACCCGTGTCGTTGTGCCCTTAGGCAAGAGCAAGCGATACACCGGCATCGTCGTGCGCCTGAAACAGGAGGCCGCCGCGGGCATTGCCTATAAGCCCATCGAGGAAATCGTAGATGAAACCCCGCTGCTCCTGCAGAAGCAAATTGACTTCTGGCGATGGATGTCACAATATTATATGTGTTATCCCGGGGAGGTCATGAAAGCCGCCATGCCCAGTGGACTGAAACTGGAGAGCGAAGCCACCTATGCACTGGCTGAAGAGGACGAATTTGACGAGACGACACTCGAAGATGAGAGCCAGACAGCGAAGATGTTGATTCAGGCACTGAAAAAAAAGCCGCAGACCTTAGACCAGCTCCGAAAGAACCTTCCGCCCAGAAATCTCGTCGCCACACTCCGCCAGCTGACAGAGCGCGGCATGGTGGAAGTGGTAGAGAAAGTCAGTCAGGGCTTTAAGGCGCGGACCGAAACGCATGTGCGGCTCGCGGAAGACTATCAGAGCGAGGCGGCACTCCATCTGCTTCTCGACCTCCTCGGCAGCAGCAAGCGCACGCAGCGCCAGCTCGAAGTGCTGCAAGCCTACCTCGACCTCAGCGCGACTGCTGCGGCACTCACCCTGCAAAACCCTCAGCTTCTCGCGCCCGTCAGTACGCGCCAGCTCGCCGAGCGCATGGGCGACGCACAGTCTGCCCTGACTGCCCTGAAAAAGAAGGGCATCCTGCAGACTTACAATGTGGAAGTGGGGCGACTGAAAAGCCATCATGCCATACCCGGACTGCTCGAACGCCCTCTCAGCGAGGCGCAGCAGCAGGCGAAGACAGAGATTGCCGAGGCATTCTGCAGCCACGAGGTGGTGCTGCTGCATGGCGTTACGTCGAGCGGCAAGACCGAAGTCTATGTCAAGCTCATAGAAGAGACAATCCGGCAGGGCAGGCAGGTGCTCTATCTGCTCCCCGAAATCGCTCTTACCACACAGATTACCACCCGTCTGGGCAGGGTCTTCGGCGACCAGCTGGGCATCTATCACTCCAAATTCCCTGATGCGGAGCGCGTGGAGCTCTGGCATCGGCAGCTCTCCGACAGGGCTTTCCCCATAATTCTCGGAGTCAGGAGTGCCATCTTCCTGCCGTTTCAGCGACTCGGCCTCATCATTGTCGATGAAGAACACGAACCTTCCTATAAGCAGCAAGACCCTGCGCCGCGCTATCACGCCCGCGATGCTGCCATCGTCCTGGCACGTCTCTGCGGCGCGAAGGTGCTGCTCGGCACAGCCACGCCTGCGCTCGAAACCTACGCCAACGCCCTGAAGGGCAAGTATGGGCTCGTGCGCCTTACCACCCGTTACGGCGAGGTGATGATGCCTGACATACGCGTGGAAGACGTCAAGGAACTGCGGCGAAAGAAGCTGATGACCACCCCCTTTTCACCCCGACTCATCGATGCCGTACGCGAGAGTCTTGACAACGGCAGGCAGGCCATCCTCTTCCTCAACCGTCGGGGCTACAGTCCGCAACTGTCCTGTTCGCAGTGCGGATGGACGCCCCACTGCGCGCGCTGCGACGTTGCACTGACCTTCCACCAGCGTATCGGCAAGCTCGTCTGTCATTATTGCGGCACGATGTATGAAGTGCCGGACGGCTGTCCGCAGTGTCAGAGCAAAACGCTGAAGGACATTGGCTATGGGACGGAGAAAATAGAGTCGGCAGTGGAGGCATGTTTCCCAAAAGCCCGGACATCGCGCATGGACCTCGATACCACGCGCAGCCGCTCCGCCTACGAGCGCCTGATAAACGACTTTCAGCAGGGGCGCACGAATCTGCTCGTCGGGACGCAGATGGTGACGAAAGGCCTCGACTTTGACCGCGTGGAGGTGGTGGGCATACTCAATGCCGACCAGCTTCTCAACGCCAGCGATTTCCGCGCGCACGAACGTGCGTTCCAGATGCTCTCGCAAGTGGCGGGCAGAGCGGGCAGACGCGGAAAACGCGGCCTCGTGGTCTTGCAGACGAAGCATCCTGAATCGGAAACCATTGCGCAGGTGGTGCGCAACGACTACGATGCCCTCTTCAGCAAGCAGATGGCAGACCGTCAGGCATTCCGCTTCCCACCCGCCGTCAGGCTCATCGCCCTCTATTTCAAGCACCGCGATGAGGAAGTGGCACAGCATGCTGCCGATGCCATGGCGCAGATGTTGCGCCCGCACTTCGGACTTGACCTCCTCGGGCCTGACCGCCCCATCGTTTCGCGCGTGCAACTCCTGCACATCCGCAAGCTCCTGCTCAAGATTGACCACCGCTTCACCCCGCAGAGCGTGCGCGAAACGCTCTGGGCAGCACGCGATAATCTGTTGAAAACCCCTGCATACAAAGGCATTGTGGTCATTTTTGACGTTGACCCCCTTTGATTTCACCTCACAGAACAATCATTTTCAAAGTTTTAACGTATATTTGCGGCATTCTTTCCGCTTCTTTTGAAAAAATCTAATAAGTAAATCATACCATTTCTATGTTAGACGTTAAGCAACTTCTCGCTGACTGCGAAGAACGAATGGACATGAGCGTCCTTCATCTTGAGGAAACCCTCGGCCACATCCGTGCCGGAAAAGCCAACGTGCACATCCTCGACCCTCTCCGTGTCAATAGCTATGGAGCTATGGTGCCCATCAGCAACTGCGCCGCTATCACCACTCCCGATGCGCGTACCATCGCCATCAAACCGTGGGACAAGTCGATGTTCCGCGTCATCGAAAAGGCTATCATCGACAGTAGCATCGGCATTATGCCCGAAAATAATGGCGAAGTAATCCGTCTCGCCATTCCCCCTCTCACGGAGGAGCGCCGAAAAGCTCTGACGAAGCAGTGCAACCAAGAGGGCGAAGAGGCAAAAATCGCTGTCAGAAACGCGCGCCGCGATGGCATCGAAAAGCTCAAGAAGAGCGTCAAGGACGGTGTGCCTGAGGATGTGGAGAAGGATGCAGAGGCCGACCTGCAGAAAATCCACGACAAGAAGATCAAGGAGATAGAGGCACTCCTTGCTGCCAAGAGCAAGGAAATCATGACCGTATAGGAACGCGCCGTGCACGGAATCGTTGTCAGAAATACTGGAAGCACCTATATCGTTCGGACCGACGAGGGGAAGATGGTGGAATGCCGTGTGAAGGGAAATTTCCGTATCAAGGGCATTCGCACCACTAATCCCGTCGCCGTCGGCGATGGAGTGACCCTGCGCGAGGATGGGGAATGGATAACCGCCATTGATGAACGCAGGAACTACATCATCAGAAAGGCATCGAACTTATCGAAGCAGAGCCATATCCTCGCTGCCAACATCGATTTGGCCTTGCTCGTCGTCACCATCGCACGCCCCGAAACCTCCACCACCTTCATCGACCGCTTCCTTGCCACTGCCGAAGCCTACCGCGTGCCAGTGGTCATCGTCTTCAACAAGACGGACGATTTGTCGGACGAGGAGCGCGCGACGATGGAATACCTCACGCTCCTCTATCAGCACATAGGCTACGAGGTGCGCGCCATCTCAGCCTTGGAGGGCAAGGGCATTGAGGCACTGCGAGAGCAGATGAAGGGGCGGGTGTGCCTGCTGGCAGGACACAGCGGAGTGGGGAAGAGCACGCTCATCAATCGGCTCCTCCCGGGGGTCAATGTGCGCACCGCCAATATCTCAGAGGCCCACGGCACGGGTATGCACACTACCACGTTTTCTGCCCTCTATGACTTGCCGGAGGGCGGGAGCGTCATCGACATTCCCGGCATCAAGGGTTTCGGCACTTTCGACATGGAGCCCGAAGAGGTGGCCCACTATTTCCGCGAAATCTTCAGCATCGGGCAAGAATGCCGCTTCGACAACTGCACTCACACCCATGAGCCGGGATGCGCCGTGCAGCAGGCCTTGGAAAATCATGAGATTGCGCCCTCCCGGTTCGCCTCCTATCTCTCCATGCTCGATGACAAGGATGAAGGAAAGTATCGTGCAGCTTTTTAAGGTAGGTTCTATCAATTAGCTTGCAATGTATTTGCGAGATTATCGTGCCGTAGGTTTTTGTTTTTCACGAGGGAGCGTAGCGGGCTACGTGA
>CALZJF010000003.1 GCA_945787885.1 uncultured Bacteroidales bacterium | reverse complement strand
CCCTTTCCTAACCTCGTTTTAACGCTTATCCACACCCTCCCCCCCTATATCCCCCCCAAATTTTACCCTTATCCGCACGCTGATTGCTGCATTACGCTGCATTGCTGCCGTCATAACCCCATTTTCAACCCTTTCCAAACCCCATTTTCACTCTTATCCACACCCTCCCCCCCCTATATCCCCCCCAAGAACTCATGATTCATCTCCCTTAATCCCTCATCTCCCCCTACAACCCCCTCTAAATAATAATAATAATAACAATAATAATAATCATAACAATAACTCTCATCATCATGATAGCGCGAAAGCGCGTGAGGAAGAGAGAGAGGGAGGGGAGGAAAAAGAAAGATGGGATGATTTTAGAGTTAGACGGAAAATTGAGTTAAGGCAAAAAATTGAATGAGACGGAAAATTGAGTTAAGGCAGAAATTGAATGAGACGGAAAATTGAGTCAGAACAGGATTTGAGTCAGAACGGGAATGCGAGTCTGAGCGAAAACAGCGGCAGGCGGCAAATGGGGGCAAAGATAAAATCAGGCGACAGATAAAGGCAACAAACAAAGGCAATAAACAAAAGCGACAAACAAAAACAAGAACCAAAAGCAACAAACAGAGGCAGCAAAAAAAATCCTGCCCAGCAACAAGATGCCGGGCAGGAAATATCAGGACGATGGAAGATTAGTCGTTCTTAGGAGCTGGGAGATACCAGTTGTCGGGATTGCAGAGGAGGTCGTAAAGCTTGCTATCGACTTCATTGGCTTCCTCATACGGAGCAAGGTCTAGGTTGCGGCGCGAGATGAGCCATGCCAACCATGCAGCACCATTCAGGCCAGCATTCGTACGGTGGCGGGCGATACGCATGAGGTCGTAATAGCGAGTGCCTTCGAATGCCAGATCAAGAGCCATCTCATCGGCGATGAGGGTCTCAACGGCTGCGATTTCTGCCTCAGACGGACCGTAGTACTTGTAGCTGGCATAATTGCTCGTCACGTTGTAGTAGTCCTTCGCACCGTTCACCTCATTGGTGCCCTTCGTAGTCTTCGATTCGCCCAGCTCTGCCTCGCCGAGTTCAGCACGATCGTCAGAGATGACTTCGCCAGAGCGCAGCAGTTCGTCCTTGATACGCTGGCCAACAACCTTTTCGTAGGTGTAGAGCGAATCGAGGTTCGGGAAGTAACCGCATCCTGCCACATGAATACCCGTATTGGGCTTCGAGGTGAAGTCAGTGAAGTCGAGCCATGCTACATCCTTTGCACGCGTCAGCTCATTGAGGTCGATGCAGTTGGCACCACCGTTGATATAGTTGGCACTGTCAAGCGCAGCCTTGTAGTAGTTCGTGACGGAGTTCACGCAATCGTAGCCTTCGGCTTCAAACTCAGGCGCACCACCTTCGACATCCTTATCGAAGATAGTGTCGGACTTCACAATCTCCGAACCGATTTCGGGCAAACGCTCGGGCGACAGACCATCGCGGAGAATGGCGAAGGCATGGCGGGGATAGCCTGCACGGTTCACTGCCTCGGCATACTTCAGATAAACCTGACGGAGGGTATAGACGGGGAGGAGATAGCGGAAGTCGAACATGGAGGTCGAGGTGACATCGTCGTTGCTGCCCGAGGTGAAGCAGAACTTATTGACGAAGCGGAGACGACCTGCCTCAGTGCGGACAAGGGGAGCCGACTGATTCAGACGCGCATCGGCATAACCATCGGTGAGATATTTCACATCGATGAGTTTCGTAGCCTCAGAGGGGTCGAACTCATTGTAGATGAGGAGCTGATTCTCGTTGAGGGCAACGTACTTCGACGAGGGCTGCAACTGGCGGCTCTTATAGTTCGCCTTCACATTGACAACACCCGAGGTGTTTACCTCAGTGGTCTCGTTGCCATCATCGTCGGTTCCGGTAGAAGTCTCTGAGCTTACGCCCGATGAGGGGTCGAAGCCATAGACCTGCGGCACACGCGTCAGGACCTTGCCGAAGAAGGCATTGGCAGCAGAAGGAACAGCGGTGACGATGTTGGTCGTATTGTTTGCCGTATAGTTGCTGCCCCAGTTATAGCCGGTGACTCTGTAGCTGTCTTCGTCGCCGAAGGAGAACTTCACGACGCTTGCTTCATCGTCAATATAACGCGTGTTGTACTTGTCGAGATAATGATGGAAGTGGTAAGCCGCCTTCTCATAGTCAGCCTGGCTGGCACCGCGGAGGAGATAGAGGTCGCCGAGGACGACATCGGCATTGAACGTCATGCGGGCGTGGGAATACTCTCCGGCACCCGTCTTGAAGTTGCCATAGTTGATGTAGCCGAGCGATTCAGCATAGGCATAAGCCTGCGTGAGGCTCTGCCCCTCCACGCCCTCGAGCTTTTCGAGGAGGTTTTCTGGCGTTGCCCAGCCTTCGGCAGGATTGGTCTCCCAGCCCGTTCCGGCATTCTCCACGGGCTTCGAGATGAAAGGCACCTTGCCATAGTTCTGCACGAGCTGCATGTAAGTCCATGCACGCACGAGGGCCACCTGCGAAGCCTCACGACGCATGAAGTAGGAATTGTTCTTCATGGCGAGCGTGTCGGCCTTGGCCAGATAGTAGTTGCACTGGTTGATGACCTTATAGTAGGCCGCACGGTTGAGGAGGTCGCTTTCGCCATCCTCAAGGTTGGAGAAGCTGGCAACGGAGGAAATGGAGTCAGAGACATACTCCGTGGGGGCAATGAGGTCGCCGCGGAGCTCTCCGAGAAGAATATTCTGCTCTACCATCCCTTGGAGGTTGGAGAGAATACCGAGATAGAAATTGACGGTATCCGTTCCGGTGAATCCAGTGGCATAGCGGTCCATGTCAGGCGTCAGCATATCCTCACACGACGTGGTGACAGCTCCGAGACCAAGGAAGGCGAGGCTGAGTGATAAAATAGACTTTTTCATTTTTGCACAACGTGTTTAGAGGTTGATGGTGAGACCGAGGTTGAAGTTGCGGCCAGAGGGCAGCATGCCCGTGTCGATGCCCTGATAGAGTACAGAGTTGCTGCAGCTGACCTCGGGGTCCTGACCGAGATACTTGGTGAGAGTGACGACATTGTTCGCCTCGCCCCAGACGGAGAGTCCCTGAAGCCAAGAGAGCGCGAGAGGCACCTTGTAGGTGAGACGCACACGCTTGAGCTTGAGGTATGACCCATCTTCAATCCAGCGGTCAGAGAATCGCTCATTGTTCACCCAATACTCAGAGTCGGCACTCATGGTGCGAGGCACATCCGTCTGCTGATTCTCATACTTCCAGCGGTTTACTACAGCCGTCGATTGGTTCCAGATGTTGTTGGCCGATTCGAGCTGCATGCGCTGATAGTTGTAGATATCATTGCCGAGGGAGTACTTGAAGACAACGTCGAGGGAGAGGTTCTTCCACGAGAGCGAGGTGTAGATGTTACCGTAGATGGTGGGGTTGGGGTCGCCGATGACCACCTTGTCAGCCTCCGAAATCCAGCCGTCGCCGTTCGTATCGACGAAGCGGACATCGCCCGCCTGGAAGTCGCGGCTGGGCTGCGTGGAGAGTCCGGTAGGATATTTCAGGCCGTCGGCCTGCGCTTCGGCAGTAGTGGCATAGACACCATTGGTCTTGTAGCCGTAGAAAACGCCTGCGGCATGGCCGACAGCGGTGAGGACATTGTCGGCGCCATAGATGCTGGAGGTGTAGCCGACGAAGGTGGAAGGATCGCCAGTGCGCTGTCCGGCAGCATCGAGCTTATAGGTCTCGATGAGGTTGTTGCGCGTATTGGGGAGCTTGGTGATTTCATTCTCGTAGTGACCGAGGGTGGCACCGAGCTGCCACTGCCAGTTCTTCGTAGAGATGAGCTGGGCATTGACATTCACGTTGAATCCAGAGTTCTTCAGCTCGCCGTCGTTGCTCCACATCTGCGAGAGACCCGTGATGTCGCTCACGGTCTTGCGCACGAGGAGGTCGGTGGTGCGGGCGTTGAAGTATTCGAATCCGAGCGAGAGGCGGTTCTTCAGCATATTGAGCTGGAGAGCGGCGTTGCAGCGATGCGTGGTCTCCCACTGAATCTTCGGGTTCTCAATGTTGGCAAGCTCAAGGGCAGTGGCCTTATCGAGGAACTTCACGTTGTTGAAGTAGGTACGCGAAGCATAGTAGTCGATGTTGTCGTTACCGGACATCTCATAGCCTGCGGAGAGCTGGAGGAAATCAATCCAATTGACATTGAACCACGCCTCATTGCTCATGACCCATCCGAGCTGCAGGCTGGGGAATACGCCCCAAGGCACGCCAGCCACCTTCACGCCGCCCTCAGCCTCCTTGCCGAAACGGCTGCTGGCTTCTGCCGAGAGGATGAACTTGGCGAAGTAGCGGTGCTTGTAGTTATAGTCGGCATTGATGTAGTAGGAGAGGTTGGTCCAGCGGTCGTTGACGCCGCCATAGGAGAGATACTGGAGCGAATAGGAGAGGTTCGGCATCTTGTCGTTCGAGTTGTTGTAACCCTTGACGTTCGAGCTGGTGTAGCTATAGTTGGCGATGCGGAAGCCTCCGAAGAGGTCGATGTTGTGGGCACCGAAGTTGCGGTTCCAATCTACGCGGAAGTCATTGAAGAGCGTGGTCTCCTTGCCGAACTGGGAAGCGATGATGCTCTGCACGTTGCCGAGATTCTCCACGACCTTGCTCGGCGTACCGGAAGCAGGCATGAAATACTTCTCGTTGGTGCGGTTGAGGAGATAGCTGAAGCGGTCGGTGATGGTGACGTACTTGCTGACCTTATAGCGGGGCTGGATGTTGAGGGAGAACTGCGTCTGCTCCTGATAGTTCTTGTTGTCGCCCTGTCCGTTCTCAAGCACCCAGAAGGGGTTGGCAAGACCTTCGTAGCCGAATGCGCTGGCGAAGAGGAAGGGGTTGTTGGAGTCGGCATAGTTCATGCCTGCATAGACCTTGTCGGTATGGTTGAGCCTCAGCTCATTGTTGCCCATATACTCCACATAGTAGGTGTAGGGGTCAATGAAGGGAGACTGAATCAGGCCGAGGACGTTGGGCGAGGAGATGTTCTTCTGCGCATAGCTTTCAGCCCATCCGTTGTCGCGGAGGTTGTAGGCATTGCGCACGTAGCCCATGTCGATGCTGGCCGTGAAGCCGCGCCAGAGATTGACGTCGGTGTTGAAGCGGATGTTCAGACGGTTGAAGTCGGTCTGCTTGGCAGTGGCGTCTGACTTGGCATAGCCGAGCGAGAGGTTGTACATGGCAACGTCGTCACCACCCTGTACGCCTACGCGGTAGTTCTGCGTGAAGCTGTTCTGATAGAGGTCTTCCTGCCAGTCAGTCTCGTTGTGATACTGATTGTAGTAAAGATAGTTCTTATCCTCATTGAGGAAGGGGATGGTGTAGTTGGAACCGAGGTCGTTCTGCTTGGCATACTTCGTCGTTCCGAGGAACTCGGTGAGATAGTTGCGATACTGCTCGGCGTTCATGACATCGAGGTTGGAGGGAGCAAGCTCGAAGCCTCCCCAAGCGCGGATGTTGATGCGCGTGGCCATCGAGTGACCGCGCTTCGTGGTGATGCGGAGGACACCGTTGGCACCTTCGGCACCGTAGAGCGCAACGCCATTGCGGAGCACCTCGACGTTTTCGATGTCTTCAGGGTCGATGAGATTGAAGACATTGTTGAAGAAGCCATCGTGGATGGTACCACGGTCGAACTGCATATCCCAGATTACGCCATCGACGACGACGAGAGGCTGGGCATTGGTGTTGAGGGAGTTGATGCCGTTGATGAGCATCATGGCACCCTGAGCAGCCACTCCGCCACGGGCTACCGTGCGGACGGAGGCGTTGAGCTGATTGTCGAGCTCATTCTCGAAGGAGACGGCAGAGGGCGTGTCGAAGGAGGCGTTGGCAGTGTTGAGGACATTGATGCCATCGGTGTAGAGGGGACGGAAACGCTCGGAATAGACGTAGGCGTTGGGAGCCTTGTCGCCACGGATGCCCACCTGCACGGCGTTGTAGCCTTCGGTGGAGACATAGAGGGCGGTGACGTGTTCGGGAACGCTGATGACGTATTCACCGTTTTCGTCGGTCATGGCGGTGTAGCGGTTGTTGGCAAGCGCCTGCACGCGCACACCGGAGAGGGGCTGACGGGTGCCGGCATCATAGACGACGCCGCGGACGTCTTTCATGACGTACTTCGGAGCGTTGGCCTGCTGCTTCTTGGGAGCAGGAGTTTCGGTCTGTTCCGCATCGGCGGGCGTAACGTCGTCTTGCGCGAAAGCCTGGCCGACGCCGAAGAGCATAAAGAGGCTGATACCGGCGCGAAGAGCAGCCTGCTGTATCTGAAGGTATCGATTATCTGTCTTCATAGTGTTTGATTATTCGGCGCGATAAGGCTCGCAGGTGACTTGTACAATATTTATAGGAGCATAGACAATCTTGTCGCGGCCACCACCCTTGGGCACGGTGATGCGCAGACGGGCGAAGGTGTTGCCAGTGGGGCAAGGCACATCGACGTAGCACTTGGGGAAGTGGAACTTGGGGAAGAGCGTGAGCTCGGTGACGCCCGTCATGGGGTCGATGACGATGGCATTTGCCTTGTTCTTGTCGGTCTTCTCGCCTTCCTTGACGTAGGCATACGTGACGGAGCCGAGGCTCTTATCGTCGTCGTCGATGATTTCTGCCACGAAGCAGAGATTCTCATAGAAGTCTGCCTGGGCTTCCTCGTTCACATCATCGAAGTTGATGTTGCTGGGGACGAGGGTCATCTTGATGACATAGTCAGCACTATAGACATCGGGGAGGCGGAAATCCACCTTCATCTCCTGCGAGCTGTTCTGGATGGCAAAACGCTGATACATGTTGTTGAGCACTTCGCCTTGAACGCCCGTCATCACGACCTTGCCATTTTCATCCTTCACGACTTCACCATTTTCATCCTTCATTTCACGATAATTGTTGTAATTCGTGCTGGAGAGCAGGACGGTGGTACCCATGGAGGACGTACAGCCAGAGGTATTGATAGTGTAGTAGGAGCTGAGGGGCTGGAAGTAGAAGCGATTCACGAAGGAATAAGCGGGGTCGAAGCCATAGCTGGGGAGCTTGAAGATATAGCCGTTGGAGGCATCTTCCACGTATTCTGCACGGAGGGCAGGATTCTGGTTAGAATTGGGCTGTCCCTTCTTGGCGGCGGGATTGTAGAACGTCACCATGGAGCTGGAGATAAGGCTGTCGGCAGTCTCCATGTATTCCACAATCTTGCGGTCTTTCTTGCTCTCAAGGCCCATACGATAGGGCTGGAAGAACATGTTCTTGATGATGGCCTCCTTAGCCTTTGCCTCGATGAGGGAGTCGGCATTGAGCTTGAGGGCGCTACCGCGGGCGGAGGAGTAGGTGAACTTCGTGCCGTCCCAGCCATAGCTGTAGGTTGTGCCGTAGTTCATGACCTTCTTCACCTTCTCTAAAGCCTCTGCCCAGGCGTTGTTGTCGGGGATGACGGCCACATAGCAGGAGTCTTCATCGTCAAGGCTGATGCCGATGGCGTCGAGGAGGAGATTGGTGCGGGTGTAGATGGAGTCGATATAGACCATGTCGCCATTCTCGTTCATCGAGCCGGGCACAGAGAGGTCTTCATTGAAGGTTTCGCTCTCGATGGCGGGGTCCTTGATATAAGCGTTTACGCTGGAGATGGCGGGGTCGGCAGAGAGGAAGTCGTAGATATTATAGGCGAAGGGGTTGATGCCCTGAAGGGTGTAGAGCACGCCGTTGCTGCCGAGGAGCTGCTGCCCTGTCACCTCTACATCATTGAACTTTCCGGGAACGCTCTGCACGTTCTTTCCGTTGAGGAGATGTATGGTCTGATTCTGTGCCAGATTGCTGTTGAAGCGTGCGATGTGGTTCATGGCGAACTGGCTGGATGCGATGTACATCAGGCGGCGGCCTTCGCGCTCGGTGGCCTCTTCGGCACGGAGCGTATTCGCCTTGTTGATGGTGTCGCTCCACGCCTTATAGTCGAAGGTGCCGTTGAGGGGTGCTACGACGGTGAAGCTCTGATTGGAAGCCAAGAGTTCGCTGAACTTGAGCGTGGCGGCCTTGTCGTTCTCGCTCTTCATAAAGGTGATGCGGGAAAGGAGGTCCTTGAAATCAGAGAGATCTTTATTGCCCTCGATGTTCTCCCACAGCGTCTTGTCAGCACTGCCCTGAGCCACGACGTCGAAATGGTCGTCAGAACAAGCCGTGGCGAGCGCAATGGCGGAAAGTGCAAAAGCGCATCCCTTGAACAAATGGTTGATAGGATATTTCATAATGATTTGAATCGGGAAATAGAATGTATTTCGTTTTTGTTTTCCATGTCCTGTGGCTCTGCCTTCTCTGCCCCTGCCCTCCCCCTCTCCGCCCGCCTCTCTCTCTGCCGGAGCACCCCGCGGTGTGCGAAGCGATGCTGCAACCGCGACGATGGGGGGACACGGAGGGAAGAAGGGGGAAGGAGAAGGGAGGAGGAGCAGGCTGCCCGGGAAGGAGCAGGCCTGAAAGGGAGGATTGGAATTACCAGATGTCCTCGGGCTCTACACCGTTGTAAACGGAGCGGGGACAGAACTCGAAATAGTCAGAGAAGAACTGCGATGCGTTGTCCTCCAGACAGGACTTGAAGCGCATGTAGTAGGTGTGGCCGGGCTTGAGGGTTTCGGTGGTGACGATGAGGCGGACGTGACCCTGATAGTCGCGGGCGGTCGTGGCAGCATCACCATTGGAGATACAGAAAATCTTCGGACCCTTCATGTAGCCCTGGTTGCGCATGTTCTTGTCTTTTTCCTGAATGGCAGCTTCATCGAGGTTGCCATCGTTGAACCATCCTACATTGTCGTCGGTGGTTGACATACGCATATCGAAGGGCAGGCCGACGGGGAGCAGGCTCTTGGGGTCTTCGCCGAAGTAGATTTGGCACATACCGCGGAGGCTGTTGAGCGAGCATCCCATACGGATTTCGTAGAGACCCTCCTTCGGGACGGGAGGCAGCTTGAGGACGAAGTCGTAGATGCCGAGCACCATGAACTCATCGCCTTCGAGGTCGCACCATCCGTAGGCACCCTGCGAAGCAGTGGTGAGATAGAGGAGCTTCGTGTCGTCAGAGCATCCGGTGATATTGTCGAAATAGCTGTTGCTGTCGAAATACTGGTAGCTCTGGCTGCGGCAACCATTGTTGAGCAGCTCGGGGAGGATGGTGGTGATGTCGAAGCGGATACGTTCGCCGCCGAGTGCATCCTGTGTCTTCGTGTCGAGGATAAGGAGGTCGTCGATGGGATAGTAGTAACCGTTCTTGGCATTATTGACATTGACTTCTTCAGAGCCTGCCTTGGGGTTGGTGGCAGCAATCTTCACACCGGGGTGTGTGACGCTGAGCTGCTCATAGTTGGCAGCGACGTCGTACTTGCAGACACGGTTGGCGAAGAGGTCTCTCGACACTGCCTCGTGGGTAATCTTGACGAGGCCGCGATACTTTCCGACGGAGACGAAATAGTCAGTGAGATCGACGGTGAGGGTCTCCTGCTGAGGATTGAGGATGTCGCCCCACTTGTAGCCATATTCGCAGAAATGGTTGACGAACTTGTTGTGTGCCATCTTACCCTCAAGGAAGTGGTAAGCCACGAAGCGGTTGATGGCGTTCTCCTCGCTCTTGAGGTCGTCCTTGTCAGCCGTGCCATAGGCAGCCTCGGCGATGGGACGGAGGGCATTGACGATGGCTTCGATGTTTTCGCAGTTGCCCGTCTCAGCATCGTAGCCCTGAGGAGCAGGCACATTGTAGCGGGCGAAGACATCGTCGGTCTCCACGAGACCCGTATAACCGAGATAACGGTGCTGGGCCACGGGGAAGGTGGCGAGGTTGGGGAGCTTCACGCTGACCTCATGCTCGGCATTTTCATACTCAAGGTCGATATAGTCGGTGAGCTTCTCGTCCCATCCCGTAGCAAAGAGGAGGGCACCCATGACGGTCATGTTGTCGGCCGTCTTGATGAGGTCGGGCACCATCTCGTTGGAGGGAGCGATGACGCGATCAACGATGTGGAGATAACCGTTGGAGAGTTCGATGTCGAACTTCACCACGCGCGAGGTACCATCGAGGAGGTAGTAAGTGTCGTTGGTAGTCTCGTCCACCTTCTGCTCGCAGGTGATGGTACGGTCGTTGAGGTCGCTCTTGCCGAAAGCTGCGACGGAAGTGGGGAACTCAGCACTTTCATAGGCCGACTCATCGCCGTTGTCGATGATGCAGGAGCATGCTATGAGCGAGGCTTGCTCATCGTCGAGCTGATCGACGGAGGTAAGGCCGAGGCTCTGAAGATATGCGTTGATGGCATCGTTCGATGGTGCGAACACGGTATAGTTACCACGGCCGGAGAGCACGGCAGAGAGGGGAGATGCGCCTTCCTTACGACCGAGGGGAACACGGTCGAGGACAGCCTTGAAGAGGGAGAAATCGTCATTTTCAGAGAGATAGTCCGTGATGGTCTGTTTCTCGGCAATGGCGTAATCGCTCTCGCTCAAGTCCTCTTTACAGCTCTGGAAGGTGAAGAGCATACCGGAAGTCATGCCCGCCAAAAGAAGCAGGGAAGCGAGCGACTTGATTTTGATACAAATACTTTTCATTGCTGTATGTGGGATTTAGTCTTGCATATATTTCTGCCAAACAGGATTCTGGACGAGCTTGCCGTTTCCATCACCATATCCGACACCATTAACTTTCATTTCTTCAGCATAGATGGGGTTGTAGAGCGACCAGAGGTTTCGACAACGGTTCTTCACGCTGGAAGAAGCTGCCATCCATTCGAGCACTTCCTCTGTCTCGTTGCGCCATTCGCACTCACGGACGAGGTCGAACCAACGCTTACCCTCGGCGATGAACTCGCGCTGACGCTCATAGTAGGTGAGACGGAGGAGGGTGTCAGTGGATTCCTCTGAACGAGTGGATGCCCAACCCGGAGCGAGGCGTGCGCAATACGTAGGATTGTTGGTCTCCGTGGGGAGAGAGTCGGCCTCGGGATTGTTGCGGGCGAAGAGGTTGTTGATAAGATGGAAGCCCATGGAGCGGCTGGCAGTGCCACCCTTGGAGAGGAGGCGGGCAATCGCTTCGCTCTTAAGGAGCATGACATCGCTCAGACGATAGATGGGGCAGGAAGCACTGCTGCTCTTGTTGCTGCGGTAACTGGAGTAATCAGCTCCCTTGCGAACATCTTCTGCGGCAATAATCATTACAGAATTGACGATATTCTTGATGATGGGGAACACATTCTGATTCTCCTTCTCATACATAGCGGTAGAGAATGCGCGGAAGTCGGTGAGTCCGTAACCACGAGCAAGACCCATATCGGGATCGGTCTCTGCCATACGACTGAAGAGAATGGGCGTGGCGGTCATGATGCGCGGTGCGAAGGAATTGTCTTCATCGCCATAGAAGAGTGTACCATAGGCGGAGTTAGAAACATTGACACCATCGTACTGGAGTTCGAAGACGCTCTCATCGCTATTGCCCACACCGAAGTTAAGAAAGTAGGGCGAATCCAACGTGCTGCCGAATCTCGATGCCGTGTTGGTATAGAGGGGGAATGGCTGCTTGCGACGGGGGTCGTTCTCCGCTACGTTTTGAAGGTCGAGCTTGCGGTCGTATTCGCTCTTCAAGCGATTGATGACGATATCGCAGTTGTCGATACACTTCTGAAGGCTTGCGGTAACGATGCCATCGCTCGCATTCTCCGGACTATAGGGATTGTCAGAGGCATCCTTCTTTTCAGCGATGTTGTTATAGAGACAAGCTCGCCAGAGATACATATCGGCGAGGAGCGCAGACATGGAATAGACGGTGAAGCGGCCCGTAGAGGTGACGCCGGCACCGAAATTCTTGGCAGCATACTTCTGAGCCTCCTCCACCTGAGCTATACACTCATCGAGGATCTGATAGCCCGGCGTTGCAGCGATGCGGCTGGCCTTGGCCTCCGTGTCGGAGCTGACGGAAGCTGTGACGTAGGGGACATCGCGGTAGGCGCGAACGAGATAGAAATAGTAGAGCGCACGGAGGCTGATCATCTCCGCTTTGATGGGGAGCCAGTCGCCCTCAGTGAAGGAGGGGTCTATCTGGTTGTCGATCATGCGCTGTCCGTTTTCGAGCACCTCATTGCAATAGTTGATGCCCTTGTAGAATCCGCCCCAGTCGAACATGCCCTGCGTGGGCTGGAGGACGGCCTCCTTGAGACGGAGGTATTCCGTTTTGTCCATCTTGTTCAGCGTGACATTGTCAGAGCGGAACTCACCCCAGATAAGGATTTTATCCTCTAACTGAGTCATCTGGTAATAGGCCGCTGCGCGGACATTGTCAACGTCGCTGCGAGTATTCCAGTAATCCTCCTTGGTGATGGAGTTGGTGGGAGTGATGGTGAGGAAGTCCTCGCAAGAGGCCAGTCCGCCCATCGCCACGACAGCAGCTCCGAGAAGGAATTTATTGATGTTATGCTTTTTCATGATAATAGTGTCCAAATGATGAATGCCTTGTTTAGAAACCGAAGTTCAGACTGAACGTGAAGCTCTTGGAACGCGGGGTCGTAGAGTTGTCGATACAGGGGCTGTAACCACTCTGAGAGTGTTCGGGGTCAACACCTGAATACTTGCTGAAGCAGAAGATGTTGTTGCCAGAAGCACTGATGCGGAGGGTAGAGAGACGAACCTTCTTGAGCTTCTTGGGGTCAACAGAGTAACCGAGCTGGAAATACTGGAAGCGGAGGAAGTCGCCGGGCTCTACGTAGCGGTCAGAGATGAGGGCGTTGTAAGACTCCTTGACTTCAGCGTTCTTGGCACGGGGAATCTCGGTGATGTCGCCGTTCTTGCGCCAGCGCCATGCTACGGAAGCCATCTGGTTCACGTTCGTACGCATATCCTCGGCATACATCTTTGCCAGATTGAGAATCTTGTTGCCGATGCGGAAGTTGAAGTTGGTCTTGAGGGTCCAACGTCCGTAGGTAAGGTCGATACCGAAACCGCCGTTCACCTTGGGGTTGGAAGAGCCGAGATAGCAGATATCCAACTCGTTGATCTGACCATCATGGTTCACGTCTTCGTAGCAGACATCACCACCCTCGAAGGCGTAGTTCGTACCGCCGTAGTTGAACATCATGCGCATGGGGTTGCCCGACTTGTCGTAGATGACGTTGCCCTTGGCATCGCGTGCGATAGGAGCGGCATTCTCCATGGTGAGGCGAGAGTCGTTACCGCGGTCGAGCGCAGCCTTTGCAGTGTTCTGCGTACCATCGGCGGTGAAATACTGGTTCTTGTCATCGTTCGAGAAGTAACCGTTGTGGTCGTAGTCGTAAGCATAGACACCCTTGAAGCGGAAACCGTAGATGGCACCGAGGCTGTGGCCCACTTCAACGCGGCTCATCACGCTTTCGTTCTTATAGTTGAAGTCGGGGTTCATGGACTCGAGGACGTTCTCGTCCATCTCAGTCAGCGTGTTAATGTTCTGGGCGATGTTGGCGCGGAGGACTACGCTGAACTTGCCATACTTGAGGATAGGCTTGGTGCTGACGTAGAGTTCCCAACCTTCGTTCTCCATCTTACCGACGTTGCTGTTGCTGAGCGACGAGAAGCCGGAGCTGGAGGGGACGCGTACACCGCTCATGAGGAGGTCGCTGGTGTACTTGTGGTAAACGTTGAGGTCGAACTGAACGAGGTCGTTGAAGAGGTTCAGGTTAGCACCGATGTTCCAAGAGCGCGTCTTTTCCCACTTAATCTCGGTGAGGCGGAGGTTTTCAGGAGCGATACCTGCTACACCGTCGTAGTAACCGTAGCTGCTATATTTATTATAGATGAGTCCTTCGCCGAACCAAGCGTTACCATTGACACCCCAACCCGGACGAACGGCGAGCATGCTGACAACGGAGCGGAGAGGCTCGAAGAACTTTTCGTCGGAGATATTCCAACGACCGGAGATACCGGGGAATACACCCCACTTGCTACCGGCACCGAACTTCGTCATACCGTCGGCACGAACGGAGAAATCGACGCTGTACTTAGAGCCGAAGCTGTAGTGGAAAGTGCCGAGTGCGCTGGCAGAGTGTCCCTTCCAAGTACTGGTGGAGGCACCGTTGAGATAACCGGGCACGGTGGGGTCAGTGATACCGCCGTTGATACCTGAACTGTTCAGGCTCTGGGTGGTACCGTTGGAGGAGCTGACCTCGAAGCGACCGAGCACCTGGAACGAATGGTTCTCATTCTCGAAGTGAGGAATATAGACAAGACTGTGGCGCGTGGTGAAAGCGAAGGTCTTGTTCTGATAGTCGGCAGTGAAGTCAACGCCCTTGTCCCAAGTGTTCGAGGTGAGCTGATGGGGATAGTAGGAGTTGTCGCCCTGCGTGAAGGCATTCATATAGACCTCACCCGTATAGTTGAGCTGATGCTCATCATCCTCCTTGCCGAGGAGCTTGTACTCGATGGAGAACTGGGGCGTGATGGTGTAGGTAGAAGTGCGGTAGTAAGCCAGATTGGCGATGGCCACGGGGTTACAGTTGCCGACACGGTCACGGAGATAGTAGGAAGAGAGGTTGGAGTTGTTGGCAACGAGTCCAGCGCCTGCAGCAGCGGGCGGCATGATGTAGTAGTCGCCAGTGTTGAAATACTGTGCAGTCACGGGGTCATACTCCCAACGATATACGCTCATGTTAGGCATGGCCTTGTAAGCGTAGGAGAGGATGTTGTTGTCGTAGTTCTTGTTGTTCTTGGTATAAACGAGCGAGAAGTTGGAGCTGAACTTGATACGGTCGCTGACGTAGTAGTCGAGGGCGAGGCGCGTAGAGAAGCGGTCGAGGCTCTGCTTGATGATGGTACCCGTCTCGTGGTCGTAGTTACCACTGATACGGAAAGAGGCTTTCTCACCACCACCGGAGAGGTTTATACCATAGTTGTGGGTCTGTCCGAACTGAGTGACTTCATCCACCCAGTCGGTATTCTTATTATAATTAGCATAGTATGCGGGGTGGTCCTGGAGGTACATCAGCTCCACGATACCGGAAGCCACGTCGCTCTGGTTGGGGTTGAAGTAAGCCTCCTTGAGCATCATGGAGTAGCCGTCGCCGTCGAGCATCTTCATGCCTTCGGGCTGCCAGGCTCCAGAGAAGCGATAGCTGAAGTTTACCTTCGTCGGACCGCGCTTACCACGGCGTGTGGTGATTTCGATGACACCGTTGGCACCGCGGGCACCCCACATAGCCGTGGCGGCAGCATCCTTGAGGACGCGGATATTCTGGATGTCTTCGGGGTTCACCTGGAGGAGGGTGGCGAATTGCTCTTCGTTCTCCATGTTGCTCAGGTCGAGGTCGTCAGAAGAATAGTCTTCGAGGATGTAGCCATCGACAACGATGAGGGGTTCGCAGTCACCATTGATGGAGCTTACACCACGCAGACGCATGGACGTACCGGAACCAAGGTTACCAGAGTTGGCAACGATGTCGAGACCGGCAATCTGTCCCTGAAGGGCATCGCCGGCAGTCTCGAAGGAGAGACCTTCGAGGTTATCCATGTTGAGGGTCTGGGTAGCAGTGGAGATTTCGCGCTCGGGGATGGCAAGACCATTGGTCTTCACCTTACGGGTGACAACGACTTTTGCCTCGGAGAGAGCGGTCTTGTCGATCATCTCAATCTTGAAGGTAGTCTGACTACCGATGGGATTGATGACCTTGGTGGTGTATCCGATGTAGGACACCTGAAGTTTGTTGGCGGCGTTCTTGATGGTCAGGGAGAAGTTACCGCTGACGTCGGTCTGCGTAGCACTGACGATACGGTTCGACTTGTCGATTTCGACCACGTTAGCCATTATCACGGGGCCATCGGCTTTGCTCCAGACGTGTCCCGAGATACGCTTTGACTGTGCGAAAGCCACGCTGGCACAGAGGAAAAGCGCGAGGGTGAGGATATATTTTATATTCTTCATGGCATGCTGTTATTTCTGTGTTCCATACTTGGCGAGGAAAGCTTTGGCCTTCTTGGATGACTGCCATGCAGCGTCCCATTTGGCACCGCCCAGCGGCTTGAAGTGGAGGGCGTTGTCAATCTGGTGTACGACGACGTACGAGCTGCTCTTGATGACACGCGGATTGGTGGTGGCATTGTAGTGGGCATCGCGTGCGAGGAGGTTCTGCTCGGCGGATGCCACGCTTACACTCTGACCATCGGCGTCCTTGATGGTGAGACTGCCAGGCTTCTGGGAAACGGTGAGGTTGAGATAGTTGCCATCATAGATGCAGGCGGTCATATACTGAGCTTCGCCGTTCACCTGATCTACGAATACGGACTCATCCTGGAAGTGATACTTGATGAAGTTGACGAGCGTATTGATCATGGCCTGAGCGGTGGTCTGAGTAGCCTTATCCTTCTTGAGGTCAGCCTCGTACTGCTTGTATTCAGCCGTGCCCTTCCAGATAGCGAGCTCCTTCTCATATTCCTTCAAGCGGTCGTTGTAGTCTTCAGCCTCGGTGTCGTTGGGCATTTCAGGCTTTCCGGCGGGCTCCGTAGGACGGATGAGGTTGGCTTCGAGGTATTCGGAAATCTCATCCCATGTGGGGAGTCCGTTGTCGAGCTCGCGCTGTACGGCATCGTCGGTGGGAACGTAGAGCGTATAGCGATAGTTGTTGAAGCTACGCACGAGCTTGTCGCCGGAGGGAACATTGTAGTTTGCACCGCCCTTCTCACCCTGGAGGAAGATGTAGTAGAGTGCGGCGGCGCGCTGCCAGTCGCTCTCATTGACCAAGAGGGAATCGCTGACGCCGGCGTTCTTCAGGACATCATCGTTCACGCCTTCGCAAAGCTCCATGAACTTGGAAGAGGAGGGCATGGACTTAGCCACCTTATATACACTGTTGGTGGTGGGCTGCATCGGACGGTCGAGGAAGTAGGTCATACCATTACCGTAGCCGTTGCGCTCCTGGCTCTGGTCATAGACTTCAACGACGTTGCTGGTAGGAGCCACATTGGAGCCCAGCTTCTGCATCTGCTGCTGGAAACCTCCGAGCACCTTCATGCCGTTGCCCGCAGCGTCGCCCTTGGCTTCCACGATGACGGGAGCACCGGTGCGGCTGAGGAAATACTTGCGGCCAGACTGGATGTTTTCGTTCTTGTCATGAACGACGATGTGCTGATTGACAAGTTCGATGAGAAGCTTCTTCTTCACTTCTCCATAAGAAGAGGTGAGGAGGTCGTTGTAGAGCGAGCGGAAGTCGTTGCCACGGGTGGCATCGGTGGGGGAATAACCCTTCTCTATATCATATTTATAGGCGATGGCATTGATGGGCAGACGCTTTCCGGAAGAAGCCACGTTACCCGTCTTGTATTCATAGCGCCAATACATATAGTTGCGGGAGTTGCCGGAAGCGAGGCTGGCAGCATCTACGTAACCGAAGGTGCCGAGGCCCTCATCGGTGGGGACGAAGAGGCTGAAGGTGCTCTGCATGGCCTTCAGATACGTGGAGAAGTAGGTCTGAAGCGGGGCGTTGGCATACTGGCTACCCTGAATGTAGGCTTCGTCAGCACGTACGACGGCACGCATCACCTGAGCATTCTCGCTATAGAGCACGGGAGCGATGACAGAAGAATAGTCGGCAGGAGCCACCACCTTGTTCATGACGTAAACCACACCATTGTTGGCGAGCATCACCTGATCGATGGCAGCCTCGTAGTCCTTGCGAGTGGTATAGCCATCGGCAGTGGGGAACATCTGGTCGCGGGCGTCGTTCATGATAGAGAGGTACTTGGAGGGTACGGTCTCATTGAACGAATTTTTCATGAGGTTGTTGACGAGGGCCTGAATGATGTCGAGGGGCACCTGGTCGAGGTTGTAGAGGAGATTGTCCTCAGTGACGGGCTTCTGCGTAGCATAACGCTCCATGAGGACGCGTCCACCACCATTGATGAAGTAAGTCTTGAGAGCCGCATCGCTGGGGACGAACATGGCACCCATGTTCTTCTCTGCGCTTTCAGAATCCGTGCCCTGGAACTGGCTCCAAGCGGGGTCGAAGCTGAGGTAGGGGTAACCTGCCTTGACGTTTGAACCGTTGGGGTCGGTGGTGAGCTGACCCGAAGTGGTGCGAACGGCGAAATAACGCTTCACGAAGACGCTATCGACATCGTTGGAGTAGAGAGACTTGTAGTTGTAAGTCAGGTCGCCATCGTAGAAGGGCGCGCTGAAGCGGTCGAGAATGTGGCTGAAGATGGACGTTGCAGGATTCTTGCGAATCTCTTCTGCCATATTGCTGGGAGCCACGAGCACCTTGTCGATTTCGTGGAGATAACCGTTGGTGCAGACGATGTCCTGACCATCCTTGAGGATGCGCGAACCGAAGACGTAAGAACGGTTTTCAGCATCTGCATCGCTCCAATATCCTTCATCGCCTTCCTTCTTGCCAAGGATGAAGCTGACATCTTCATGGGTGATGTTCTTCTCCTTCATCTGACCCTCGAGGAAATGGACAATCATGGGAGTGGTGGCATCGACAGCCATGTAGATACCCGCACGCTCAGCCGTCTCGCCGGTGAAACGATTCCAGAAGTTGGGAATGTCAGAGACTTCGGTGTTGATTTGAGGCAGTTCAGCCTTTCCCCACCACTTCACGGTGTCAGTCACACTGGCAGCGCTGGACTGGCGGAGGCAGAGATTCTTCTCGCCATTGGCACAGTTCGACATCATCTCCAACACGTAGGCATTGTTCAGCATAGCGTTGTTGAGGAGGAGCTTCTTCTGTGCGAGGCTCAGGTCGTCATACTTTTCAACCTTGCCGCCAGTAGATTTTTCCCACGTTGTGGTCTTGAAAAATTCTTCATACGCCGCATCGTTAGCCACGAAGAGGGTTTTACTACCAGTCGTCGCCAAGACGTCAGCGTAATCGAGGTCATCGATGAGCCGCAACGTGTAGTTGAAATTGCCGCGTACTTTCAGCTCGTCGTAGATGCTCTCTCCGAGGAAGTCCGGCTTCGTGGTGTCGAGGTCGTAATCATCCGAACAGGAGAACATCAAGCCACCAGCCGAAACCAAAAGGCAGAGACCGACTGCGGTCTGACTCATGTTTGAAAAACGGTTTTTCATACTTGATGGTTAATATATTGATAATTGAATATTTTAATTTCCTTATTTAAGTAAAATAAGTAATCAAGTTATATCATTGGTTGCCACCCTGCGCTCCGATGGGGAGGAGGGTGATTAAACGGATTCTGCGCCACGTCCGATGTGGATAGATTTAAGGGTGAGAAGCGGGCTACCCGTCTGGGCATACTATCGCGCAGGCGTGGCGACCCTACAATTAGACGCAGCAAATTTAACGGATAATTCATGAAACACCAAAGCATATTTTTGTTTTTTTGTCACATCAGCCATAATTTCATGACAAAACAGCAATTTGCACGGACGAGCGAGACAAACGGCATAGTAAATTTCCCCGCTGGAATTGCCAACTTTACCTTCTTTTTCTGTTTTTTCAGCTCATTTCTCGCTACTTTTCGTTTTCCGGAGGGTTTTAGGGCATGAGTTGGCACGCTTATGGGAGGACTGACAATATGGCAGAACGCAGGAGCAGGGAGGGGAATTGAAAGTGCGGTAGAGGGATTCTCCGCGCTATTACAGATACTGCACATGCCCTGCTGCCAAAATATTTGAAATAAGTAAGTTGCAGGAATTAGTCTCTCGCAAGCGCCAAATGTGCAGCACTAATCCGAGGAACTATATGGGGCATCCTGATAAAGCTGCATCAGGACGCTCATTTCCGCCCCCACAAACCCATGAAACACACTCTCTTCAGACTGGCATGAACAGTGTAGCTGCGGCGAAAACGATGGGCTTTCCTGTCCTGCAACATAGCTCCCGCTTCCCAAGCGGTCATTTTCACCCCTCTATGTGATTATCTTGCCCACAGAAAATGGCTGGTTTTCCCTTCAAAAAGGTCACTCCAAGACGAAATGTGACGTAGAAACATGGTATCCTACCGTAAAATCCTATCAACACCACTGCACACTGGGGTACAGAAAAATGCAAGGGTGCATCTTCCGTCGGGACAGGGACGGAGGATGCACCCTTGCAAGGATGTAGATGAACAAAGAGTCTAACCAATGGCTTCCACCACAGCACGAACAGCCTCTGCGCTGGTCTCCATAGTGGCATATTCGTCGGCACCGGGCGTACCCATCGAGACGCCGGGATGGCGATAGCGCATGGCAGAAGACTGGGGAGCGCGGAGGCTGGCATGAATCTCCGTAGCACCCGTGGCGCGAAGAATCTCTGCGGCATTGCCGACATTGACTCCACAGCCTGGCATGATGATGATGCGCCCTGCTGCTTGGGCAACGAGCGACTTCAGAAGGGGAATGCCCGCCTGAGCCGTAGGGGCCTGACCGCTGGTGAGGACGCGCTGGAAGCCGAGACGGATGAGGGTCTGCAAAGCGGAATGGGGATTGCGGCATACATCGAAGGCGCGATGAAAGGTGAGGGCTACGGGGGGAACATCGCGAACGCCTCCCTCAACAGTCTGCCGGAGGGGGGCCGTGGCGGCGGACACGAAACGCTGACAGGCTATTTCATCAATGTCGCCATCGGGAGTCAGCGCACCGACCACTACTCCATCCACGCCTGCCTGACGCGCCAGACGGATGTCGCGGACGATGAGCGCCTGCTCGGCGGCATCATAGAGAAAATCGCCAGGACGCGGACGCACGAGGACATGGCGACGCAGACCTGCTACCTGCACGGCGGCTTCTATCAAAGCCAGACTGGGCGTAAGTCCGCCTTCGGCAAGACCGGAACAGAGTTCTACGCGGTAGGCACCACCCTCGGCGGCACGACGCACACTGAGGAGGGAGCCGCAGCAGACTTCAAGACGATGGGGAATTGACATATGGCTGAAAGAATATTTGTCGCAACGGTTATTTGTCACAACGGATGTTTTTTACGCATTGAGAGACTTGCGCCTGACAGATTTGACGGATTGAGAAAAACGAGATACTCCTTCAGGCCAATCAGCGTATGCAGCCGATGATTTCATTGACGTCCTTCACCCCATGTGCATTGAGCCACGACTCCATCCCTGCGATGACCTTCGTCGTCACAGTGGGATCAACGAAATTGGCAGTGCCAATCTGAACGGCGGTAGCACCAAGCATCATGAACTCCAACGCATCTTTATAATTGCTGATGCCGCCAAGACCGATGATGGGAATCTTCACAGCCTTTGCCACCTGATGCACCATGCGGAGAGCTACGGGTTTGACGCAGGGGCCAGAGAGTCCGCCCGTGCCGATGCTCAAATTGAAGCAACGACGCTCAATATCGACGCTCGTGCCCATCAGCGTGTTGATGAGGGAGACGGCGTCGGCACCTTCGTCCTCAACGGCGCGAGCAATCGAGGCGATGTCGGTGACGTTGGGAGAGAGCTTGACGATGAGGGTCTTATGGTAGGCTTTGCGAACGGCTTTCACCACGGAGGCTGCGCCTGCGCACGACGTTCCGAACGCCATACCGCCATCCTTTACATTGGGGCAGGAGATATTGAGTTCGATGGCGGGAATGCGGTCCAGACGGTCGATACGTGCAGCACATTCAGCATAGTTGTCGGGATCAGAGCCTGAGACATTGACGATGACATGGCTGTCAATGTCTTTCAAGAGCGGATAGATGTATTGTGCGAAATAATCCACGCCCTTGTTCTGCAGGCCGACACAGTTGAGCATGCCCATCGGTGTCTCTGCCATACGGGGATAATCGTTGCCCTGACGGGGCTGGAGGGTGGTTCCCTTGACGATGAAACCACCGAGACTATTGAGATCAACGAGGTCGGCAAACTCCAGTCCGTAGCCAAAAGTGCCGGAGGCAGTGAGTACGGGATTCTTGAGGGTAAGATTGCCGAGCTTTACTTGCAAATTAGCCATAAAGATATTCTATTATCAGTTAGAACCAAGTGAGTGCGGTGGTGGGGAAGACGGGGCCTTCAGTGCAGACGCAGACATTTCCCCTCACCGTCTTTTCTACGCAGCAGAGGCAGGCTCCAAGTCCGCATGCCATCATATTTTCCAGACTGACCTCGCAGGGAACTTTGGCATCGCGGGCCCAAAGTCCTACGGCGCGCATCATGGGTTTCGGGCCGCAGGCAGCGGCAGCATCGAAATGTTGCTGCCGGAGGACGCTGTGCTGAGTGACGTAACCTCGCTCGCCGAGGCTTCCGTCTTCCGTCGTCACATGCACGGGGCCAATGGCTTCGAAGCGTTCGAGCTGGAGAAGGTCCTTCGCAGAACGTCCTCCAAGGAGAAAGTGCGGACGAGCCCCTGCCTGACGCAGCACATGGCCGTAGTAGAGCATGGGGGCTGTGCCGACGCCACCGCCGACGAGGAGGATATCGCCACTGCTGAAGACATCGAAACCATTGCCCAAGGGGAGAAGGGTGCTGAGAGTGTCGCCCTCTTTCAGCCGACTCAGGGCTGCCGTGCCAGGACCTACGATATGAATGAGAAGGTCGAGACGATTGGCTGCAACGTCGCACCAATTGACGCTGATGGGACGACGGAGCATGACGCGGGGTTCACCCTCGACGCCTAACTGCACGAACTGCCCCGGGATGCACGCAGGCATAGGGCCCGCAGGATTCGTGAGAGACAACAACACATAGTCTGCACGTAAGAAATCTACGTGCTCAACGAGGAGGTCAATAAGATGTTTTTCCATATATGTCAAGGTATGCTATATTTACAATAATGGCTGGACAGAAAGGCAATGATTGCCTCAGCGCTTCGCTACGCGATAGATGGGGAGGCGGAGGGTGTCGATAACTTCCGAAGGCAGATGATAGGCTTTGATGAGGGCACTATCAGCAGCATGAGTACCACGACGGTTGAGATCGGCCGCAGAACGCTCATAAACCTTCTTCAACAACTCCATTTGCTGCTGCTTCTGAGGATTTTCGAGTACGACGCTGCGGAAACAGAGTGCAGAACGGCTGACACTGTCTGGAGCACTCCACACCACACGGTGACCGCGCAGACGGGCGGTGGTGGCGAAGGGTTCGGGGAGGATGGCAGCATCCACTTGTGCCTCGGTGAGCATATCGGTACGAATGCCAAAATCATTGATCTGGGCTTGATAGACATCAGCTTCCTTTAGTCCGGCACTGGCAAGGGCATCGCGCAGACACGCCGACGAGGCTGCAAAGCGCGCGATGGCAACGGTGCGCTTACGGAGCTTCTGCACCTCGCGGATGCGAACAGTAGAGCTCGTCAGGAATCGCCACTGCGACTGCAGACGAATGGCCTCAGTCAGTGCAGGCATGGGGCGACGACTCGCTGCGGCAGCCTGCTTGGCAGCAGGCCTCTTAGTAGCTGCATCCCGCTGCGACTTCCTTGCAGACTTTTCCTTCGCACTTCCATGAGAGGCTTTGCCCTCTATTTGCTGATAGCGGGCAAGGCGTTGGTCATCGAAGACGGCACCATCGTAGCGGCGCGTGCGGCGCATGATGGAGTCGATGTCGAATTGTGAGGTTTCAGTGCGGATAGAGAGGGAAAGTCCCATGCTGTCGGCTATGCCGCTTTCCACGGCATGATAGAGGGGCAGGCAGTCGAGAGTTGGCGTGAGGATGAGATTGAGGGCGAGCGTGTCGGTGACGGGCACATCTTCAGGAAGGACATCGGTGGACGCAGGGTCGGTACGAAAGACTGACCATCCTGCCACACCCAACACGAGGACAACGAGGCAGGAGAGGAGGCGATGACGCAACAGAAAACGTACGAAGGGACGTTCGGAAAGAGACATTGGCAAAAAAGGGAGAGGATGTTCTATGAGATATTGGCTTGCAGGGGCATGGAACTTCATTCTAACACACTACACGTATTATACATATTGCTACCTCTACATGAGGAAAACCATGAAGCTCCACAGGAAATCATACAAAACGGCCCCGCCATCCCCTTTATAAGAATGACGGGGCCGAAGTTCATCTGATTTTTAGCCCTTGATGGCAGCAATGCCGGGGAGCACCTTGCCCTCGATAGCTTCGAGGAGGGCACCACCGCCCGTAGAGATATAGGACACCTTGTCGGTCAGACCGAACTTGGTGACGCAGGCTACAGAGTCGCCACCACCGATGAGCGAGAAGGCACCATTGGCAGTAGCCTCAGCGATAGCCTCGCCAATGGCACGGCTACCAGCAGTGAAGTTGTCGAACTCGAAAACGCCAGCAGGACCGTTCCAGAGGATGGTCTTGCAGCCCTTGATAGCATCAGCGAAGAGCTTCTGAGCCTCAGGACCGGCATCCAGACCTTCCCAGCCTTCGGGAATAGCGTTGGCAGGGCATACCTGCGTATTGGCATCGTTGGCAAACGCATCAGCAGCCACTGCATCGGGAGCCATGACGAGCTCCACATTGTTCTTCTTTGCCAGCTCCTCAACGCCAAGGGCAACATCGAGCTTATCAAGCTCAACGATGCTGTTACCGATTTCGCCGCCGTGAGCCTTAGCGAAGGTGTAGGTCATACCGCCGCAGAGGATGAGCTTATCGACCTTGCCAAGGAGATTCTCGATGATGCCAATCTTGGAAGAAACCTTCGAACCACCCATGATGGCAATGAAGGGACGCTTGATGTCGCTGAGTACGGCATCAACAGCCTTCACCTCTTTCTCCATGAGGAAGCCGAGCATCTTGTGGTCAGCATCAAAATAATCAGCGATGACAGCGGTAGAAGCGTGCTTGCGGTGAGCCGTTCCGAAGGCATCCATCACGTAGAGGTCAGCATAGCTGGCGAGAGTCTTTGCAAACTCCTTCTGACGCTCCTTCATTTCCTTCTTAGCCTCATCGTATTCGGGAGTACCCTTCTCTACGCCTACGGGCTTGCCTTCCTCCTCAGGATAATAGCGGAGGTTCTCCAGGAGGAGTACTTCGCCGGGCTTGAGGGCAGCAGCAGCCTCCTGAGCCTTTGCACAATCAGGAGCGAAAGCTACGGGAGCACCGAGAGCCTCAGCTACGGCATCCTTAATCTGTCCGAGAGAGAGTTCAGGCTTCACCTTGCCCTTGGGCTTACCCATGTGGCTCATGATGATGAGTGCGCCGCCCTGCTCAAGGATGTGCTTGAGAGTAGGGAGTGCACCACGGATACGGGTGTCGTCGGTAATCTTACCGTCCTGAAGGGGCACGTTGAAGTCAACACGAACGATTGCCTTCTTGCCTGCGAAATTGCATTCAGAGATTGTCATTGTTTCGGTTATATTTAAGATTTATGGGGTTTTCATTGCCGCAAATTTACAACTAAAATCTGAGCATACAAATTTTGCATCGGGATTTTTGTAGAAAACACTCCTTTTCCATGCCAAGAGGAGGCGTGGAGGAGCGAAAAAAGTAGGTAATGAAAAAGTCCACACACAAATCGCCCCGTCTCCAAGCTCATACGAGCAAGAAGCGGGGCGATTATATAAATATATATAGGTGGGTTCTATAAATTCCCTCCTAAATCTTTCAGCAGTATGCTAAAGCATTGGCGAGAGAAGAATTACTCACCCTTCTCCATCTGGGCCTTGAGAGCAGCCAGGGCGTCGATGTCGCCGAGGGTGTTCACAGCAGCCTGATTCTGGATGACGGGAGTCTCCTCCTTCTGAGCGCGGGGAGCGCGAGCAGGACGAGCCTTCTTCTCAGCACGGCCCTCCTCGAAGGTGCGAGTGTGGCTGACGAGGATGCGCTTGCTGTCCTTGTTGAACTCGAGCACCTTGAAGTCGAGGGTCTCGCCCTTCTGAGCCTTGCTGCCATCGGCCTTCACGAGATTGCGAAGGGTGCAGAAGCCTTCTACGTCCTCACCGAGAGAAACGATAGCACGGTTCTCAACGATGTCGGTGATGGTACCCTGATGTACGGTGCCTTCAGCGAAGGTGCCTTCGAACTGATCCCAGGGATTGGGCTCGAGCTGCTTGTGGCCGAGGCTGAGGCGACGGTTGTCCTTGTCGATGTCGAGCACCTTCACCTCGATGGGCTCACCAATCTTGGTGAACTCGTTGGGGTGCTTCACCTTCTTCGTCCAGCTGAGGTCAGAGATGTGGATGAGACCATCAACGCCCTCCTCGAGCTCTACGAATACGCCGAAGTTGGTGAAGTTGCGCACCTTGGCAGTGTGCTGGCTGCCTACGGGATACTTCACTTCGATGTCCTTCCAGGGATCGTCCTTGAGCTGCTTGATGCCAAGGCTCATCTTGCGCTCTACGCGGTCGAGGGTGAGGATGACAGCATCAACCTCGTCGCCTACCTTGAGGAAATCCTGTGCAGAACGGAGATGCTGGCTCCAGCTCATCTCGCTGACGTGGATAAGGCCTTCAACACCGGGAGCGATTTCTACAAATGCTCCGTAGTCGGTCATTACCACTACGCGGCCATGAACCTTGTCGCCCACCTTGAGGTCTGCATCGAGTGCATCCCAGGGATGGGGAGTGAGCTGCTTGATACCGAGAGCGATACGACGCTTCTCTTCGTCGAAGTCGATGATAACGACCTTCACCTTCTGGTCGAGCTCGACGATCTTCTTGGGATCATCTACGCGGCCCCAGCTGAGGTCGGTGATGTGAACGAGGCCGTCAACGCCACCGAGGTCGATGAACACACCGTAAGAGGTGATGTTCTTAACGGTACCCTCAAGCACCTGACCCTTTTCGAGCTTGCTGATGATCTCCTGCTTCTGGGCTTCGAGCTCAGCCTCGATGAGAGCCTTGTGGCTAACGACAACGTTCTTATATTCCTGATTGATCTTGACAACCTGGAATTCCATGGTCTTGCCCACGAATACATCGTAGTCGCGGATAGGCTTGACGTCAATCTGGCTTCCGGGAAGGAATGCCTCGATGCCGAAGACGTCAACAATCATACCGCCCTTCGTACGGCACTTGATGAAGCCCTTGATGACTTCCTTGCTTTCGAGGGCAGCATTGATACGCTCCCAAGACTTGCTGGCGCGAGCCTTCTTGTGTGAAAGAACGAGCTGACCCTTCTTGTCCTCCAGGTTCTCCACATAGACCTCGACGATGTCGCCGGGGGCGAGCTCAGGATTGTAACGGAACTCGCTGACGGGGATGATACCGTCGCTCTTGGAACCGATGCGTACAACAACTTCACGCTTGCCAACGCTGATGACGGTACCGTCGGTCACTTCATGCTCGTGAACATGATTGAGCGTCTCGTCATAAGCGGCGGTGGTAGCCTCGCGGTCTGCCTCTGCTGCACCAGACTCAAATGCGTTCCAGTCGAAATCCTCAAGGGGAGCGATGTTTTTAAGATTCTCCATTGTAATGTTAATGGTTAATAAATGAATTTGGGGTTAATATATATAAATAATGTGTCTTTGCACGTCAGAAGGGTAAGAGTGTCCCATCAATGGAGATTTCGGGCTGCGCTCTCGCCTGACGACAAAAACTGCGCAAATATACGCTTAAAACGGCAGTAAAAAGCAAAAACGACCGTATTTTTTTCTACGAAGTGCGCATTTTAAGGTTTTATTGCTATTTTTGCGCTGCAAATACGCCAATGCTTGACATTAGCGTGTTCGCTCACTTTGCGCCCGCTATCTCGCTTGATGCCCGCCCACTCGTCAGCTTCAACACTCCGACTACACTTTTCTTCTCCAAGTGACCACTTTGAGGGGTCAAAATGGTCATTTGAAGGGGCGAAAATGATTACCTATAGGGGCGAAAAGAATCATTTTCTTATCACCGACTCACTGAAACCATGCTCACCATCTATAAAGCTTCAGCCGGATCAGGAAAGACCTTCACGCTTTCTGCTACCTTCATCGCACATCTGCTCAGCGATTCCGTCGATCATCCCCACAAACATCAGCTCGCCGTGACGTTTACCAACAAGGCCACGGCGGAAATGAAGAGCCGCATCCTGCAAAACCTCTACAGCATAGCCCACAGCCATGACGATCAGGACGGATTCTTCCAGGCCGTCATGGAAGAGGCGAAGAAATGCTCCGGAGCCGCCGCCGAAGACATGACGCCTGCGGCTATTCGCCACCGCGCCATGCAGGTGCTGGGCGAGATGATTCATGACTACGACCATTTCCACGTCAAGACCATCGACTCCTTCTTCCAGTCCATCCTCTCCAACTTGGCTCACGAGGTGGGACTTTCTGCCAACTTCAAGGTGGAGCTGGGCGATAGCGATATTCTCGGACGCGCCGTCGAACGCTTCATGGAGGGGGTGAACGACAACTCTGACGAACTCGACTGGCTGCTGCGCTATATCCGCAAACGGCTTGAAGACGACACATCGTGGAACGTTGCCACCCAACTGCGCCAGCTTGCCACGGAACTCCTCAAAGAGCGGTATATGCTGAAGCGTCATCTCCTGCACCTCAGCGAGCAGCCTGACCAAGAGGCGGCAAGACGCGAGGGGTGCGTCAATCTGGACAATGCGACGGTGAATGCTTACCGCGAGGTATTGCTGAAGCAGGAGCGGCTGACGCGGAAGGTGCTGGCGGAGGCGGCGGAAGAGGCAGCACACATCATCGAGGGGAGCATGGGTTATGAGAAAATTTCCTATGGCAGCCAGCGCGTGAAGCCTTTCATCGACCAATGCGCCGATGCCAACTGCCCTTACAAGCAAATCAAGGAACCTAACGAGACGCTGAAACAATATGCCGCAGGGGCAAAACCCTTTGTGAAGGGCGGCAAGAAGGCGGGCGTAGCGGAACATGAGGCGGAAAATGTGCAACTGGCTCTCGACCAGCTGCTGCAGACCTACTACGAGTGTGGCTATACCCTGCATTCCTGCGCCCTGAGTCTGGAGAACATCTATCCGCTCCGACTCTTGGACTGCATCGACAAAGAGGTGGAACAGCTGAACCGCGAGAACGACCGCTTCCTCCTGGCATACACTCCCCTGCTCTTCCACGAACTGACGGGCGACGCCGACACTTCCTTCGTCTTCGAACGCGCTGGCACGCAGTTTCGCCATGTGATGATCGATGAGTTTCAGGACACCTCGCCCCTGCAATGGACAAACATGCGACATCTGCTCGTAGAAAGCATGGCGCAGGGAAACTCGTGCATGATTGTGGGCGATGTGAAGCAGGGCATCTACCGATTCCGTGGCGGCGACTGGAACACGCTGGCAAACTTCCAGGAATGCCGAAACAACAATTTTGCAGAGAGCATTGAAATCAAAACGCTGAAACGCAACTTCCGCAGTGGAGAGACCGTGGTAGATTTCAACAATCGGCTTTTCGTGGCGGCCTCTGGCGTCGTCGATGACCAATTGAAGGCGGACTGGGACTACCGCACCAACAACCTTCCCGAACAACTTTCCGCACGACATATCTACCCTATTCCCGATCCTGCGAACGATTCGCACGAGGTCACGCAGATTCCCGTCAAGGCGGGAGGCTATGTCCGCGTGGAGTTTCTGCCTGAAGAGAAGAAAAAAGAACAGGAGGAGAAGACGGTCGCCACACCGCAGGAAGACACGGACGACATCTGCGTAGAAGAACGTCTGGCACAGGAGATTCTGAACCTCAGCGAGCAGGGAGTGCCGCTTGAAGAAATGGCAATCTTGGTCCGCACGAACAACGACACGACGACGTTGCTGCGGCATTTTGAGGCGCATCATCCAGAGATTACGCTCGTCTCCGAAGAGGCTTTCCTGCTCGGAGCCTCGCCAGCCGTGCAGATATTGATACACGCCCTGCGCTACATCGTCAACAACACTGACGCTATCTCCCTGGCATACCTGCAGAAACACTGCCGCACGGACGAATGGAACCAGATTGTGCAGCAACTCGACCTTTGGAACAGCCAGCACTACGGCGGTCTGCCCTTCTATGAAATCACCACACGCCTCGTCGCGCTCTTCCATCTGGAAGATTCCGCCGGGCAGTCGCCCTATCTCTATGCCTTCCTCGATACGCTGCTGAAATACATCGATGAGAATACGGCCGACGTGAAGCAGTTCCTGCAGCAGTGGGACGAGCGTCTGCACCGAACGGCCATTCCCTCGGCAGCGGTCAAGGGCGTGCGTATTCTGACGATTCATAAGTCGAAAGGCCTGGCTTTCCACACTGTCCTCATCCCTTATTGCGACTGGGTCGTCGATGATGTCAAGAAGCCCGAACGCGTGTGGGTGACGCCTGACGACGAACCATATAACGCCATTCCCCTGCTCCCCATCGTTCTGAAAAAAGAGGCAGGCAACAGCATCTATCAAGACTTGTATCTGCAGGAATACTACAACCGCTTCATCGAAAGCCTCAACCTGATGTATGTGGCATTCACCCGTACACGGCAGAACCTGCTCATTTGGGCAAGCCTGAAGGGAAAAGTCACCACCGTTGCCCATATTCTCCATGCTTCCATGCTCCGCGCGGGGCTGTTGCAGCAGACTGTGGGGGAGAAGCTGGCTAACGTGGTCACCATCGGCACTCCTTCTATATTAGAAATCAAGCGGCACGATGATGCTCCGTTGAGCGGCGATGCTGATTCCGCCGAACAGCGTCGGCAGAAAGACCCTGCCCCGCTGGAAATTCATTCGCGAGTGGTGAACCTGGACTTCTCCGCCGCACAAAGTTGTCCGCAGTTCCGCCAAAGTCAGCAAGCGCGCATCTTCATCGAGGCAGAGCGTGCCATCGACGCCACTGCGCCTGCCGATGCTGCGGAGAAGGAGCAGCGCGAGACTTTCCGGCAAACGGGCATCTTGCTCCATGAACTGATGTCTGTCATCGAGACTGCTGCCGACGTGGAGCCGCAGGTGGAACGCTTCATCCAGCAGGGACTGTTGCCTGCGGGCAAGAAGGCTGAAAATCTCAGACGCCTCATCCTCCTGCGCCTGCGCCATCCCATTGCCAGACAGTGGTTTGATGGCTCATGGCGACTCTATCGCGAGGCAACGCTCATCTATCGCAATGCTGCGGGCGAGATGGTCTCACAGCGTCCTGACCGCGTGATGACGAAGGGCGGCGAGACCATCGTCGTAGATTTCAAGTTCGGACGTCCCGAACCAGAGCACAGCGAGCAGGTCAGCGAATATGCCCGTCTGCTGCAACGTCAGGGCAAGACGCACGTGAGGGCTTATCTGTGGTATCTTTACAAAGGCGACATCGTGGAGGTGCAGCTGTAACGCCTGCCTGCTTCATGGGGAGTCTCGTCACCACTGAACGACACTTTGAGAGTGAGAGCTTACTTAAGGAGTGTTCTATAAATCAGCAAACGTACAAGTGCTTGATACTCTCTACCTATTCCACCTAAACGCTGGGGGCAAAGGGGAGAGATTCACTATCTGACAGCAGCGAATTGCAAGCTCGGATATGACTTTTGGGGGCAGATACTGGAGGTTTTCAACCCTAAAAGAATGGCATAAATAGCAAGTTGAGGTGCATTTTTCAAGAAAATACGAGAAAAAATTTGGTCAATTCTGAAATACTCTCTAAATTGCACCCGGTTTTTTCGCACAAAACTCTTGAAATTCAACAATTGTATATAATACTATGAATATAATACCATGAAAGTTTACAATTCCCACGACATCAAGAACATTGCCCTTCTTGGCAACGACGGTTCTGGCAAGACAACCCTGACCGAGACTCTCCTCTTCCATGCTGGCGCCATCAAGCGCCGCGGACGCATCACGATGAAAAACACCGTCTCCGACTACTTCCCCGTAGAGCAGGAATACGGCTACAGCGTCTTCTCTACCGCGTTCCACGTTGAATGGAAAGGCAAGAAACTCAATATCATAGACTGCCCGGGCTCTGACGATTTCGTCGGCTCTGCCATCACGGCTCTCAACGTCACCGATACCGCCGTGCTGCTCCTCAACGGCAATTTCGGTCCTGAAGTGGGAACGCAGAACCATTTCCGCTATACCGAAAAACTCGGAAAGCCCGTCATCTTCCTCGTCAATCAGCTTGATTCTGAGAACTGCGACTACGACCAGGTTCTTGACGACCTCCAGAGCATCTACGGCTCAAAGGTGGTACCCGTGCAGTACCCCTTGGAGACGGGTCCCAACTTCAACAGCATCATTGACGTCATACTGATGAAGAAGCTGACGTGGGGTCCCGACGGTGGCGACTACACATTGGAAGATATTCCTGCCAGCGAATACGACAAGGCAGAAGAGATGCACAAGGCTCTCGTGGAGGCTGCTGCTGAAAACGATGAGAACCTTATGGAGAAATTCTTCGAGACGGAGCACCTCACAGAAGACGAGATGCGCGAAGGCATCCGCAAGGGAATGGTCACCCGCAGCATCTTCCCCGTCTTCTGCGTTTGCGCAGGCAAGGATATGGGCGTTGGCCGTCTGATGGAGTTCCTTGGCAACGTTGTTCCCTTCGTTGACGAGATGCCGAAGGTTCACAACACGCGCGGCGTGGAAGTTCCCCCCGTTGAGGATGGCCCCACCAGCGTATATTTCTTCAAGACTGGCGTTGAGCCCCACATCGGCGAAGTGCAGTATTTCAAGGTCATGAGCGGTATTCTCCGCGAAGGCGACGAACTGACGAATGCCGACCGCGGCTCAAAGGAGCGCATGGCTCAGCTCTTCGTTTGCTCTGGCGCACAGCGCGAGAAGGTGACGCAGCTCTCTGCAGGCGACATAGGTTGTACCGTGAAGCTCAAGGATGTCCGCACGGGCAACACCCTAAATTCCAAGGACTGCGATCATCGCTTCAACTTCATCAAATATCCCAATGCAAAATACACGCGTGCCATCCGCGCCGTCAATGAAGCTGAGACGGAGAAGATGATGGTGGCACTGACCCGTATGCGTCAGGAAGACCCCACATGGGTGGTAGAGCAGTCGAAGGAACTGCGCCAAATTCTCGTTCACGGACAGGGCGAATTCCACCTCCGCACGCTGAAATGGCGTTTGGAAAACCTTGACAAGATTCAGGTAGAATTCTACGAGCAGCGCATCCCTTACCGCGAAACCATCACGCGTGCCGCTCGCGCTGACTATCGCCACAAGAAGCAGTCGGGCGGTGCCGGACAGTTTGGTGAGGTTCACCTCATCGTAGAACCTTACTACGACGGTATGCCTGACCCCACCGTCTTCAAGTTTGGCAATCAGGAAATCCGCGTCAACATAAAGAGCAAGGAAGAAGTGGATTTGGAATGGGGCGGCAAACTGGTGTTCATCAACAGCGTTGTTGGCGGTGCCATTGATACGCGCTTCATGCCCGCCATCCTGAAGGGAGTCATGAGCCGTATGGAGCAGGGTCCGCTCACGGGCAGCTACGCTCGCGATGTCCGCGTCATTGTCTATGACGGAAAGATGCACCCCGTTGACTCCAACGAACTCTCCTTCATGCTCGCCGGTCGCAACGCTTTCAGCCAGGCCTTCCGCGATGCAGCTCCGAAGATTCTCGAACCGATTTACGATGTAGAGGTCTTCGTGCCGAGCGACAAGATGGGCGATGTCATGAGCGACCTTCAGGGACGCCGCGGCATGATTATCGGCATGCAGTCAGAGAATGGCTACGAGAAACTCACAGCCAAAGTGCCTCTCAAGGAGATGAGCACCTACTCCACCGCATTGAGCAGCCTCACCGGCGGCCGTGCCAGCTTCATCATGAAGTTTGCCAGCTTCGAACTTGTGCCTAGCGAAATCCAGCAGAAACTTGTTGCGGAACTTGCTGTAAAGGATGAAGAATAAAATTCTCTATATGTTGGCCGCAGTCCTCATGGGCTGCGGCCTTCTCTGCTTCTGTGGCTGCAAGGACGAAGCCAGGCAGTTGGAGGCAGCCATTGAGGCGGTGAACAAACAGTTTCCGCAGGTCATCGCCGACGGTGCTACGCTCAACGGCTTCTACACCACAGACTTTGGCGGGCAGAAGGCGGTTGACATCCGCGTCACGCTCGACGAGGCGAAAATGATTCGTGCCATCGACAGTCTTCGCATTGCCCAAATGAAGGACGACCTCATCAACACCTTCACCATCGCTACGCGCCAAGATGAAAATCTCCGTGCCCTCTTCGCCCTCATCGCAGCCAACCATCGCGCCCTCACGCTCACCATCGTGCAGCAGCCCTCGGGCAAGGAACAGCGTGTGGAGATTTCCACGGAGCAAGTGGGGGCCATCGTAGATTCCCCCTCTCTCAGCAACGAGGAGCTCCACCGCCGCGAGCTTCAGCGCTTCATCGAGTCGCAGCAGCAGACGTTGCCCTTGGTGCAAGGCCCACTCACATGTACAGAGATTAAACTCACGCAGGAAAAGGGCATCAACATCGTCACATGGAGATACGATGCCGACGAGACCGCCATCAATATCAATGCGCTGAATGCCAATGCCGAACAGGTGAAGGCAGAGGTGCTCGCCGCCCTCTCAACGCCTGGCAATGTCCACATGCTCCGCACACTGACAGACAACGGCTGCAACATCCGCTATCAATACATTGGTTCGACCACAGGCACACCTTTCAACCTCGACATCACCACGCAGGAGATGCTCCAGGCTATCCGCGATGCCAACAGCACGACCATCAAATAGCCAAAAGATTTTTACATCAGGCGGGATTACCTTATGCTGCAGGTAGTCCCGCCTTTTTTTGTTTTTTTCAAGAAAAGCTGTAACAATTCGCCACTTTGCACGTTTCTTAGATAGAGGAGCACACGTTTGCAGCGACGAAATGCGCCTCGCCATATACTATTCAACCCTTAAAACCAGCATCATGAAACACCTCTTTACCCTCCTCGTGCTTCTGCTTTTCTCAGCCACAGCGCCTGCCAACGGAAAAAGTCGCAGCGTGCGCGTACAGATGCCAGGCACACTGCCCACGCTGATTGGCGAACGCCAGAAGAACAAGCTTACCCACCTGACCATCGAGGGCGCCATCAACGGCACCGACCTGCGATTCCTGCGCGAAATGGCAGGCAACGACGCTCAGCAGCTCCCCACCAACGGCCGCCTCATCAGTCTCGACCTCAGCCATGCCACATTCGCCCCGGGCGGCGAGGCCTATATATATAAAGATGAGTGGCAAAGAGTGAAGGGGGGCGCCCTCACGCTTCCCGACTATGCCTTCCGAAACTGCCGGCTCGAAACCATCGTCCTGCCCGAGCGCATGGACACCATCGGCATTGGTGCCTTCGAGATTTCTGCCCTCCGCAGCATCCGCATTCCCGAAGAGAGCGTCGTCACAGGATGGGCCTTCAATCGCTGCGAGCAGCTGACGCAGGTGGAGTTTCCGCAATATCTCGTCGAATTGGGTCAAGATAACTTCCGCGACTGTAGCCGCCTGCGCACCATCCGCATTCACGACATAGAATATCTGCCCTTCCATGCCTTTGAAAACGTGGGCGGACTGGAAGAAATCATCATTGACGGCACGCTTTGGCACGCCGACGGATGGTTTGTCAATGCCTGCCCCAATCTGCGCAGAATAGAGTTCAGCGGACTCGTCGTCACGACGGGGGGAGAGCCCATCGCATCGCGCTGCCCACAGCTGGCCGACATCACCTTCTCAGGCGTATGCTTCCCGATGTTTTTCGGTTCCGTCGAAGACTGTCCGCTCATGAAGCAATGCAACGTGACGGGCTATGTCATGCAGAGCCAGAACGATGAATTCATCCCTTACCGCCAGTCCATCCACAACCTCTCCACGCAGCGTCTTCAGGAATTGCAGCAAAAGCTCCGGCAATATTTCGACAACCCTTCCATCGCAAGCCGCTTTGCGCAGTTTAACAACTATACCAATGGGCACTTTGCCTACAACACAGCCTGCATCTTCGCACTCAAGGATCAACCGCAAGAGGCATTGCGCTATCTTGAAATTGCCGTTAACTATGGCTATGAGCAATACAAGCACGCCCAGAAGGACACCGACCTTCAGTGCCTGCACGGCAATGCCGACTTTGAACGCCTCATCCGGCAGATGGAGGAAAACTGGAAGACGGAACACGACTATCTGAACATTCTGCGCACGGCTCCGGCGTATGCCGCTGCGCCCAGCAGCAATGCTCCCACCTTCACCTATGCTCCACCCTCCGACCCCAACCTGCAGCGCGTCCGCTCCTTCTTCCGCCTCGACAGCATAGCGGGCAACGGCGATGAGATTACGCGCATGAAGCGCATCATGTATTGGCTGCACGATGAGATTCCCCACGATGGCTCAGGCGGAATCCCCGATGCCCCCCACAATGCCATCGACCTCTATCAGGCGTGCAAGGCGCAAGAGCGCGGACTGAACTGCCGCGGACTGGCTTTAGTGCTTTCAGAGCTGTATCTTGCCATGGGATGGCCATCGAGGGCCCTCACCTGCCAGCCCAAGAAATACAAGACCGACCCTGACTGCCACGTCATCAACATGGTCTGGAGCCGCGACTTAAAGAAATGGGTGTGGATGGACCCCTCGTTCGCTGCATTCGTGACAGACGAAGACGGACTCCTGCTGCATCCCGGCGAAGTGCGGCAACGCCTCATCGACGGACGGCCTCTGGTGCTGAACGAAGATGCCAACTGGAATCATCGCACCCAACAGACGAAGGAGCACTATCTGGAAATGTATATGGCGAAGAACCTCTATTATCTCAGTGCCTATCTCCACAACGGCTTTGGCATTGATCAGCCTGGCAGCAGTAGGGAGAACTACTACTCCCTCGCGCCTGAAGGCTCCGAGCCGCCCTATCGCCCTGCCCCTTCTGACGAACAATGGTTCTGGCAGCCACCCTCAGAATAGGCCACGCACACATTCACTACCTTTACAAGCATCAACGCATCCCCCCACTATCAGCCATGAAATACACGGCACGCTTCCTTTTTCTTCAGTTTCTATGGTCTGCCTTCTGCCTTTGTATGCCCGCAAAAACCATGGCACAACAGACAGCCACGCCGCCACAGCACTTCCACGTCAAGACACCCGGCAGCCTGCCCACCTTGATAGGCGAGGCGCAGAAGAACCTGCTGACGGACATCGCCGTGGAAGGCGCGCTCAACGGCACCGACCTCCGATTCCTCCGCGAAATGGCAGGCAGCGATGCGCAGCAGCAGCCCACCGAGGGGCAACTCGCACATCTCGACCTCAGCCGCGCCACCTTCACGCCCGGCGGCGAGGCGTATATATATAAAGATGAGTGGCAGACGGTGAAGGGCGGCGCACTCGTACTCCCCGACTTTGCCTTTCGGAACTGCCGGCTCGCTACCATCGTCCTGCCCGAACGCATGGACACCATCGGCATCGGTGCCTTCGAACTGTCTGCCCTGCGGAGCATTCGCCTCCCGGAAGAGAGCGTCGTGTTAGGATGGGCGTTCAATCAGTGCAAACAACTGACGCAGGTGGAATTTCCGCAGCACCTCATCGAACTGGGGCAAGACTGCTTCCGCGACTGCGACAGCCTGCGCACGCTTCGCTTTCACGATGTGCAATTCCTGCCTTATCATGCCTTTCAGGATGCCACGGGTCTGGAAGAAATCGTCATCGACGGCACACTGTGGCACGCCGACGGATGGATGTGCGATGCCTGCCCCAATCTGCGCCGCATAGAGTTCAGCGGTGTGATTCTCACCACGGGTGGCCCCACAATCGCCTCCAACTGCCCCATGCTCTCTGAAATCCTCTTCTCCGGCTTCAGCTTCCCCATCCATTTCAGCAGGGTGGAGAATTGTCCGAAGATGCAGGCCTGCCGCGTCACGGGCAGCATCCTCCAGTCTGCCTGCCCTGACTTCCTGCCGCCCATACGCAGTGCATCAGATGTCAGCCGTCCGCTGCTTCAGCGCGCCACGGCTGTCGTCGCAGCAATGAGCAGCCAGAAGAAACTGTCAAGATGGAACACCATGACCGTCAGGAAAAACGAAATCATCCGCCAGCTGGCTGCCGTTCAGGCCCGATGCGGCAGGAAGGCGGAGGCATTGCAGACATTGGCGTTGCTCTGCGACATCGGCTTTCCCTTCACTTCAAAAATCACCTCCGACTCTGCCTTTGCTGACTTGAAGAACGATGCTGACTTCATCGAACTGATGAAGAAGATAGAGACGAACGCTGATTACCTCCGGATGATTCGCCTCTCGCTGCCTTACGATACGGGCTCTGCCTTCCGTCAAGCCGTGCCGCTCCCTCCCCTCTCCTATGCTCCGGCGTCCGACAGCACGCTGCAGCGCATACGCAGTTACTTTCAGGCTGACTACATAGCAGGCTCCGGCAGCGAGGTGGAACGCATCAAGAACGTCATGTTCTGGGTACACGACCGCATTCGCCACCGCGGAAATTTCCTGCCCTCGTCGCAACGCACCGCCATCGACCTCGTGGAAGGATGCAGGAAGGCGGGGCGCGACGGGATGAATGCGCGCGGACAGGCCATCGTCCTCGCCGAACTCTATCAGGCACTGGGGTGGCCCGCACGCTTCATCACCTGCCAATCCAAATTCTATGCCGACGACCCTGATGCCACCGTCGTCACCGTCGTCTGGAGTTTCACGTTGGGAAAATGGGTGATGATGGATGCCAGCTACGCGGCCTACGTGACTGACGCGGACGGCCTGCTGCTGCATCCCGGCGAAATTCGCCAGCACCTGAAGGACGGACGGCCGCTATTGCTCAACAAGGAGGCTAACTGTAACTATCAGCAGCCCACGAGCAAGGAATATTATTTAGACTACTATATGGCGAAGAATCTCTACTATATGAGCGGCTTCGAACACAATGCGCCGAACATAGATTGCGACCGCCATGCCGCCTACTACACCTTGTCGCCAGTGGGCAGCAACGTAAAAATTGGAATTCCCGTATATGACGATGCTTGGTTTTGGCAAAAGCCGCTTTGAGCGCGAAAGCCGCCGCGTTCGCCCCCATCTGCTTTCCTACGCCCTGACGCTGCTCCCCACGTCCGACGATGCCGAGGATGCCGTGCAGGAGACGCTGCTGAAGCTCTGGGGCGTGAGGCATCGCATTGCCGACGAGCCCCACTTCCGCAATCTGGCCCACTGCATCGTCCGTCAGGTCTGCGTGAACATGCTTCGCAGCATGGCGGTGCGGCAGACGGAACCGCTTTCCGACGAACTGGAAATACCGTCCACCGACACGCCGCTGCTCAGGCTGGAGCACCGTGAGCTCATGGTGCGGGCGCAATCCGTCTGGCAGGCATTGCCTCAGCAGCACCGCATCATCCTGCACATGAAGGAGACTGAAGGACTTTCGCTTGAAGAAATTGCTCAGCTCTTAGGCACCACCAACGGCAATGTTCGCACACGGCTGTCGAGAGCCAGAAAGGAAATGCTGACGAGGTTAGGAGAATCATGAACACCTGAAACAACGTAAAGAAACCATGACGAAACAAGAAATACAACAACTGCTGCACCGCTATATGGAAGGAGCTACCACGGCGGCAGAAGAGGAACTGCTGCGGCAATACTTCCAAAAGGGAGATTACGCCCCCGAATGGGCACCCTACGCCATGATGTTCAAAACGATAGACATCGGAGACAGCGCACTGAGCGAGAAGGAATGCACCGATATGCTGAACCTCTGTCCGGCTCCGCCGCGCTCATCGTTCGCCATGCCGCAGTGGTGGCGCTATGCTGCCGTGTGGTGCTTCGGGCTCCTGCTGGGCGGCAGCGGCGTATGGTTCTCGCAGGGCGGGCTGTCCGGCGGCGTTGCCGACGAGGCGTCACTGACAGCGCAGACGAAGCCTGCGAAAGCGGCCGACACGGTCTATTGCGAACGCATCATCACACAGCGCGACACGGTGTATATCGTGAGATACGTGCCTGAAACGAAGCCGGAGCAACCTGCCACAAAGCCGGAGCAACCTGCAAGGACGGAGACGCCCCCACAGAAACCTGCGGCAACGCCCGAAGCCCCGTGGGAGAGAAATGGCAATCTGGCAGTGCTTACCGTGCGTTGAGGCAAGCATCTGCCAGATTTAACAAGCAAGATTCGCGGTTTCAACAGCACATTACACCTCAGGATGACCATTTTGAGGGGTCAGAATGGTCATTTTTTAGGGTCAGAGTGATTGCTTTTAGGGGCGAAAATGGCCATCTGCAAGGCTGCAGCCCTGCCGACGGCAGAGCTATCTATAGCAGAGCGAATAGTAGGGACAGGAGCGGCACGCCGAATCGCTCTCGGGAACGCTGAAGGGAATCGAAGTATCAAGAATCTCTGCCAGCAAAGCCAGCAAACGCTGCTCGAACTCCTCACGATAGACACTGAAATCCGTCACCGCCTGCTTGTCCTTCCCCTTGCCCATCTGCAAGAGGGGCGAATAGTCTTTGCGGGCGGCATGGTTGACGAAGAAGAGGGCGGGAATGATGGGGCGTGTCACACAATAGTCGCACTGCAGAATCAGGCTGTAGATGAAGGTCTGGAGCATATAATGCTTATTGCTGCCCTGACGGAAAAGGTCGTCGAGCGAGGTGGCGCTCTCCTCTTTTCCTCCCGTCTTATAATCTACGATGCGGAGTGTGCTGCCAGCCGCATGGCCTTCGCAGCCCATATCGTCCAAACGGTCGATGATGCCGCCGATTCTCACTGGCAGCGTGCCGCCCTGACCATCGTCAATGTCGAAAATGCTCTCCACGGCCTTCTCCGTTCCGATGATTCGGAACGGAGTTTTTTTGCTGTCATACGTCAGGAGTCCGCGCAGGAACATCTCTACCACACGGCTTTGGAGCAGGCGGAATGTGGTTTCCTCCTCCTCGAAGGCGCGGCGGATGATGCCGCGCAGGCGTTCGGGCTCTTGCAGCAGCAGGCGCAGCTCGTCCGCCGCAATGGTGCGCGCAGTGCCCTTATGCTCAGGCTGATAGATGATTTCGGCGGCTTTGTGGAAGATGCTTCCCAAGACGTTCGGCTGTATCTCATCGGGGTCGGGCTTGGGCTCTTCGATGCCCTCCACATAGCGATACCAAAACCGCAACTGACAGTTCAGATAGGTATTGAGGGCGGAAGGAGAGAACGAGATGATGCCGCGGCTTTCATGGACGAGGCGTTGCGGCAGGTCGGCCGGTTTGGGTTGGTCAGCAGGCCGGCGCATCGTCGGTGCCTGACGGCTGTTGAGGGTGAGATGCTCCACACGGTAGGGCCATTCCACAAGGAGTTGCGTCATAAAGCGCGACATCTCGCCCGCCCCCGAAGTCGTGGTAGAGGTGTTGTAGGTCAGCGTCACATGGCTGGCACGCTGGATAAGCCGGTAGAAATAGTAGGCGAAGACCGCCGTCTTGCGCTCGGGCACCGTCATTCCGAAAGCACGACGCAGGAGGTAGGGGACGAAAGAGGAATAGTCGGCCTTCTTCGGCAATACACCATCGTTGGCAGAGAGCAGGATGACGCTGTCAAAGTCGAGACAACGCGTTTCGAGCACACCCATCACCTGAAGCCCCACGACGGGCTCGCCGCTGAAGGGAATGGTGGCCGTACGCACCATCTGCCGGATGAGGCGCCGGAGGGTGACCAAAGTGAAGTCGCCCTGCAGTTGCGGCACATGCTTCACCAACACTTGCGAGAAGCGCTCCAGAAGCCCGATCATCTGATAGTATGCCTCGCTCTGCAGCACATCTTCAAAGCGTTGCGCGGAGAAATCTTCACGAACGATGAAATCATGGGCCCGCTGCCGCACCTTCTCCAAGAGTCGTTCCAGAAGCTGGGCGATGCCGAGGGTGGTCTTCTCGCGCTCCCAGCGTGCCAACTCGCGCTCGACGAAGGTGACTGCCTCTGTGTGTGCCAAGGGGAAGCCTTTCGTGATGTTCACTTCATGGATATCCTTGGGCAAGGCGTGGAGCACGGGCTGCAGGAGGGCTTCATTGCAGAGCACGACGGCAGTGCGACGCTTGTCGGCGGTCAGATGCTGCCCTAACCAGGGGGCTACGTATTGCGCCTGGATGGCCTCAGTGGATGCGGCTGCCATGACGATTTCCTTGGGCTGAAGCAGATTGTCGAAGCAGGCGGGCGGGAGTTCGTTGGGAAATGCCTTCAGGTTTTCGCTCAGGAACAGTCCGGCCTCATAGCCCCGCAGGGCATCAGGGTCGCCGGGCTGATGCTGATAGTAGCGGTCGTAGTCCCAGTAGAACCAGGCACGGCCCTCCCGCCGCACCTTGGCGAAGAACTCGCGCTCCACCCTATCGAGCAGATTGAAGCCGACGAAGGCATAATGGTCCACCTGCGCATCGAGCTGTATCTCGTCGTGCTGCAGACGCTCCACCACGCGGCGATAGAGCGCGCCCTCGTAGGCCTGGCCCTGCTGCGCCAAGCGTTCGTTGAGCTGCACGTAGAGGGATTTCATGACGCGCCAGAGCTGCTCGTACTTTTCGCGAAGCTGCCCCCTGCGACTGGGGTCGAACTCCTTGAAGAAACGCTCCAGCACCTGCTGCTGGCTTTCAGTCAGATAGTCCATCTGCTCGATTTCCTTGATGTCTGCCACGTTCTGAAAGAGGGCATCGGCATTGACCATGTTCTTATCCACATCTTCAAAGTCGTCAAGTATGCGCTCTGCCCACCCGTAGAACCAATCGACGGAGACGGGCTGCTGCGTGAGCTGCTGAAAAAGCTCGACGATGATGAGCGTGGCATCAATGCGGTCGGCCACGGCGAGGTCGGGGGCAAAGTCGGCAAAGAGTTCGCTGATGGTGGTATAGCGTGGTGCCCAGAGCGGGCTCTCGCCTGCGAGGTCGAGGAGATATTCATTGACATAGAGTCCGGCACGCTTACTGGGGAAGACGATAAGCGTCCGGCTCAGGTCGCCCTGCGTCTTACGGAAAAGGTCGGCGGCTACGTGTTGCAAGAAGGGAGTCATAAGTAGGTTTCGTTTTTTTTCTGATGCAAAGGTAGCAACTCGCGGCAAGAGTGGGAGAACGACGGAGACGAAAAACGCGCAAAAAGCAGGAAAAAGTGATCAGTTTCCAACTGTCTGAGGCGAAAAAAACGCCAAAAAAAAGGATAAAACTTGCAGTTTTTCCATCAGACGCGGTCACCGTTGATAGAAAAATCGTAAATTTGCCACGTGATGCCTGTATGCCCTTACCATGCGCAAGAGGGCTTACACATCTTATATATACACGTGCGCGCGCGAAAACCATGCGCACCTCCCCTCCCACCAACCGCGCAAACAACTCTATTTAACCCTTATACCATGAAGATTCTCTTGACTGGTGGTGCCGGATTCATCGGCAGCCACACCCTGATTGAACTCACAGAGGCCGGACATGAGGCCGTAGTAGTTGACAACCTTGACAACAGCAGCCCCATCGCCCTCAAGCGCGTGGAGAAAATCATCGGCAAGGAAGTGCCTTTCTACAAAGTAGATATCCGCGACCGCGAAGGCCTGCAAAAGGTGTTCGATGAGCATAAGTTTGACGCCTGCATCCACTTCGCCGGACTCAAGGCCGTGGGCGAAAGCTGCGTGAAGCCGCTCGAATACTACGAAAACAATATGAACGGCACCTTCGTCCTCCTCGATGTGATGCGCAAGAACGGCTGCAAGAACATCATCTTCTCCAGCTCTGCCACCGTTTATGGCGATCCTGCCATCATTCCCATCACGGAAGAATGCCCCAAGGGCCACTGCACGAACCCCTACGGACAGACGAAATCCATGCTCGAAGAGGTGCTGATGGACGTTCAGAAGGCCGACCCCGAATGGAACGTCGTGCTCCTTCGCTATTTCAACCCCATCGGTGCTCACAAGAGCGGAACCATCGGCGAAAACCCCAATGGCATTCCCAACAACCTCATGCCTTACATCACGCAGGTGGCCGTAGGAAAGCGTCAGGAACTCGGAGTTTTCGGCAACGACTATGACACCCACGATGGCACGGGCGTGCGCGACTATATCCACGTAGTCGATCTGGCCAGAGCTCATGTGGCTGCCCTTCAGGCCATTGAGCGCAAGCAGGGCATCGCCATCTACAACGTCGGAACGGGTCATGGCTACAGCGTGCTCGACGTGGTAAAGGCGTTCATCAAGGTGAACGGTGTGGATGTGCCTTATGCCATCAAGCCCCGCCGTCCGGGCGACATCGCCACTTGCTACTGCAATCCTGCCAAGGCCAAGGCAGAACTGGGCTGGGAGGCTCAGTTCGGCATCGAAGAAATGTGCCGCGACAGCTGGAACTGGCAGAAGAACAATCCGAACGGATTTGAAGAGTAAGCCGCTGCAGGCTACCTGAATACTCGTGGGCAGGAGGGATTACTCATTCCCCCTGCACACGCATTCTCATCACATAAGCGATAACAAGATTGCACCCTTATTATTTAATAGAGGAGAGGCTGCTTCGCCGCAACCTCTCCCTTATTCGTAAAATATCGGAAGCCGCCGGAGTGGAGTTCATCCTGGCCTTCAAGGCCTATGCCCTCTGGCGCACATTCCCCATCTTCCGCGAATACATCAGCCACACGACGGCAAGTTCGCCCTGGGAAGCACGATTGGCACTGGAAGAGTTCGGTTCGCGCGCACACACCTATTCGCCTGCGTATGAGGAGACTAAGTTCGATGAAATTCTGCGCTGCTCCAGCCATATCACGTTCAACAGTCTCAGCCAGTACGCACGCTTCCTGCCGAGGGTGGAAGCCTGGAATGCGGCTCATGGTGCTAAGGAAAACGTGAGTTGCGGACTGCGCATCAACCCCGAAGCATCGCCCATCGAGACGGAAATCTACAATCCCTGTGCGCCCGGAAGCCGCTTCGGCGTACTCTCCACAGACTTGCCCGAACGTTTGCCACGGGGCATCAGCGGTCTGCACTGCCACTGCCATTGCGAGAGCAGTTGTGCCGACCTGAAACGCTCGCTCAGCATCATCGAAGAGCGGTTCGGACGCTGGCTCGAACAGGCAGAATGGCTCAACCTCGGAGGCGGACACCTCGTGACACGCAAGGACTATGACACAGAAGGCCTGATAAACCTGCTCTGCGAATTTAGGATGCGCCATCCGCACCTGAAAGTGGTGCTCGAACCAGGCAGTGCCTTCGGCTGGCAGACGGGACCTTTGGTGAGCGAAGTGGTGGACATCGTAGAAAATCATGGCATCAAGACGGCGGTGCTCAACGTCTCGTTCACCTGCCACATGCCAGACTGCCTCGAAATGCCCTACTGGCCCGCCGTACGACTGGCAGACGCCACGACGCAGTTTTCTGCCGCTAACCCCGAAATGGCTGCTACTCCGGCTGAAACGCTGGAGAACGAGATTCATGCTGCTGGGCCGTGCGAATATCGCTTGGGCGGCAACAGCTGTCTCTCAGGCGACTGGCTGGGAAGCTGGCGTTTCCACCGTCCGCTCTGCGTGGGCGACAAGGTGGTTTTTGCAGACATGAACCATTATACCACTGTCAAGACCTGCACTTTCAATGGCATTGCCCATCCGTCCATCATCATAGAACGCCTCGACGGCACGCGCGAAGTGCTGCGGAAATACAGCTACGAGGATTACCGCGACCGAATGGACTGAGGCTGCCTCGCAGTTTTCTGAAAACATCAACAACACACGCTATATCAAAGGCTTACAAACAAAAAAAATTCATCATCGTGTCAAACAATTCTCTTCCAGAAAATGCCTTCCGCCCATTGAAGGAAGGCGAAACCTATGAGCCGCTGATGCCAGCGAAGGCCAATCCTCGCGAAGTGACGGCGTGGTCGCTCGTGCTCGGTCTGCTCATGGCAGTCATCTTCAGTGCCGCCACGGCTTACCTGGGCCTTAAAGTGGGTCAGGTGTTTGAGGCTGCCATTCCTATCACCATCATTGCCGTCGGACTGGCGGGGGCTACGAAGCGCAAAGACCCTCTGGGCGAAAACGTCATGATACAGTCGATTGGCGCTTGCTCAGGAATGATCGTGGCGGGTGCCATCTTCACGCTGCCAGCCCTCTACATCCTCGATTCGAAATTCCCTAAAGCCCATATCTCCGTCAGCTTCTACCAAGTGTTCTTGGCGAGCCTGCTCGGAGGTATCATCGGCATTCTCTTCCTCATACCATTCAGAAAATATTTCGTCAAGGAGAAACACGGCGAATACCCATTCCCCGAAGCCACGGCTTCTACGCAGGTGCTCATATCGGGCGAAGGCAGCAACAGTTCGGCACGTCCGCTCGTCATTGCCTCACTCATCGGTGGTCTCTACGACTTCGCCGTTACCACCTTCGGCATGTGGGCAGAGAACTTCACCTCCGCCTTCTGCAGCCTGGGACAAACGATTGCCGACAAGACGAAGCTCTACCTCTCCTGCAACACCTCTGCCGCACTGCTGGGCATGGGCTACATCATCGGCCTGAAATATGCCGCCATCATGTGTGCAGGCTCGGTGCTGATTTGGTGGATTGTCGTTCCTGCCATTGCCGTAGTCTGGCCCAACCTTGACGTAGCAAACGGCATCACGGCCGCAGCCGCATCGCCACAGCAGATATTCCAGTATGCCAAGAGCATTGGTATCGGTGGTATCGCCGTGGCCGGCATCATTGGTGTCTGGAACAGCCGCTCCGTCATCATTGGCAGTTTTGCTCTCATCCGGGCCGCCTTCGGCAACAAATCTCAGCAGGGCGACGTGGCAGCGGAGCCTCGCACGCAGCGCGACATATCGATGAAAATCGTCTTCATGGGACTTATCGTCGCCTTCCTTGCCACGTTCCTCTTCTTCCAACTTGATGTCATGGGCGGAAATCTCCTCTTTTCCACGGTGGCCCTCCTCATTGTCTTCTTCATCTCCTTCCTCTTCACCACGGTGGCAGCCAACGCCATTGCCATCGTCGGCAGTAATCCTGTGAGCGGCATGACGCTGATGACCCTCATCCTTGCCAGCCTCATCATGGTGACTGTGGGACTGAAAGGCACGGACGGCATGGTGGCAGCTCTGATTATGGGTGGCGTGGTCTGCACGGCTCTTTCCAGTGCGGGAGCTTTCGTCACCGACCTCAAGATTGGCTACTGGCTGGGCAGCACGCCTGCCAAGCAGCAGACTTTCAAATTCCTCGGCATTCTCGTCAGTGCTGCTACGGCGGCGGGCGTCATCATGATTCTCAATGAGGCTTATGGCTTCACACCCGACAACTCTGACGTCATGGCTGCACCGCAGGCTCGCGCCATGGCGGCCGTCATTGAACCGCTCATGATGGGCGAAGGTGCTCCCTGGCTGCTCTACGGCATCGGAGGCATCATCAGTCTTATCATGAACGCCTGCGGCATCAGTGCCTTGGCCTTTGCCCTCGGCATGTTCATTCCGCTACATCTGAATCTCCCGCTCATTGTCGGCGGTGCGCTCAACTGGTACATCACCTCCCGCTCGAAGGACGCTGCGCTGAACGCAGCACGCGGCGAGCGCGGCACGCTTCTTGCATCGGGCTTCATCGCTGGCGGTGCACTGATGGGCGTAGTGTCTGCCAGCCTCACCTTCGCGGGCGTGGATTGGCAGATTGCCCAAGGCGCATGGATGACCAGCACGGCAGGCCAGATTCTCAGCCTCGCTGCCTACATCCTCCTCATGGTTTATTTGTATAAATCCAGCATGAAGGCATAAACAGCCCTTGCATCGTCCCTCCTTTTCCTTCTTCCTCCCGTGAGCAGCTATCTCAATCAAGACATCATGTATGTGAAAGGCGTGGGCCAGACTCGCGCCCAGCTCTTGGCGTCAGAACTGAAGATACGAACGGTGGGCGATATACTCCACTACTTCCCCTTCCGCCACGAAGACCGCACGAAGGTCTATCACATCTGCGACATCCACGAGGGGATGCAGAACATACAGCTCCGAGGACGCATCATTGATTTTTCAAAACTTGGGGAGGGCGCAAAACGCAGACTCATGGCCACCTTTACCGATGGCACTGGGTTCATCACCCTCGTCTGGTTCAGAAACCTGCGAAACATCGAACGTATGTATCGCATGGGGGTGGATTATCAGGTGTTTGGAGAGCCAAAGATTTTTCAGCATGGCTTCAACATAGCTCATCCTGAGATGGAGGAGATGGAAACCGTGCGCAACCGGCCGCTGCTGCGTATGCAACCCGTCTATCATCTGACGGAGAAGCTCACGGCGAAGGGCATTTCGTCGAAACTCATCAATCAAATTGTAGCGAATGCCCTTGACAAGATTCAGCAACTCCCCGAAACGCTCTCGCCCGACATAGTCAGTGCTCACCAGCTCGTCAGCCACGAACAGGCTATCCGCGACATCCATTTCAGCCAGAGCGCAGAAGCTGTCAGCCGAGCACGCCGCCGCCTGAAGTTTGAAGAACTTTTCTTCCTGCAACTCTCCATCTTGCAGTATGCCCGCAATCGGCGCACCGAAACCGAGGGTTGGGCGTTCCCCAGAGTCGGAGAGAAATTCCTGAAGTTCTATCAGGAGGCCTTGCCCTTCCAACTGACGGGGGCGCAGAAACGCGTGGTCAAGGAAATACATGCTGACCTGCAGTCAGGACGCCAGATGAACCGCCTCCTGCAAGGCGACGTCGGCTCCGGAAAGACTATCGTGGCAGCACTTATCGCACTCCTCGCCATCGACAATGGTTTCCAAGCCTGCATCATGGCCCCCACAGAAATCCTCGCCGAGCAACACTACCACGGACTTTCGGAACAATTGGAGAGCATCGGCGTACGCGTTGAACTCCTGACTGGCAATGTCAAGGGCAAACGCCGTCGGGAAGTGCTGGAAGATTTGCGCCTCGGAGCGGTACACGTCCTTGTTGGCACTCACGCCCTGATAGAGCCGACCGTGGAATTTCAAAACCTTGGACTCGCCATTATCGATGAGCAGCACCGTTTCGGAGTAAAGCAGCGGGCAAAACTGTGGCAGAAAAACCTGCGACCACCGCACGTACTCGTCATGACTGCTACGCCCATTCCACGAACCTTGGCGATGACGGTCTATGGCGACCTCGATGTCAGCATCATCGACGAACTTCCCCCGGGGCGCAAGCCCATCACCACGCGCCACTATTCGCAGTACAGCCGCCACCGCATCCGCGAAGGCGTCATTTCCGAACTGCGACGCGGACGACAGGTCTATATCGTCTATCCCCTTATCGAAGAAAACGAACGCCTCGACCTTCTCGCACTTGAAGAGGGCTATGAAAATACCATCAGAGACTACTCTGAATGGCGCGTGGGGAAAATACACGGCAAGATGAAACCTGCGGAGAAGGAGGCTGCCATGCGCGACTTTTCCGAGGGCAAGACGCACATTCTCGTATCGACTACGGTCATTGAGGTGGGGGTGAACGTGCCGAATGCCTCTGTAATGATTATCGAAAACGCCGAACGATTCGGCTTGGCACAGCTCCACCAGCTACGCGGACGCGTTGGACGAGGGGCAGAACATAGCTACTGCATACTCGTCACGAAAGACCAACTGCAAGAAACTACCCGCGAACGTATGCAAATCATGGTCGAGACGACTGATGGTTTTCGCATAGCCGAGGCAGATTTGAAATTCCGAGGGCCTGGCGACATTGAGGGCACGGCACAATCAGGCTTACCCTTCCAACTTCAGATTGCCTCGCTCGTGGGCGACAGCACTCTGATGAGTGAGACGCGCGAGGCTGCGGCAAGAATCATTGAGGCTGACCCCGACGAATCGCTACCACTGTACCGCATCGTCTGGCAACGCCTCCGACAACTGAAAGAAGACCTGACCAACTATTCCGATATTTCATAAGACACCGATATGAGATAACCCCGTATGGGATTATTCCCCCATACGCCCTATCTACTTCACAACGCAAAACAAACAAGCACTCGCAACAACATGACAAAAGGAATTCTGTACCATCTGTTAGTCCTCCTTGCCTTTGCACAAACGGCATGGGCAGGCGAACCAGAAACCTTCGAGTTTTTTGAAAACTTCGACGACGCTTCCCACTTCACGCTCTCTGCCACGGTTCCCGACGGTTGGCTGAGCGAGGGAACACTCCCCTTCAAACGACAAAAAACGCGCGACTACGGCGTGGCAGGACTTAGCGGCGACTATGCCATCGTAGCAGACAACAGCACGGAATATACTCGCAACGATGTCCTCTACTCTCCACTCATGCAACTTACGGGCGGAAAACCCTGCACCGTATCCTTCTTCGTCTGGGGGAAAGCCGCCAACTATTCTGAAGTGAAGAACCTCGGACTCAACGTGCGGGCTGGCAAGGGGCAGAACCTGGAGGCACAGACCATAGAGGTTGGCGTCGTTCCCGCTGCGGCCTATGCAGAATGGACAGAATTTCAATTCACCTTTACCCCGGAGACTGACGGCGAATACTCCATCTCCTTCGCCATTGATGCCACGACTAACCCTCAGTTCAATATGAAAGGCAACTTCATGATTGACGATGTGAGCATCACGGGATGGACAGGCGAGAGCGAACCTCCTGTAGTCGATGACGACTTCGAGCCAAACCCCGACAATGCGGAATATGCTGAGGAACTGCCGTATTCAAACACCTTCGACAATCTCGACAATGACTACGACGGCACGAGCTATCTGCCTCGCAACTGGCAATCCACTGGTACGATGCCCTTCATCACGGGTGCCATCGCCGACCTCAGTGCCGTGACGGGCGACTGGTATCTCGTCACCGAGCAGACTGATATGCCTCGCGATGAGCGTCTCTACACTCCCTTCTTCGATTTGGAGGCAGGACGCGAGTATCATATCTCCTATTATATATATATGCCCGGCTATATGACCTATAGCAACCTCCGTCTGACGGCGGGCTACGAGCAGGATGCCGACTTCCAGCCATACACCTTGCAGGAAATCACAGAACGTTCTATCACGAACTGGGAAAAACAGGAGGTGACTTTCGTGCCGAAGAAGAGCGGCCTCCACTGCTTCGCCCTGCAACTGACCTCGGAGTCGGGCTATGCCGGACGCGTGGCTTTTGAAGACTTCAGTATCACCGCTCCCCATATCCAGCCTTATCCGCGGCCTACCTTCTCCATTCCTGGCACATTTGAACTGGAAGCGAGCAGTATGCTGACATACGGCACCAAGACCGTGCAAGCGAGCAATCTCTCGACGAATGCCGACCTCTGCCATTGGACTGTGGAACGCCCCGACGGCACTACCGTAGAATCGGAAGCCTACGAACCTTATTTCGACTTCGACCAGTGGGGCACCTACAATGTTACGCTGAAAGCTACCAATGCTCGCGGCGAACGCAGCACCACACACACCTACAACGTGCTGAACATCGACGGCTCCTACAATGATTTCAGCGTCACCACCTGGAATCCCAACGAAGATAAGCTCTACGACCGCCTCTCCGGCGTGCCCGCCTTCGAAACAGCAGGCGCACCGAACGACACCGAACGCGACTATGCCACGGGCTTCAACCGCTACTACACCGTCTTCGCCGAACGCTATGAAATGGACGACGAGACGAAGACTACCATCAAATCGCTCCTCTTCACCGAAGCCTACTATCGCCTCTGCCCCTCGCAGAGCAACAGCGACATGTACAAACCCTTCAGCATGGTGGTTTATGGCGAGACTGATGGAAAGCTCGATGAGACAAAGGTTTGGGGCCGCTATGACTCTACGGTAGGCGAAGTCTTTGGCAACCGCACCGTGAGTGGTTCTGGCGGTGGCGATATGCTGGGCATTCAGCTCGAAACTCCCATCACAGCCACGGGTACATTCTACGTAGCCTTCGAGTTCCCCTCAGATATCACCGTTGTCATCGAAGACCCGCAGGTGGGACGCTCCTTCTTAGGCCTGAGTGCATCGCTCCATAAGACCGAGGTTGCCACGCTCTATTGCAAGCCTCGCATGTTGCCACAAGGCTCTACGGCGAAGGTCGGCGAATGGTGTCGCGTTGATGAAGTGCGCGAAGATATGAAGGGTGTGGGCTTTTACCTCATTCTTTGGGTAGATTTCAACAATGCGAAGGAAGTGGCTATTCATCCCATCCCCACGGCTAACAATCTTTCCGTCAGCCGCAACGCCAACGAACTGACCGTCTCTGGCACGACTGCCGGCGCGGCCTTGAACATCTATACAGCCGATGGTCGCCTCGTGCGCAGCCTCCGAGCTTTGGATGCCGCCACTAACGTTCGCCTTGAAGGCCTGCCCCACGGCATCTATCTGCTTAAGACGGGCGATGCCACGGTAAAGTTTGAACGATAAGCAGGCAAAGAAAATTAGTTTTATTACCTACTTAATATATCCTGAGCCTATCGCGCTCCAACGAAAAACAGGGACAATCGATTTATTTCGGTTGTCCCTGTTTTCATTTAAGGTAGGTTCTATCAATTAGCTTGTGATGTATTCGCGGCCATCGCCGTAGTTTTTTGGTTTGCATGAGGGAGCGTAACGGGCTACGTAGGTAAGAAAAAAGCAATTTACAGTAAGGATGCCTTACTTCCACGGCAAATTTTGTCTCAGGGTGACCATTTTGAAGGGAAAAATGGCCATTTTGGGGGTCAAAATAATCATTTCGAGGGGTGAAAATGATTACTTGGGAAGCGGAAGCTCAGTAGAAGGACAGAAAAGCCCGCCGTTTTCACCACAGCCATAAACTGATTCTTGCAACTTACTCAATCAATCCTGATTCTATCACACTCAAACGAAAAACAGGGACAAGCGAAATGAATCGGTTGTCCCTGTTTTACGTTATTTCTGGCTCTTCAGCAACTCTGCGTCGCGCTCTTTGGCCTCCTCGGCCCAATCCTCTGGGATAAACTTCCAGAGGTTCAAGGGGCGAGGGTGAATTTTCTTCAGACTACGGATGCGCTGCATCATATAATACCGCAGATCCTTGTCCGTTGCCCAGACAATGCGGTGCTTCAGTTGCTCTGGCGCAATGCCCGCTCCCTCCGTCAAATGGCGTCCACCGCCATTGCCTCTGTAAGAATTGAGTGCGCAGCGGTAAGTAGCGGCCTCATCAAAGGGACTGCCGTCCGCCATCGAAAGAATTTTGACACGGCTGCCCGCAGGACGCGCCACATCCACCGTGTAGCGAATGCCCGCCGCAGAATCAAAATTGAAATTCGGAGTCTTCAGCCGCTGCCACGCATCTGGCAACTGCGCCGCATTTTCGCGGAAAAGCAGCAGATGGTCAGCAGCCGACGACATGGTCTGCACCCATCCTGCATACGAAAACTCCAGATAATCCTTCACCTCGCGGCCTGAAAGCTCCATGACGTATAGCATATTCTCATAACGATAGAGGTTGAAGAGGTCGCTCACACGGATTGTTCCGTGAGGAATTGAGGCATCAAAAGCCAAGGGTGCAGCAAAAGATATGTCGGCCCCCGATATTTCCAACTGCATTTCATGTATGAAATCTACGAAAGCCGAAGGCCCGAAGAAGGCTGGGAGCGTCGTCATATCTGCCGCACAGCGTCCGACGGCCTCCGCCGTAAAGGCTTTCACCGCCTTACACTGACGTTTGAAGGCTTTGACAAACACAGGAGAAGGCTCCAGAGCGTCCACTTCCACAATGTCGCCCCTGACTTCCATCAGCTTCATCCCATCGTCCGTCATGCGGAGCGTCACCTCCGCCTTCGCCACGGCGTGGGCATCAGCAGCTGGATTGAGCAGCAACACTGCCCCGCCCTCTGCCGTCCGTAGCATCTGGTTAGCACGGCGATGGTCGTGTCCGCAAAACACGATATCAAATCCCGCCACTCGCTGCGCCACCTCTGCCGAAGCATTTTCCGTCAAAGGCGCATACCCCGCAGAACGCCCTACGCCTGAATGAAACAGCCCGACGACGATGTCAGCCTTCTGCCGCATCTCTGGCATATACTTCCGCGCCGTTGCTTCCATGTCGTCAAAGCGCAGACCGCTCCACAGATTCTCTGGCAACCACAGCGGAATCCCAGGCGTGACGAGTCCAAGCACAGCTATCCGAACGCCCTGCCGCTCCAGCACGACATAAGGCGGCAGATACGGTTCGCCCGTGTCCGTTCGCACCACATTGGCTCCCAGCACGGGCATCTCGCACTGCTGTGTCCAGCGGTCATAGACCTCATGGCCTGCTTCCACGTCATGGTTACCCATCGTCACAGCATCATAGCGCATGAAATTAAAAATGTCGGCACAGAGATGCCGATCGTCCGTGTTTACCACGTTATAGTAGTACGCTGAAGGTTGTCCTTGCAGTATATCGCCATTGTCAAGCAATACGACTGCCTCCTCGCCCTGCGCTGCACGCAGTTGCTCCACATACGTCGCCACGCGGGCGAGACTGCCACTGCCGTCAACGCCCCCGCGCAGAAAATCAATGGGGAAGAAATTGCCATGAACGTCAGAGGTCTCCAACAGCGTCAGATGCACCTCACGTCCGGCAGCAGAAGTTCCGAACAGCATAGCGAGGAGGGAAAGGATAAAGGGTAAAGAATGCTTTTTCAACATGACTTGCGCCGATAGGTTACGAAGGAGAACGGTTGCTGATTTTTCTCGTCTGGCTCGAAATTTTCCTCCTGCTCCACCTCCCAGTCTGCGGCATCGAAGGGCGGAAAGAAGGTGTCTGCCTCTGCTGGAATAGCGTGGATATGCGTCAGGCAGAGACGATCGGCATGAGGCAACGCGGCAGCATACACGCTCTCGCCGCCGATGATATAGACTTCCCCATCGTTGGAGCATGCCTCCAGGGCTTCTTCAAAGGAGTGAAACACCTCTATTCCCTGCCGTTCATAGTCAGCCTGACGGGTAATGACGATGTTTCGTCGGTTTGGCAATGCTCCCTTCGGAAGCGATTCAAATGTCTTTCGTCCCATCACGATGGTATGCCCCGTCGTAAGTTGTTTGAAATGCCGCAGGTCGGCAGGAAGATAATAGAGCAACTCGCCCCGAAGTCCGATAGCACGGTTGGCGGCCAGCGCGCAAATAATGCTCAATTCCATATTTTCTTACTATTAAGTAGGTAATAAAAATTAGATTGTAATAAATATAGTAGGAATAATTATGGTTTGTATGTTTGAACGCTCTCCTTGGCGCATCTTTTAGTTTTGAAAACAGTCACATAGCCCGCCATTCACCATTGTTTCAAGACCAAAACCTGCACCCCATTAGGGCATTCTAACACAGAACGAATGTTCATTGCCTACTTATAAATCATAGGGATGGGAAGAAAAAGCTCTCCCCACCCCACCTTTCAGCTAAATCTTTAGCCCCGCCATTCGCTGGCGGACAGTCTCATAGTCATTGACGATGCGCCCGACGATTTCTGCTGCACTCTCCACTTTGTCAATCTGCGCCACCACCTGTCCAATCTCCACTTCTCCCTCTTCCACTTCTCCCTCGAAGATGGCGCGCTTTGCAGGCTTCTGTCCGAGCATCTCGCGCAGCATCTCCGCGCTTGCTCCCTGACTTTCTGCCGCAGCTATACGCGCAAAGAGCGCATTCTTTGCCATACGCGTGGGCGACAATGCCTTCAGTGCCAGCATCGTCGCGTCTTCCGGCAGACTGATGCAATATTGCTTGAAAGCATCGTGAGCAGAACTTTCCGTGGCAAGGGCAAAGACAGTGCCCATCTGCACTGCCTCAGCTCCCAACGCCAATGCTGCCAGCATACTTTCGCCGCTGCAGATACCGCCGGCAGCAATGAGTGGCAACGATGTGGCACGGCGCACCTGCGGAATGAGAGTCATCGTCGTCAGTTCCTCGCGTCCGTTGTGTCCGCCTGCCTCAAAACCTTCTGCCACCACGGCATCCACGCCTGCCTCTTCACACTTAACAGCGAATCGGCTGCTTGACACCACGTGTGCCACCTTCATTCCGGCATCGTGGAAACGCTGCGTAAACTTCTTCGGGCTCCCTGCCGAAGTGAAAACGATGGGCACTTCGTGGCGAATCAGCAGTGCGACGAGTTCATCCGTCTGAGGATACATCAGGGGCAGATTCACACCCCACGGCAGTTGCGTGGAGGCCTTCATCTGCTGAATATGGTAGTCTAACGTTTCGAGGTGCATACTGCCAGCTCCCAACAGTCCCAAGCCTCCGGCATTGCTCACTGCCGATGCCAATCGCCAGCCGCTGCACCATGCCATGCCGCCTGCAATGATGGGGAGGCGTATGCCAAACAATTCTGTAATGCGTGTTTTCATAGTAATTTAAATATATATTAAATAGGAGCGGGCTGCATCAGAGCCTTTTCCTCATCCACACCAAGTCATACCAACGTCCGAACTTCCAGCCGCAGGCATCAAATCGCCCCACCTCCTCAAAGCCCAGCCGGCGGTGCGCCTCCAGACTGGCAGTCGTCAGCTGCGGGTCGGTGCGGTCGGCGGCAGCAATGCTCACATAGAGCTGGCGTATGCCCTGCTGGCGCAGTGCCGCTTCGAGTTGCCCATAGAGGCTGCGTGCCAAGCCTCGTCCGTGATGGTCGCGATGTATATAGACGGAGGCTTCCGCGCAATAGGCAAAGGCGGCGCGCTCATGAAGGGCATGGGCATAGATATAGCCCACGGGCGTTCCCATAGCATCGAGCGCCACGATGTAGGGATAGTGGCGCGTGATGTCGCTGATGCGTCGGGCAAATTCTTCTGCCGTCGGGGCCACGTATTCAAACGAGACTGCCGTTTCCTCCACATAGGGAGCGTAAATCTCACTCAGCGCAGCGGCATCTTCAGTGGTAGCAGTGCGGAATGTATAATTCATTGGGGAGAGTGTTATATGAAGTCCTTCAAATCATCGAATCTTCATCCGCTCCCAAGCCCACTGCGGCAGCAGTCGCCAGAAGAAGCAGAGCATCCGATAGCGCCAGTCGATGGTCCGCACGCGCCGTCCCTTCTCGATGTCACTGAGAATATGCCCCACCACACTGCCCGGAGTGAGCTGCATGGGATAATTTTTGCCGACAATGAAATCCGTGCGCACGAATCCTGGGCGAAGGTCAGTAAAGCGAATGTCGAGTCCCTCCATGCGTGCCAGCTGTGCCAAGGCTTCGATGTAGGTCCACTGAAAACGCTTCGTGGCAGAATACGCCGGCGCTGCTCCCAGACCTTTCGTGCCTGCTATGCTGCTGATGACGGCTATCCTGCCTCGCCGCCGCGTTTGGCGGAAATACTGAAAGGCAGCGTCCACCATCTGCGTGAAGCCAAAGGCATTCGTCATCACCGTGCTGTTTTCTATCGCGCTGTCCAGCTCCGTGTTCTGACGTCCGAAGCCCGAACTGTGGAAATAGAGGTCCATGCCTCCCATCTCATCAATGAGCTGGCGAAGCAACTGCGGAGCATCGTCGTGCGTCACATCAATGGTCCGCACGTACACTCTCTCCGGAGCGGTCTGCTGCAGAGCCAGCAGTTCGTCCGTCCGCCGTCCGGCGATGCCGATGGTCCAGCCTCTGCCAAGAAGCCCCAACGCCACCAAACGTCCCATCCCCGAGGTAGCCCCCATCACGACGGCACGCTTATTTATAGAGGTGTGCATAATTTTCTTTTACAATAATTGTGATGCAGCAGGCAGCGCAACGAACACATCAAGCGCACACCTGCTTTTCAGATTTTCTACGAGGCAAAATTACGCCATTTCCCCCACTCTCGCAAAAAAGCGACACGGTTTTTGCCTCGCCGCCGCCCGATTCCAGCCTTTTCTCTCCTTCCTGCCAGTCTTCGAGCTTGCTCGGAGAAGCCTTTTTGCGGCAAAAAAGTGATCACTTTCTGCCGAAGAGCCTTGGCGGTCTCAGAAAAAAAGCGTTCCTTTGCCCATGTTTCAACGTTGATTCCCGTTGATTTCCCTTCTTTTCAGAGCCTCTCTCTTTGGAATTCTTCTGTTTATTTTTGTAAAAATCTATATTATGAATGCAGACCGCAGTCGCTCCATCTATCGCATCACGCTTTGGGGAGCGGGCGTGAATTTCGTCCTTGTAGCCTTAAAATTCGTAGCAGGCATATTGGGTCATTCAGCCGCCATGATTGCCGATGCCGTCCATTCGTTGAGCGACCTCCTAACTGACTTCATCGTCATCTTCTTCGTGCGCATCAGCAGCAAGCCTGCCGACAGCGACCACCACTATGGCCATGGCAAATACGAAACTTTGGCTACTCTGCTCGTCGGCGGAAGCCTCCTCCTCGTGGGCGGCATCCTGCTCCGCGACAGCATCCTCAAGATTCTCGCTGCCATTCATGGCTCGCAGCTCTCCACGCCGGGCTGGATAGCCCTGGCTGCCGCCATCGTCAGCATCCTCTTCAAGGAGGCAGTCTATCAGGCCACAGTGCGCGTGGGGCGGCGGGTGCGCTCGGATGCCGTCATCGCCAATGCCTGGCACCACCGCACCGACGCACTTTCTTCCATCGGCACGGGCTTGGGCATCGGCGGCGCACTGATTCTCGGCCCCTCATGGGCTGTGCTCGACCCCATTGCGGCAGCAGTCGTCAGCATCCTCATCCTCTTCACCGCAGTGAAAATCATGGGCGGCGCGCTGAACGAACTCCTCGAAAAGAGTCTGCCCCCTGCCGTTGAGGAGGAAATTCGGCGCATCGTCGAGGAGGACACGGAGTTCCAGGGGCTCCACAATCTCCGCACGCGCGCCGTCGGAAGCACGTATGCCATTGAGATGCACATACGAATGAACGGCAACGTCTCTCTCTACGAGGCCCACCGCCATGCCTGCCTCCTTGAACACCGCCTTCGCGATGCCTTCGGCGAGGCCACTCACATCAATCTTCACATCGAACCGCTGAAAAAATCCTCTGACAATTAAATCCTTCACCTTCCTCCTCATGCTCCTTCTGACTATCACACTGCGCAGACTGTCTGCCAGTCTGCTCTTTCTGCTTCTCTCCTCCCTCGCTGCGGCGGCTCTGCCTCTCCCAGTGAGCCCGACGGATGTGGCAGCTGCCTCATCAGCCGATGTAATTGCCAAGGCGCAGACGCTCATGGATGCGGGCAGCCACGCTGATGCCATCGTCCTCCTCCAGCCTTTGGCTGAGCAAATGGAGAGCATGGGGGAAGAGGCGGGCCGCCATGCTGAACGCGTCAGATGTATGCTCATGCTGGCAGAGTGCTACGACGCCACCGACCAGCCCGATGCGGCTTACCCCATAGCCAAACGCCTGATGCAACTCCCACTGACCGAGGAGGAGAAGGCGGAAACGACAGAGATGCTGATACTCTGTGCCTACGATTGGGCGACGCTTCTGATCAACACGCGCGAATGCCCGCAGCAACTTCAGCAGGCGCAGAGTCTGCTCTATGAGGTGCTGCCCCTGGCTTCGGGCGACGATCTTCATGCCCTGCGGAAATGCTTGGCCTTTGCCTGGTACGTCGAAGGCCATCTTCACCTCGTGGTGCAAGAGGAAGGAGCGGGCCGACGCTGCATGACGGAAGCCTATCCGCTCTTTTGCCAAATCGGACACTCCACGGGAGCGTATCTCTCGGCAAAGGCCGTCGGCGATGCCTCGCGCGAACTTTGCGAGCTCCAGCCTGCCCTCGAAGCATACGAAAAGGCTTGGGCTGCAGCAAAAAGCGCAAACAACGGCGGGAAGATGATGGAGCTGCTCAAGGAGAAGAAGAAGCTCTATCGTATCTTAGGCGACAGCCACGATGAGGCGAAGATTTCGATGCAGATGGACTCTCTCGTGCGCTGCATGAACAGCGACGAGGCCACCTTCTTCTTCCATGAAGACAAGGGTCACGAAGCACTGGAGCAGGGCAACTATGACTTGGCCGAGCTTTGGTTTAAGAAGAATGCTGACATCGTGCAGCGCAACGCCCCCGAACAGATGCCTTACGCCAGCTTATATCTCTCTGATCTCCGCGAACTCTACATCGCGGCGCAACGCTATGAGGAGGCACTCCTCTATGCCCAACGCTGCACGCGCCTCTACGAGAAGCACTTCGGGCCAGAACACACTGCCACTCGCCTCACCCACAGCACCACTGCCAACATCTATCAGCGCATGGGCGACCGGGAGCGGTGCATGGCGCACATTGATTCCCTCTTCCTCGGACTCGATGCCACTGCTACTCCGCGCGAACTCTTCCCTCACTACGTCATGCGCGGACTGGCTCACTCGGCATTTCAAGAGTATGAGGCGGCCTATGCTGACTACTGCACCATCGATAGTCTTCTGGCTACGGAGGTTGATGCTACCGACCCGTCCCGCATTCAACTTCAAGCCCTCACCGGAGGGGTCTGCATCAAGCTCAAACGCTATGAGGAGGCGGAGCAACGCTATAAGCGCCATGCCCGGCTGACGGCTGAGACCTACGGCGAATATTGCCAAAACCACATTGAGGCCATCAACTATATGGCAAATGCCGAGGGATTTGCCGGCAATCTTGATGCAGCCTGCCGACATCTGACACTGGCAACGGAGAAGATGACGGAGCTAATCAAGAAGCAGCTCCCGCACAAGGGGATAAAAGACCGCGACGCTGCCTGGGAGCGCATATCGAAACTCATGACCGACATGACGCCCTTTGCCATCAAGGCTGGCAAGGTGCAGACTGACTTCACGCGGCTCTGCTACGATGCCCTCCTGCTCTCCAAGGCCTTCCTCTTGGAGAAGGAGCGCACGGCATTTGAAATCATCAGCCGGCAGGGCGACGAGGCGGCCATCAACGAATATCTGGAGATAGCATCGCTGCAGCTGAAGATGGAGAAGCTGGAGAAAGACTATCGCCTGAATGCCGACAGCATCACGGCGCTGGCAGCACACATCGCCACTCATTCGCAGCATCTTGCCGCCCGATGCCAAGCCTTTGGCGACATCACGGCGTTCATGGAGACGGACTACGAGGACGTGAAGCTCGCACTGGGGCGCAAGGAGGTGCTGATAGACTTCACCGACTATTCCACTGAGAGCGAGGGCAGGAAATATGCGGCTTACATCGTCCGGCAGCAGCAGGAAAATCCGCTCCTCCTCCCGCTCTTCGATGAGCGCGCCATCAGTTCGCTCGGCGTCACAGCACCGCAGGAATACTATGAGGGGGCGGCTGCCGAAATGCTCCGCAGCCTGCTCTGGAAACCGCTGTCGAAGCAGGTGAAACGCGGCTCCACCATCTACTATGTGCCCTCGCAGTTCCTCTTCCAGATAGCATTGGAGAACATTCCGCTGAAGGATGGCTCCATCCTGGGCGACCACTATCATTTCGTACGCCTCTCTTCAGCGCGCGAACTGCTGCGCCATTCCTCCTCCATCGCGCAGAAGGGGGTGGCTCCGCGGGCAGTGCTCTACGGCGGACTGCAGTATGACCTCTCTCCCGAGGAGATGCTGGCTGACCATGAGCGCCATCGGCCCAACATTCCTCCCGTCTTTGCCGCCCGCGGTGAGAATGGGCTTCGCGGCAGCCGTGGGTTTGCCGAATTGCCTGGCACGCGGCAGGAAGTCTTAGAGGTGGAGCAGGTGTTGCAACGTCAGGAGGTCAGTGTGGAGCGGTTTATGGGGCCGTTGGGCACGTCGGAATCGTTCGTCAGCATGAGCGGCAATGCTCCCGACCTGTTGCTCGTGGCCACCCACGGCTTCTACTATACGCCGCAGGAGGCTGCCAACTACGATTACCTCAAGGGCTACAAAGATGCCATGTCGCTCTCGGGCATCGTCCTTGCCGGAGGCAACAACACATGGCAGGGAAAGACGCTCCCTGATGGCGTCATGGGCGGAATCCTCACTGCCAACGACATAGCGAAGATGAATCTCGATGGTCTGCAACTCGTGATGCTCTCGGCGTGCCGCACGGGTGCCGGACAATCCACACGCGAGGGAATCTACGGCCTACAGCGCGGCTTCAAAAAGGCTGGGGCAAAGACAATCGTCATGACGCTATGGAACGTCAGCGATGTCGTCACACGTGAATTCATCGTGAAGTTCTGCCAGTCGCTTGCCGATTCTCGCAATGCCTGGGACAAACATGCAGCTTTCAGCGAAGCAAAGTCCTACATCCGCCAACGCTATCCCGACCCTTACTGCTGGGCACCATTCATCATGCTCGACTGAAACTGCCCCAGACGTTGTGCCCCCATGAAGGGAATCCTGTTCAGACAGATATTCGCGCAGGCGCACGCCCTTCTGGGCTTGACCACGCATTATAATTCATATCGTTGAACACGGATTACACGAATAGCATGAATGCGTTTGAATGGCGTTTGCAATGGATTCGGGCGATTCGTGAAATTCGTGGTCAATAAAAATTTTCGCGCGGTATGTGTTGGACACGAATTTCACGAATGGCACGAATGGGAATGAATGGCAAATTCAAAATTTCGACATCACGTTTCGTCAGCAGGTGATTACTTTAAGGGGTGAAAATGATGAATTTGGGGGCGGAAAATGGTCATTCTGAGGGCGGAAAATGGTCAATTGGGAAGCAGAAGAAGGGAGATTTTACGTGGCAGCACTATTATAGGAGCGAACTTCGACAATAGAAATTCTCAATATGGGCTTGCAAAAACAAACGGACGATGCCTCCCGGAAATGGGGAGCATCGTCCGTTTTTATAAGAAACATACGCTTTTACCGTAAACGTGAGTGAGCTTTATCGTAAACGTGCGTGCTTTATCGTAAACGTCCGCCACGGCGTATGCAGGGAGCATGGCTGACCGCTTCTCACCATATAACCTTTTGACCGTTGGCTATGCCGACTCCGTGCTGCTGCCCACGCTGGATGCGCCGCCCACTGAGGTCGTAGAGCACGGGGGCAGGAGCTTGCACGCCGGGGGCAGGGGCAGCGATGAGCGACGTAGGGCGACGATAGGCTGCGGCATTGAACGCCACATCCTGCAACTCGCCCCAGACGTATTGCTCAAGGCCGGGGAAGTCGATGAAGGGGTTGCGATTGTGCTGAATGCTGAAGACTGCCTCATTGCGCGCCGTCTCCTTCTCGCTGACGGGATCGTCGGCAGCCCACTTCAGCAGCATATCTATCGCCCACGTGCGGAAGCCGGGATAAGAAGTGCCGTCGAGCATGATGCCGCCCTCAGTGGTTGCCCATTCGGCAAAGTAAGGCTCGTAGGCAGTGGCCATATAGAAGTAGGTGCGGGCAAAGTCGCCCTTGTATTCATCAGCAGGCTCAAAGACGGGGGCGGAACCGGGATAGCCCGCTACGGAGCAGGAACCCAACTTGCTGAAGCCGCCGGCGCTCTGTTTCTGCACGGTCTTGACCTCGCCGAAGGGATAGTTTGCGCGCATGCCGTTCACGTAGCCATCGGTGGGATAGAGGTGGAAAAGGTCAGTGTAGGAGGGAAGGCTCGAACTCCCGCCCCACCAGCTTTTTGGAAAGGAGTGCTCGCGATTGTATTTCTGCCCCTCCTTGCTGAATGACCCCGCCTGATCGGCGACGAAGACGTAGTTCGTGATGTTGCTATACATATCCCAGACGCAGCCATCACTGCGGCGGTCGGTGGTCTGGAAGTCTTTCCAGAGGTCGCCGTAGGAGCGCACGGTGTGGTCGGCAATGATGGCAGAAAGCGCCGTCTTCAGCGCTTCGCCTTTGGTGCCGTCGGCAGGAGTGTAGTAGTCGGCGACGCTCTGTGCAGCGGCAGGGGCGGCAGGCAGGGCCATGCACGCCGCCAGCGCCACGGAGCGCACGCTGCGCGCCCAGCGTGAGGCGGAGGCAAGATGGGGAATGCTTCTCAAGACTCCCATCAGCATCCCTTCTTCTTAGCGAGTTCGGCTGCCATCTGCTGCTGGAGCTCGCGGGCCTTCTCGGCAGCCACCTCGGCAAAACGCTCCGTGGTGTCGGCATAGATAATGCCGCGCGAGGAATTGACAAGGAGACCGCAATCGTCGGTCATGCCATAACGGCACACTTCTTCGAGGCTTCCGCCCTGCGCGCCTACGCCGGGGACGAGAAGGAAATGCTGGGGGACGATTTTGCGAATGTCCGCAAAGAGTTTGCCCTGCGTGGCTCCGACCACGTACATCATGCGCTCATCGTCGGCCCACTGCTGGCTGACGCGGAGCACTTTTTCAAAAAGCCGTTCGCCGCCTTCCGCGCTCTCGGTGAGCTGGAAGTCGTGGCTGCCCTTGTTGCTGGTGAGGGCGAGGAGAATGACCCATTTGCCTTCGTAAGTGAGGAAGGGGGTCACGCTGTCTTCGCCCATATAGGGTGCGACAGTGAGTGAATCTACTTTGCCCTCCTCGAAGAAGCAGCGGGCATACATGGCACTGGTGTTGCCAATGTCGCCACGCTTGGCATCAGCGATGATGAACTGGTCGGGGTAGTTCGTCTTGATGTATTCCACGGTCTTTTCAAATGCCATCCAGCCTTTCACGCCGAAGCATTCATAGAAAGCCAGGTTGGGCTTATAGGCGACACAGTAGGGGGCAGTGGCATCGATGATGGCCTTGTTGAAGGCGAAGAGAGGGTCGGGCTCTTGGAGCAGATGCTGGGGAATCTTCTTCAAATCAGTGTCAAGACCCACGCAGAGGAACGACTGCTTGCGGAAAATGTTGGAGATGAGTTCTTTCTTTGTCATGGTATAAGGGGAATAAATTAGTGATTGTTTTTCTCAGAATAGCAGCCTCATGGACGCCATTGAAAATGAAATTTCAGCACTTATGGCTGCAAAATTAAGAAAAAGATGCGTTAAAGTTGCCACAGCACTGCTACAAATTGCTATATTTGCCTTGGAATTTGACCGTTTCTAAGTTGTCACTTTATTTAAGGTAGGTTCTATAAATTAGCTTGCGATGTATTTGCGACTATCGTGACGTAGGTTTTTGTCTTTCACGAGGGAGCGTAGCGGGCTACGTGACTGAATGAAAGACAAAAAGATACGGTGCGAGAGGCGTGAAGACATCCAAGCAAGACAGAAACACTGCCTTACATTGAAAACTAATTGATAGAACCTACCTAAAATAATTTTTATTACCTACATACTAACCAAAACCTATTGCTATGAATGCTACATTTTCAATGAGCCCCAATCCGCTCGTGCAGTTTCTGCAAAAGCCTCCCCATGATTTCACACGCGAAGACCTCGTAAGCTATTGCCGCGAGACGGGCGTTCGCAACATCAACTTCCATTATTGCGGATGGGGCGGAAGGCTGAAGACGCTGAATTTCGTCGTCCTCAATGAGGAGCACCTGCGCACCATCCTGGAAGCGGGCGAACGCGTGGACGGTTCGAGCCTCTTCCCCTTCGTGCAGGCGGGCCGCTCAGACCTCTATGTCATTCCGCGCTATCATACGGCCTTCGTCAACCCCTTCACGGAGGTGCCGACAATTGACCTCCTCTGTGCCTTCTTCGACCGCGACGGACAGCCGTTTGAAAGTTCGCCGCAGCACATCCTCCACAAAGCCATCACGGCATTCCGCGAGCGCACAGGACTGGACATGGAGACCATGGGCGAACTGGAATATTATGTCGTGGCTCCTGCCGACGGACTCTACCAGACAGCGGATCAAAAGGGCTATCATGAGTCGGCACCGTTCAACAAGTTCGCCCACTACCGTGTGGAGGCGATGAATATGCTGGCACGCTGCGGCGCACTGATAAAATACGGCCACTCGGAGGTGGGGAATTTCACCGCCGACGGGAAGATTTACGAGCAGAACGAGATAGAATTTCTGCCCACGAACATCGAGGACGCTGCCGACCAGTTGGTGATTGCCAAATGGGTGATGCGGCAGTTGGCTTACAAATACGGTGTGGAGGTGACGTTCGCCCCGAAGATTACGGTGGGCAAGGCTGGCAGTGGCATGCACGTGCACTGCCGTCTGACGCGCGACGGCGAGAGCAGGATGCTCGACCACGGCAGCCTGACCGACGAGGCCCGCCGCGCCATAGCGGGATGGATGATGGCCGGCACATCGCTCCCGGCCTTCGGCAATCCGCATCCGCTGAGTTTCATGCGCCTCGTGCCGCATCAGGAGGCACCGACATCGCTCTGCTGGTCGCTGAGCAACCGCTCGGCGCTCGTCCGCGTGCCGCTGGGATGGCAGTGCCCCTTGGATATGGCGCATGCCGCCAATCCGCAGGAACCGGCTTCCGCACGCGACTTCAGCCACAAACAGACCTTCGAATGGCGCGCCAGCGATGCCTTTGCCGACACGTATCTTCTCATGGCGGCCCTCTGCTGTGCCGCACGCCATGGCTTGGAGCACGATGATGCGCTGCAAGTGGCAGAACGGACGTATGTGGAACTGGGCGTGAACATCCACGACCGTTCGAATCGGATGGTGCAGGAGGCGCTGGAACAGCTGCCGGCCAACTGTGTGGAGGCTGCCGCCGAACTGGAGAAAGACCGCGCCATCTATACCGCCGGGGGCGTGTTCTCCGACAGCATCATCGACTACACCATCCGTTTCCTGAAAGCCTTCGACGATGCCTCTCTGCGAGAGCGTATGGACAAGGATCCGGAAACGCTGAAACGCTTCGTCAACGAATGTATGGATAACGGGTGAACCGCATAGGGCAGCATCTCATCCTGCGCCCCCAGATACAACAAAAAAGCCTTCCACACGCGGGAAGGCTTTTTTGCTGGAAATGGAAATAATGCTTCGCTATCGGGGAGCGTCTATCGCTTCAGAATGCGCTGACCGTTCCGGATATAAATGCCGCTCTCAAGACGGGCAGCATCTACACGACGACCCTGAAGGTCGTAGCACCCGGACGCTGGAGCAGAGGGGGCTGACACGGGGAGACTGATGCCGTCGGTCTTCGCCGTCAGCCGCAGACTGCCGGCATTCAGGATATAGTTGGAAGCCATGGCCTTCGTGTCTGTCAGATGTACAAAGGCTACGACATCCGTACGCGACTCGTCGAGGATGGGGAGGGGCGAGAGTTTCTCGGGCCAGGGGAAGGTCATGCTGTAGAGGCATTTTTCGCCATCGCGCTCGATGGTGATGGCATCGCCCAAGGCATCTTTCGTGAAGACGTGGCGGATGACACCATTATGGCGGAAGGTCTCTGCCAAATCGTCGGGAGCATCCTCAAATTCCGTCAGACCTTTCTGGAAATAGGGCGTCGTGGGGATACCGTCTTCAATGAGATAGCAGGTGAGATAGACGGGGATGCCTTCGGCCACAAAGTTGCGGTTGATGCGCCCCTCGACGGTGAGCGTCGCGCCATCATCGCTGCGGCGGACATTGACTTCTGCCATGGCCGGCACCTGGCTGACGGCGGCAATGCTCTCGGTATAGGGTGTGGTCTCCGCCACCTTCGCACTGACTACGGGCGAAGTGTTGCCGAGGAAGATGCGGCGGTCGTACATCACGGCGGGGTTGTACGTCGTCTCGCCGGGACCGAAGAGGTAGGTCAGGCTCTGGTCGGCAGGCTGCGTGAACATATCGTTCTGGAATCCGGCATGGTGGGCAACGTAGAGCACGGGGTTGCCGGCTTCGCGCCACGCCTCCATGGCGCGGTCCAGATAGTAAATCATGAAGGGGCAGTTGATGCAATACTGGCTGGTGAACTCCTCAACGAGGGGCACACGGGTGAAGGCATCGTCCATGACGTAGAATGTCGTGGTGTAGGAACGTCCACGCCCGGCAGCATCGGTTATGCCCTCGGCCGTCTCCACCTCATGGACAGCGAAATGGAGGGGCTGCTCCGTGCCGTTGAGAGAGGGGGAAACAACTTGGAAGGGGACAACGCGGGCATCGAAGGCGGGGATGGGAGCATCGGCGAAATCCACACGCTGTGTGTGGGAAAGCCCTGCCTCATCGGTCGTGGTGAAACTCAGGGCGGAGAGGGGCTGCGCACTCTGATTATGGACATAGAGAAGTCCGTCAGTCAACTGGGAAGGCTGGACGGTGAGGGCCGAGCCTTTGAAACTGACGTGGGCGGTGGCAGCGAGGGGGCCGTCGGGGGCGGAGAGCCGGCCGTCGGCAGCATCGAGGATGGCTTCGAGGAGCACCACACTGCCCTGACGCAGGCTCCAGCCTCCCTTCTTCACATTGACCCAATAGGTGCCGGTGGCCTCGGCGGAGTTATAGACTCCGAAGGGATAGGGCGTGCCGAAGGTTTCATAGACGGAGGCTCCGAGGAAGATGGGGTCGGAACCGATGGTGAGGGGCGTGGGGAAGAGCACTTCGTTCCATCCCTCCTGGAATTTGCAGGAAGTCTTGGTCATCTCGCCATCAATTGTCCCTTCCGCGCTGAACACATAGCGGTCTGAGGCTCGCTGCGAGCCGGTGTAGGCGGCACGCATGAAGAGGCGGACACCGAGAATTTTCTGACCTTCGAGACGGCGGACGGCGGGATCGGCAGAGGGGTCGAGGCAGATGCCCACCTGCAACTGCCCATTGTCGCCCGTACCCACAGCCGAAAGATACTGCGTATCGAGCGTCTGGGGGCAATATCCGTAATAGACTTTCGTATCTTCTGCTCGCGCTATGGCAATGGCGAATAGGCAGAGCAGACCTGTCAGCAGACGTTTCATAGACTTGGAATTTTTGGGAGAGGGGAAAACTTATTTTTTGATGGCTTTTCTGCCATTGACGATATAGAAGCCACTGCGTGCGGCATTGGCCACGCGGCGGCCCTGCAGGTCGTAGATGGCGGAAGGCAGGGAGCCGGCTTCGGCCTGCACGGACTGTATGCCGTCTTCTCCAGACACTTCCACGGGGCAGGAGGTGGAATTGATGATATCGCGGTTCCAGCGTCCGCCGTCTTCGGGGGTACGGTTCAGGAAAGCCACGACGCGCATCTTCCCGGCATTCCACTCTTCAGGATAGAAGTCGGTGGTATATTCCACACTGAACTCGCCACTCTCCACATCAAGCGCATCGCCCCAGAGCGATGTCAGGCGGGCGCGCTGGAGATTGTCGTGATAGTAGTCGCCCTTGCCGAGTTCATCCTGCTCCTGCGAATCGGTATAGACATCGTCTTCCAGCAGATAGGCAGAAAGATGCAGCCGCTTGCCGTCGGCCAATACGCCCGGCGCGATGTTGCCGCTCAGCGTGACGACGGCCTTATCGCCCACCACCTTGCACTTCGCATCGATGCGGGCAAACGTGGGGCGTTCGAGTTGCGGCTCATACATCAGATAGGCAAAATCGGGGAGAATGATGCTGTGGTAGGGTGCGGCACTCTCCAGACCCATGGCGATGAGGGCAAGATTGCCCGTGCGGTCCAGACTGACGGCGGGGAGGATGACGGCCATCGAGTCGTTGTCGCACATATCGAGCATCAGGCGCGTCTCATCGTCATCGCCCATCATCCACTGGTCGTCAAGATGCTGTGCGACGATATTCAGACGCTTGGCATACTGGTCGAAGCCGGGCTTGAAATATTCATCGTAATAGCGCGGCACATAATAGACACCTTCGCTCTGATAGAACTCCACGAGCGAGGTGCGCTCATACTGGCCCGCCACCTCATCGGGCACCATGGTGGTCTGATAGCGGAGGGTGTCGGCGATATTGTTTTTCATGCCGCCCACCTTGGTCAGCCGAAGCGTATGTTCGCCATCGCCAAAGCCCCAGCAGGGAATGGACACGCGCTTGATGCCGCCGGAGACGAGGGTCTCGCTCAGCGTGATGCTCTCCGTCTTCTTCGTATCGCCGAAGCCGTATTCGAACGTCAGGCGGTTGACATCGTTCGTACCGCAGTTCTTGATATCCACGAGGGCATCGCTTGCCTTCCCTTCCCACGTGGTGGGGAGATTGATGATGCTGCGCAACTCCACCTTATTGGTGAAGGTGCCTTCGACGAGGAGGTCGATACAGAGGGCCGCCTGTTTGCTCTCATCATCCCAGATTTCACGGCCTTCGCTGTCGTAGTTGCTCTCGATGTCTCCGAAGACATAGGCCGAGCCGGCCTGACCAGACGGGTAACTCGTGGCGATGCAGTAAGTCTGCGCCTTCACCTGCTCTGCATAGTAGCCCACATAGAAGGTGCCGAGGTCTTCAGTGAGCGTCATGCCTTCGGCATCATCGAAGTTTATCTGCTTATACTTACCGCGATAGCTGCCCGCACTGACAAAGGAGAGCGTGCCGCTGCCGGAAAGAATATTGTCCTTCCCGTTGAGTTCGCTGCGCATAAAGATGGTGCAAGGCGTGGAATAGTCTGGATTTGACCATCCGACGCGGAGTCCGACTATCTTTGCACCGATATAGTTGGCATACATCTCTGGTGTAATACGTATGGCAGCGCCGAAACGCATATCGACGGCAGTATTTCCAAAGCCATCGTAAGCCCAAAATTCATCACCTTCGCTCTTGGTGTAGCCCACTTTCACCGTCGCCGCTTCAACGGCGAGGGCGAGACAGGCAAGAATTAGCGTAAAAATTCGTTTCATAGCATAAAAAGATTTAAGGGTTGGTAGGTAAAAAAAGGGGGTTACAGCACTAAAGCATCTATAAACTAACGAGAAGGGAGCGACCTTATCATGACTTTCACGGCTAAAAATGTAAGGTCGCCCCCCTTGTATATACCTTGTGTATATATAAACCTTGTAAGTCTATATATAATCCTTGTATATATCTATATATATAAGGAACGCGCGCGCGAGGATGCAGACTTATTCAGCCAAGATTTCGCGGCAGAGCATCACGCTCTTGATGAGCATACGGGGAATATGGAAGGGGCCTTTGAAGATATTGCCCTTGGCAGGCTGTGCCACGGTGCCATCGCGATGCAGATAGCCGTACCATTCTCCCCACTGGCGGTCGGGGAAGTGACCATATGTCCATTCAGAAATCTGACGGTGCATCTGCAGATACTCCTCATCGCGGGTAGCCTCGTAGGCGTAGAGAGTGGCAATCATGGCCTCCGTCTGCGGCCACCAGAACTTCATGTCCTGACTATAGTCCTGCTGCGGGAATCCCTTGCAGTCGCGGAAATTGATGATGCCGCCGTAGGCATCGTCCCATCCCCATCGCCACGACCATTTGAGGATGGTGAGCGCCATCTCAGTCAGTTCAGGGTCCCAGCCGCGATATTTCGCCTCTTCGAGTATGAACCAGCTCGTCTCGATGCAGTGGCCCGGATTGATGAGTCGCCCGTTGATATTGTCAATAAACTCACCATTGGGCCCCACGCATTCGAGCAGCGCCTCAAACTCAGGGTGCATGAAATACGTGCGTAGGGCGTGGATGCTCTTGTCAATCTCTGCCGTCAGGCGGTCAGCCCCGGGCAGGCCGAAGTGCTCTACGGCTTCGCGGATTCGGGCAGCCGTATTGACGAGAATCATCGTGATGCTGTGGCCGCGGCTTTCCTGCGCAGGGAGATATTTGGGCTCGAGGAACCCCGGTGTGCCCAGCATCCTGACGATGCTGTCAAAGATTTCCAATGCGCGCGCTGCATGGCTCGCATCGCCCGATGCCAAAGCATATTCGCTGTGGGCGATGGCGGCAAATCCTTCAGAGAAGACGTAGCGACGCTTGCGGAGCGGCGTGCCATCCGCCATGACTTCAAAGAACATGTGTCCGTCAGTGTCGAAACAATGGGCTTCGATGAAGTCCAGACAACTCTTCGAGGCTTCCAGCCATTCCTGCCTCGGCTCTATCTGATTGTAGGCGAAGGCAGCGATGAAGCCGAACCGCCCCTGAAACCATACGCTCTTCGTAGTGTCCATGAGCCGCCCATCGCGGTCAAGGCAGGTATAGACGCCGCCGTGCTCGCGATCGAGGCCGTGCTCCATCCAGAAGGGGAGGATATTCTCTGTCAGTTCGCTCATGCTCTGGTCCAAGCAGGCGTTCAGGTATTTCGTTTCGTCCATGCTATATGTTATTTTTGATTTTTGGGGGATGTAGGATATATAAAGTATTCACTTGGCGGTGCGTGGCAGGGCGCAGCCACTACTGTTTTCTAAGACGCTCCATCAACTGCCTGAACATCCGCAGGTCGCTCACCCTGAGGTTCTCCATCTTCTGGAAAGGCTCGATGACATTTCTAAAGAACGTCTCCTCCAGCTCATGGTTGAAAGTCTCAATGTCGCGTCCCATGGCCTGCACCTTGGGGAACATGAGGGGGCGATGTCCCGGATGACTATTGACGACAGCTCGCAGACCGCGTGGAATGAGTTCCACATCGAGCCGCTCGCCCATTTCCACGGGGTCGCCGTCAATGTGTGCCGGCCCGGCGCTCTTACGCGTGATGCGCACATGCTTCGTGCGGAACACCCTGACGTGGCTGTTCTTCGTGAGCTGACGATTGAAGAGTTGCACGACGATTTGCGGAGCTTCGAGCGCAGAGAAGGGCGTCAGCACAGTCACATCAAGGAGTCCGTCGCGCGTGGAAGCATCGGGAGCAATGTAGGCATTGTTGCCATACTGCGAAGCATTGGCGCAGGCAATGAGGAAGGCCTCGTAGGTCTCGTTCTCCCCGTCCAGCTCTATCTGATAGACTTCGGGCTTATAGGAAAGCCCATCCTGAAGAGTCTTTTCGATATACGTAGCGAGCCCGCGCTTACCCGCCTCGGCAAATTTCATGCTGATGAAGGCATCGAAGCCCACGCCGCACGTGCAGAAGAAGGCCTCGCCGTTGATGCGCCCATAGTCGAGGTCGTCCGTGACAGCCTCGTTGATGAGTTCCACGGCCTCTGCCACGTCCATCGGTATGCGCAGATGCCGCGCCAGCCCATTTCCGCTGCCGCATGGAATGATGCCGAGGGCCGTGCCGGCATGCACGAGGGAGCGCGCCACCTCGTTCACCGTGCCATCGCCCCCGACGGCAACGATGATGTCCACCTTCCCGGCATGCTCGCGGGCTATCTCTGCGGCATGGCCTGCATGAGTGGTATATTCGATGCTGGCCTCATGGCGCGTGCGGTCTATATGCTCTTGTATGGCGTTCTCCACCATATCCTTGCGTGCGGTTCCCGCTTTGGGGTTGATGATGAATAGCGTCTTGTGCATGGAGGGGGAATCAGTCGTGTGTGTATGTCCGTGCCACTGCCGCAGCCTGTGCAGGAGGAGGTGAGGAGGGGCAAATGCCGCCGATTCCCCTGCGCCCGTCAAAAAAAGTGGTCACTTTTCAGCAGCAAATGTAGCACGTTTTTTTTAACCGAGGAAACAAAAAACGGTAATTTCTCCTCTATTCCTCAAAAAAGCAGGAGGCTTCTGCACAACTTCAGGGCGTAATGTGTAATTTTGCGCAGCACAAAAACCTGCGCGCACTGCAAAGTTCCCATCCCGCATATGGCTTTGCCCCCGAGGCCGGAGGCTTTTCCGGATGAGCCAGCAGCAAGCCCAGCCCCCGCAGGCAGCCCCCATCGGTCTCCCCCTCAAAAATGCCGCGAGGACAGGCCGCGCGGTTCTGCCCACTACGAAAAGAACTTTTTTCACACACACATCTATATATATATTATGGACCTTCTTCACGAAAAAATCGCAAAATATACCCAGCCTGCCGAAGTACGCGCCAAGGGCCTCTACCCTTATTTCCGCGCCATCGAGGGCAAGCAGGGCACGGAGGTAGAGATGGCAGGCCACCATGTCATCATGCTGGGCTCAAACGCCTACACTTCGCTGACGGGCGACGACCGCATCATAGAGGCCGGCGTGCGCGCCATGCGGAAATATGGCAGCGGATGCGCCGGAAGCCGGTTTCTCAACGGCACGCTCGACCTTCACGTGCAGCTGGAACGCGAGTTGGCTGACTTCGTCGGTAAAGACGATGCCCTCTGCATCTCCACGGGTTTCACCGTCAATAGCGGCGTGATTCCCGCACTGCTCGGCCCTCACGACTATATTATCTGCGACGACCGCGACCACGCCTCCATCGTCGATGGCCGACGGCTGTCGATGGCGAAGCAGATTCGCTACAAGCACAACGACATGGATGACCTGGAGCGCAAACTCCAGAAATGCGAAGAAGACTCCGTGAAGCTCATCGTCGTAGATGGCGTCTTCTCCATGGAGGGCGACCTCGCTCCGCTGCCCGACATCATCGCTCTCAAAAAGAAGTATGCCAATACGGTGCTCATGGTCGATGAAGCCCACGGCATCGGCGTCTTCGGACGCAACGGCCGCGGCGTCTGCGATCATTTCGGCTGCACCAAGGATGTCGATCTCATCATGGGCACTTTCTCGAAGAGTCTCGCCTCGATTGGTGGCTTCATCGCTGCCGACAATGCCATCATCGACTTCCTCCGCCACACCTGCCGCACGTATATCTTCAGCGCCAGCTGCACGCCTGCCGCCACCGCCTCTGCCCTTGAGGCGCTCCACATCTTGCAGAGCGAGCCGGAGCGCATCGAACGCCTGTGGGACATCACGCGCTATGCCCTGCAACGCTTCAGGGAGGAGGGTTTCGAGATTGGCGATACCCAGAGCCCCATCATTCCCCTCTACGTGCGCGACATTGAAAAGACGTTTGCCGCCACTGCCATGGCATTTGAAGCAGGCGTATTCATCAATCCCGTCATTCCCCCCGCCTGCCACCCCACTGACACGCTCGTACGCGTGGCACTCATGGCAGACCACACGCCGGCACAGATTGACCGCGCCGTAACCGCCCTGAAGGGCGTCTTCCAGCAGTTGGGCATCATCGAATAGGCCATGGCTGCCGCCCCTCGGGCTTCTCAGTCTCCTGACTCAAGGCAGGACACAAGGTTCTCCCCCGCCACCTTTGCGGAAACCTTGTGTCCTGCCTTTTTTTTGCCTTTCCCCGCCTGCGCGCTGCCTACCCACTGCGGCGCGCTGCCCTTCCTTCCCTGCCTGCCCCCCGAGCCAAAGAAGATAAAACGCCCGTGAAATCATCGTTTTTAAGCCGAGCATGGCAGTTTTTGAAGAGGAAAGCAATCACTTTTTAGCGTTCTATTCCAGTTTTTGGCTATCTTTGCCCCGCACAACCTTTCCTTCTGACTACGGATTCTACAGGAGGAACCACCCTCTTCTTCACTATGAAACCCACCCTTCGCCATTATCTCTCCCTCCTCCGTGCGCTCGCCCTGCTGACAGCAGTGTGGGCGCTGTGCGCTTGCACGGAGCCTGCCCCCGCGTGGCACATCGGTGTCTCGCAATGCAGCAACGACGCTTGGCGCGCCAAGCTCAACCGGGAGCTCGCCATCGCAGGATATGCCAACGATGACATCAGGCTCGACATCGTCTGCGCCAACGACAACAGTGCGCTGCAGGCGAAGCAGATAGAAGGCCTCATTGCCGACGGCGCTGACCTCCTCTTCATCTCGCCCAACTCCTCCGACTCGCTGCGCCATGCCATTGATGCAGCGTACGATGCGGGCATACCCGTCGTACTCTTTGACCGCCATACGGACAGCGACAAATATACTGCCTACATCGGGGCAGACAACTACACCATCGGCTACTCCATGGGGCAGTATGTGGCGCAGAGCATGGGCGGCCGCGGCGTAGTGGCCGAGCTGATGGGGCTTCAGAGCTCATCGGCTGCCACTGAGCGCCACCGCGGTTTCTGCGATGCCCTCAGAGCCTACCCTCAGATACGCATCGTCAGCAGTCAGACGGGCGGCTGGACAATGCGTCATGGCGAGAAGGCGATGATGGAAATCCTGCAGCAGTCGGCGCAGGGCGGACGAGAGATTGACTGCGTCTTCGGACACAACGACCGCCTGGCGCTCGGCGCCCGACATGTGGGAATGCCGAAGGGCCTCACGCGCATAAGATACTTCGGCATCGACGGGCTGCCCACGCCTGATGGGGGCATAGAGGCTGTGGCAAGCGGAAAGATGGTGGCCACATACATTTATCCCACGCAGGGACTGGAAATGATCAGCCTCGCCCGCAGCATCCTGAACCATCAGCCCTTCGAACGCGTGAACGTGCTGGAGTCGGCCATCGTCGATGAGAACAACGCGCAGCTGATGGCATTGCAATATCAGGAAATGGAGCGCGCAAGTGCGGATTTGGAGAAGCTCAACCAGCGCGTCGATACGTATTTCTCGCGTCTGCATCTGCAGCGGTGCCTGCTCGCGGCCATCATCGTGGTGACGCTCATCATTCTCCTGCTCGCCCTGCTGCTCTACCGCTCACTGCTGAGCAAGGCGCGCCTGCACGCCGAACTCTCGCGCCAGCACGCCGAACTCTCGAAGCTCTACCGCCAACTGGAAGACATGGCCGATGCGCGCCTCGTCTTCTTCACCAACGTTGGCCACCGCCTGCGCACACCGCTCACCATGCTCGTCGCTCCACTGGAATCGCTGCTGACCGACCGCTCCCTGCCGAAGCCCGCACATGAGATGCTCGCCATGATGGAGCGGAATCTGCGCCAACTCTCCGCATTGGTGGACAGCATGCTCAGGCGCGAGGACATGAATGCCAGCGCGCAGCCTGACCTTCAGGAGGAGGATGCCTCTGCGCTGATGGCAGACGCTGCGGAACAAGGGGCGCAGCTGCCGATTGTGCCTGCCTCTGCCTCGCCGTCGGAGTCGGCAAGCGGGGGCGCGCAGCAGCACGGCGAACGGAGAATCATCCTCGCCGTCGATGACAATGCTGACGTTCGGACTCTCCTGCGCCGCATATTGGAGGAGGCGGGCTATGAGGTACACCTGGCTGCTGACGGCAAGGAGGGCTACGATGCTGCACGCACCATCGTCCCTGACCTCATCGTGAGCGATGTGATGATGCCCGTCATGGATGGGCTGGAGATGTGCCGGCGCGTGAAGGGGGATGGCGTCCCCTGCCATATCCCGCTCATCATGCTCACTGCGCGCACGCTCGACGCGCATCGGGTGGAGGGCTATCACAATGGGGCTGACGCCTACCTGACGAAGCCCTTCTCGCCTGCCATCCTCACCGCGCGCATTGCCAATCTGCTGCAGACGCGCCGCACGCTCCTCGCCACCTTCAGTGTTGCCCGCAGTGGCGAGGCTCAGGCGTTGGCAGCCGGCGCAGGGCAGCAGCCCGCGCCTGTCAGCCAGCCTGCCCACGCCCTGCCTGCGGAGACAAGGACTGAGGAGACCAAGCCTGATGCGCAGCCGCTACAGCCTTCGCCGCGCGACGAGCAGTTCATGAAACGCTTTGCCAGCATCATCCAATCGCATCTTTCCGATGCAGAATTTGGCGTGGAGGATGCCTGCGGCGAGATGGCGATGAGCAGGGTGCAGCTCTACCGCAAGGTGAAGGCGCTGACGGGAAAGACGCCCGTGGAGATTCTGCGCCAGACGCGCGTGGAGCGGGCACGCGAAATGCTCCTCACCTCTGACAAAAGCATTTCGGAAATAGCCTATGCCTGCGGCTTCAATGCTCCCTCTTATTTCAACAAGTGCTTCAAGGATGCCTACGGCCTGACGCCGGGCGAACTCCGCCCTAATTCGTGAGGATTATGTAGGCGATAAAAATTATTTTAGGTAGGTTCTATAAATTAGCTTGCGATGTATTTGCGACTATCGTGCCGTAGGTTTTTGTTTTTCACGAGGGAGCGTAGCGGGCTACGTGACTGAATGAAAGACAAAAAGATACGGTGCGAGAGGCGTGAAGACATCCAAGTAAAACAGAAACACTGCCTTACATTGAAAACTAATTTATAGAACCTACCATTAGGTAGGTTCTATAGTAGGAATAATCATGGCTTGTAGGTTTGAACTAATTTTCATTGCCTACTCATGACTCCGGAAATTTCCGTGTCGCCCATTCCAATCCGCCGAAATCCACTGTCTTTCTGCAAGCATCAAGCGCGAAGCTGAGGCTGGAAAGCTGGGCTTCGCGCCCCTGCCTCAGAGCTTCTGCCTCAAAAGTGACCATCTTCACCCCTCGAATTGACCATTTTCGCCCCTCATTGTGACCATTTTCGCCCATCAAAATGACCTCTTTGAGACGAAATGTGCAGTCGGAATATTGAATCAGACTATAAAAGTTTTTTTCGACACCTATCTGTTCGGGATTGTGCGCGCGAAGATTTATGAAAATCCACACAGCATTTGAGCACCTTACCATATACTCACTGACAAGACATTGGGGTCGGCATACGCGCGTGCCTGCCCCAATTTTTTTTCGCCCCTCGAAGTATCTTCCTCCCTCCCATGCCCTTCGCTACCACAAAACGAACTTTTCATGAAACTTATGTTACATTGTAACAATTTTGGCAGTATCTGAACGATTTTTACACCTCCATGTAGCAAATACAACCGTAAATTTGCACCGTGAAACAGCCACGGAGGCATGACTCACTCCTCTCGCGACTGATTGTCACAGCCCTCTGAAAGCGGAATTTCAGAGAAACGCTGTCTCAGAAAAACACAGTTTCAGAAAAACACACACATTTTCATTCTACACACACATGCAACAATTCAAGCAATCTGTAGCCATGCTGCTAATGGCCCTGGGGAGCACCGCGGCCTTCGCCCAAGAAAAACTGGAGGCGACGGGCATCGTGACAGACCCCTCTGGCGAAACGCTCATCGGAGCTGCCATCATGGAGAAGGGAACGACGAACACCTGCATCACGGATGAAGACGGCCATTTCAAAATCAGCGTCAGGGAGGGGGCTGTCCTTGTCATTTCGTATATCGGCTACGATAAGCAGGAGCTGCCTGCCATGACCGACATGACCATCGTGCTGAAAGAAGACGAGCTCAACCTGCAGGAGGTGGTCGTCACGGGATATACCACTCAGCGCAAGGCTGACCTGACGGGCGCGGTATCAGTGGTAGCTGCCAAGGACCTCAGAAAGACTTCCGACACGGACCCCATGCGCGCACTGCAGGGAAAGGTGGCGGGCATGACGATTACTGCCGATGGCTCGCCCGCAGGAACGGGCACCGTGCGCATACGCGGTATCGGCAGCTTCAACTCCTCGCAAGACCCGCTCTTCGTCATTGATGGCGTCCCGACGACCACTTCGCTCAATTCGCTCAACATGAACGACATCGAGTCGATGCAGGTGCTGAAAGATGCTGCCTCTGCCTCTATCTATGGATCGAGGGCTGCCAACGGCGTCATCATCATCACCACGCGCAAGGGGAAGAAGGGCGACAAGGTGAAGGTGGACTTCGGAGCGAACTTCACCGCGCAGTTCTACACACCGCAGGCGATGATGAGCCTCTGCAACACGGAGGAATATGCCACCGCCATGGCGCAGGCTGCCCTGAACGATGGGCTTGACCCCGTGGCGTATGCCAGCAATTACGGCCTCGACCTCCGGGCGGCTTCGGGCGTGGGCATCCGGGCGTACGACCCGCAGACGGGGCAGTACAACAGCTACACCGTCAATGGGCGCTATGATGGCTACATCAATGCTGCCCGCACGATGCGCTTCAGCGACACCGACTGGCTGAATGCCATTTCGCAAACGGGATTCCGGCAGGCCTACGACCTCAGCGTTTCAAACGCCACGGAGAAGGCTTCCACGCTCTTCTCACTGGGATATAAAAAGAACAATGGCATCCTGAAACACACGGATTTCGAGAGTTTTTCAGCGCGCGTGAACACGAGCTACAATGTGAACTGCTACGTCAGTCTTGGGGAAAACCTCAGCGTGACGTATTCCACTCAGGTCAATTCCTACCCGATGGAGAACGCGCTGAAGATGTCGCCCACGGTGCCTGTGTATGAAGAAGACGGCGAAACCTTCGGCGGACCCGTCGGGGGCATGAGCGACCGCCATAATCCCCTGCGCGAACTCTACATGAATCGCGACAACCGCCTGAAGACGTGGCGCATTTTCGGAAATGCCTATATCGACATCAAGCCCACCGACGGACTGTTGCTGCGCTCGAACTTCGGACTCGACTACGACCAGAGCTTCATTCACAGCGTGAACTATTCCTTCCATTCTGACATCGTCAACAATGCCACGCCGAGCGTTACCCTCAGCGGTGCGAACGATGCGAAATGGACGTGGGCGAACACTGCCAACTACAATTTCACCCTTTTCGACCAGCATCACTTCGGCATTCTCCTGGGCATGGAGCTTCACCACCAGAATCGTGATGACTATTCGGGCTACGCCGAGATGTTCGCCCTGGAGAACTATGACTATATGTGGCCCGACGCTGCTACGGGGACGGAGCGCGCCACGGGTATTGCTTCGGGCTACAACCTGGCTTCCTTCTTCGGCAAGCTCGACTACAACTGGAACGACCTCTTGCTGGCCTCGTTCACCATCAGGCGCGATGGCAGCTCGCGCTTCGGACGCAACAACCGCTATGGCACCTTCCCCGCTGCCACGCTGGGATACCGCCTCTCGCAGAACTTGAAGCAGCACTGGCTCAACGACTTGAAAATCCGACTGTCATGGGGCGAAACGGGCAATCAGGCCATCGCCAACTCGGCACGCTACGGACTCTTCGTCGCCGACTATGGCTCTGACCGCGTCACATCTACTGCCTACGACCTCTGCCTGCAAGGCTCGGGCATATTCCCCTCTGGATTCCGCGCCACTCAATCGGAAAATCCTGACCTCAAATGGGAGACGACGATTCAGTATAATGCGGGCGTGGATTTCGCCTTCCTCAACAATGAACTCCACGGAACGGCTGACATCTATCTGAAGAAGGTGGAGGACATGCTCATACAGCCGGCTTATCTGGCGGCACTGGGCGAGGGCGGAGCATCATGGAGCAACGGGCCTTCGCTGCAAAATTGGGGCATGGAGTTCAACCTCGGCTACCGACACACTACTCGCTACGGACTATCCTACAACATCACGGCCAATGCCGACTTCTTCCGCAACCGCGTGACATATCTGCCGCTCTCCGCCACGGGCTCCTATGCCCACACTACGAGGGAAAACCTCGTGGAGGCGCGCGTGCCTTATGGCTCCATCGTGGGCTACGTGGTGGAGGGATTATACCAGACGGAGGAGGAAGCCCGCACAAGCGGGCAGGACAATGCTCGGATGGGCGGACTGAAATATGCTGACATCACGGGCGACGGCAAAATCACTGCCGACGACCAGACTTGGATCTACAACCCCGTGCCCGACTTCTCCTGGGGCCTGAACGTGGGGCTCAACTATCGCAACTTTGACCTCACGCTCTTCTTTCAAGGTGTATGCGGAGTGGACATCTACAACAACCAAAAGTTCCAAACTGACTTCTGGAGCATAACGGATGCGGGGAGCAACAAGGGCAACCGCCTGCTCAATGCTTGGACAAAGGACAACACTTCCTCTACGATTCCTGCCCTGACTACTAACAACACGGGCGATGAAGGGCGGGCTTCGAGCTATTTCGTAGAGCACGGCTCGTGGATGAAGCTCCGCACGCTGCAGCTGGGCTATAACCTTCCGCAGGCTGCCCTTGAGAAACTCCGCATGAGCAGCGCACGCTGCTACGTCTCTGGCCAGAACCTCTTCACACTGAAATCTGACGATTTCACCGTGGCAGACCCCGAAAATCCCAACTGGGCCTATCCTAACGCCACTTCCATCAGCTTCGGACTGCAACTGGGATTCTAATAAGCAGGTAATGCAAATTAGTTTTATGCTTGAATGCTTGATTTGGATGCAGGTTTTAGGCTTGAAACAAAAGGGCATGGCAGGCTATGTGACTGTTTTCAAGGCTAAAGGATGCGCCAAGGAGAGCGTTCAGACATGCAAGCCTTAATCATTCTTACAAATTATACTGTAAAATAATTTTTATTACCTACTTACTACTCAAAAGCACACCTTACTATGAAAAAAATCTTCAAATATATGCTGGCAGCCACCCTGCTGCTTTCTGCCTCCGCCTGCGATGATTTTATCAACGTCAATCCGCAGGGAGTCATCGATGAGGAATTGGCACGCCAAAACCCCGAGGAAATGGTGACCGCTGCCTATGCCATGCTCGGCGACTGCTGGTACTCCTATCCCTTCAACCTTTGGCCGTATGGCGACGCGGCGAGCGACGACTGCCTGAAGGGAGGTTCGGGAACGACCGACACGGGCTACCACCCGATGGAGATATGGGCAACGCTGACCACCACGCCGGGGGAGCTGGACGAACTGTGGTATAGGCTCTATTGTGCCATCTCGCGCTGCAACCGTGCCCTCTGCTCCCTGCAAGACTATGGCGCAAGCAAGCTCGGAACTGAACTGGCACGGCAACGCGAGGCTGAAGTGAGATTCCTCAGAGCACACTTCTACTTCAAACTCCTCACCATGTTCCGCCAGATTCCATGGATTGACGAGGAGGCGTATCGCCAAAAGAAGGAGGAGCAGACTCGCAACGATGCCTTCACCTATGAGCAGCTCTTCGGGAAAATCATCAGCGACTTTGAAATGGCGTACGAGGTGCTGCCTGAAACGCAGCAGGACGACGGACGCGCAAGCAAAATGGCTGCTGCCAGCTATCTCGCCAAGTGCTGGCTCACGCTGGCATGGGGCGATGGCTACGAGGCTTCAAATGGCGTGGGGCACATCAATCAGGAATACATGCAGCGTGTGCTCGACTACACGGAGGTCGTCAGGAATTCCCAATACGGCTATCTCGAAGACTTCGGCGACATCTTCCTGCCAGAGCACAAAAACTCGAAGGAGAGCATCTTCGCCGTGCAATGCTCTGACTATAAGGATGACAACACCACCTTCGGACGTGCCAACTGGAGCAATATGCTCAACGGCTGCTGGGGAATTTGGTCGTGCGGATGGGATTTCCACAAACCTTCGCAGAATCTGGTCAATGCCTTCAAGACGAAAGACGGCCTGCCAGACTTCATCCACTATAACGATGTGGCAGACTATCCCGTCAATGGAGTGCCGACGGCGCAGAAATGGGACCCGCGCCTCTTCCACACAGTCGGAATGCCCACATTCCCCTACAAATATGAGGAGGAATATACGCTGACGAAGGCAAACTCGCGCACGCCGAACACGTATGGCTACTACACCTCGCTCAAGGAAGTGCCGCAACGCTCGAAGGGCGAAACCTTCAGCCAGCCTTGGCAGGCCTTCGCCATGAACGACTATGTGTTCCGCTTTACGGATGTCATGCTCATGCGCGCAGAAGCATTGGTAGAGACGGGCGGACTGGCCGAGGCGCGCACCATCATCAATGATATTCGCCAGCGCGCCAAGAATTCTGTGGCGAAACATATAGCCTACGCTGCCGACCAATGCGAAATCGAGCTCTACCCCGAATCTTACTTCGCCGACAAGGCCACGGCGCGACAGTGCGTGCAGTGGGAACGCCGTCTGGAAATGGCGATGGAGAGCAGCCGATATTTCGACCTGCGACGCTGGGGCATTGCCTCGAAGACGCTCAATGCTTACTTCGAGAGCGAGCAGAACGATGTCTATGACGGGCAGCCCTATGCGCAATATCTGAAAGATGCACACTACACGGCGGGGAAAAATGAATTCTACCCCATCCCCTACAACCAGATGTACTATATCCCCGGGCTTTACAGCCAGAACAAGGGGTATGAATAGAAAGCACACACGACACGGTTAAGGTTTCGTCAGGTATTAGCATTTTTGGTAAAAAGATTTTGGATAACCACTGCCCCCATACACACATATATATAAATATAGGAGTATATATGCCCATAAACGGGGTAGCCCCTCCCCTTCACCCAACGTTTCATCCCTCTATTTCTCTGAAATATCATGAAAATTCATGCCATCACACTTCTCGCCGCTGCAACGCTCTCGCTGAGCGCGGGGGCACAGGTCACTCCCCAGTTCCTGAGCGAGCGCCATGCCATGCTGCGCGTGGAGAACGATAAGAAACTGCTGCTCCTGCCCATAGAGGAAAAACAGGAGAACGCCCACATACGTGTGGTTAAAGACAATCAGCTCATCACGACTCTCAACTGCCGCTTGGCAATCGACAAAGTTGACTACTACGTGCCATACGCGACCAGCGAGGGCGAACTTTTCGACATAGCCTTTGCCGCCAACCCGCGAGCCACGGGCTCAATCAAGGGTTTCACCTGCTGGAGCAAGATGCACTATGCCGATGCCTTCACTGAAACCGTCGCTGACGCCTACCGCCCTGCCTACCACCATACGCCGGCCTACGGCTGGATGAACGACCCCAACGGCATGTACTATAAAGACGGCAGATGGCACCTCTGCTTCCAGTGGAATCCTTACGCCTCGTACTGGGAAAATCTCTCGTGGGGCCACTCTTCTTCTGCCGACCTCATACACTGGACACCGGAGCCCACAGCTATTACACCCGATGCGCTGGGCACTATCTTCAGCGGCTCGGCAGTGGTTGACAAGACCAATTCGGCGGGCTTCGGCAAGGATGCCATCATTGCCTTATACACCTCTGCACGCGAACGCCAGACGCAGTCGCTGGCTTACAGCACCGACGGCGGACAGACATTCCAGAAATACTCCGGGAACCCCATACTCACAGCCGACATCCCTGATTTCCGCGATCCCAAGGTGTTCTGGAACGATGATATCCAGCGCTGGAATCTCATCCTCGCCTCCGGACAGGAGATGTGGATCTATTCCTCCTCCAACCTGAAGGATTGGCGGTACGAGAGTGCCTTCGGCCGCGCCTATGGCAATCACGGCGGCGTATGGGAATGCCCGGACCTCATGAAGATGAAGGTTGCGGGGAGCAACGAGGAGAAATGGATGCTCATCTGCAACATCAATCCCGGCGGCCCCTTCGGCGGTTCTGCCACACAGTATTTCGTAGGCTCCTTCGATGGCCATGAGTTCAAGTGCGAGTCGGCTCCCGAAGTGACGAAATGGATGGACTATGGCAAAGACCATTATGCCACCGTCACCTTCGACAACGCTCCCGACGGACGCCATGTGGCCATCGCCTGGATGAGCAACTGGCAATATGCCAACCAGCTCCCGACGCTCCAGTATCGCTCCGCCAACTCCATCGCCCGCGACCTCGGCCTCTACTCCTACAACGGTGAGACCTATTGCAGCGTAAAGCCTGCAAAGGAGATGGATGCTGCACGCGGCAAACAGATTGACAATCCTTCTGCACGCTGCGAAATCGTGGTCACCCTGAAGGGCGACGCGCAGATTACGCTCCGCAATACCAAGGGCGAACGCGTCACACTGACATACGATGAGGCTGAAGGCACCTTCGATATGGACCGCCGCCGCTCGGGCAACGTCGCCTTCAGCGATGCCTTCCCCTGCGTCACCACCGCACCCACAAACGGTCAGCTGCGCCAGCTGCGCATCTTCGTTGACAACTCCAGCATCGAAGCCTTCGATGCCGATGGCAAAATGGCCATGACGAATCTCGTCTTCCCCACTGAGCCTTACAATCGCATTCAAATCAAAGGCAAGGCGAAGGCAAAAATCTATCAGATAAGTAGGTAATGAAAATTAGTTTTATGTTTGAATGCTCTATTTGGATGCAGGTTTTAGTCTTGAAATAAAGGAGCATAGCCTGCTATGTGACTGTTTTCAAGGCTAAAAGATGCGCCAAAGAGAGCCTTCAAACATACAAACCATAATAATTCCTACTATATACTTACTATAAAATAATTTTTATTACCTACTTAAACTAATTCCTTTTCAGTTGTTCCTATGACTTCCAATATGTCGCCCACCAGCAAAGTTTCCCTCATATCCGTCATGCTGGCATTCTTCACCATGGGTTTTGTGGACCTGGTGGGAATCGCTTCCAACTACATCAAGGCCGACCTGGCACTCAGCGATGCCGTTGCCAACACGCTGCCTTCGCTCGTCTTCTTCTGGTTCCTCGTGTTCGCCGTCCCCACGGGAATGCTCATGAACCGCATCGGACGCCGCCGCACGGTGCTCATCTCCATCGCCGTCACGCTGCTCTCGCTCCTGCTCTCCATCGTCGGAGGCAGTTTCCCCCTCATGCTCTGCGCCTTCTCCCTGCTCGGCATCGGCAACGCGCTCATGCAGACCTCTCTCAATCCGCTCGTGGCAACGGTGGTGAAGGGCGGCAACCTCGCCTCCACCCTCACTTTCGGACAGTTCGTCAAGGCCATCGCCTCATTCCTCGCCCCCTACATCGCCGTATGGGGAGCCACCGCGCAAATCCCCACCTTCGGACTGGGCTGGAAAATCCTCTTCCCCATCTATGCCGCCGTCGGACTGGCAGCCCTCCTCCTCCTCGGTTCCACGCCGATTGACGAGGAGACTTCAGCACCGCAGCAGAAGGCCACAGGGTTCTTCGACTGTGTGGGGCTACTCCGCCGTCCCCTCATCGCCCTCTCCTTCATCGGCATCATCTGCCATGTGGGCATCGATGTCGGCACGAATGCCACGGCACCCAAACTCCTCATGGAGCGTCTCGGCATCGGCCTCGACGAGGCTGCCTTCTCCACCTCCCTCTATTTCGCCTTCCGTACGCTCGGATGCCTGTCGGGCTCCCTCCTGCTCCGCATGGTAAGCGGCCGCGCATTCTTCGCCCTCAGCGTCGTCATGATGCTCCTCGCCATGGCCGGTATGGCATGGGGCGAGACGCCGGCCGTCCTCTACATCGCCATCGCCCTCGTCGGCTACGGCAACTCCAACATCTTCCCCATGATTTTCGCCGAAGCGCTCCGCAGCGATGCCGACCACGGCAACGAGGTGAGCGGACTGATGGTTATGGGATTGGCAGGCGGCGCCCTCTTCCCCATCGTCATGGGTATTGCCAGCGATGCCGTCGGGCAGATCGGTGCCGTAGGCGTCATGGCCGTCGGAGTCGTCTATCTCTTCACGTATATCCGCAGAATCAGGAAATGAATGCCATCGGGCATTTCCGCATACCGCCTTTTTTCGCATACCACTCAATCAACACACACACGCACACACATCATCATGGAAAATAACCGCATCATCGTAGGTCTGGGTGAAGCACTCTGGGACTGCCTCCCCGAAGGCCGTAAAATCGGCGGCGCACCCGCCAACTTCGCCTATCATGCCTCCCAGTTTGGCTATGAAGCCTGGGTGGTCAGTGCCGTTGGAAACGATGCCCTGGCTGAAGAAACCGTGGCAGCCCTGGAGAAGAACGGACTGCGGACAGAGATGCCGCACGTGGATTTCCCCACAGGAATGGTGGATGTCGCGCTCGATGAGCAGGGCGTGGCCACCTACGACATCAAGGCCGGCTCTGCCTGGGACAACATCCCCTTCACACCGCAGATACAGGCCCTCGCCGAACGCTGCGGCGCCGTCTGCTTCGGCTCCCTCTCGCAGCGCAGCGATGCCTCGCGCCAGACCGTACAGCGATTCCTCGACACCGTCCCCGAAGACTGTCTGCGCATCTTCGACATCAACCTCCGGCAGAATTTCTATTCCAAAAACATCATCTGCGAATCGCTCCGCCGCTGCGACATCCTGAAGATCAACGATGAGGAACTCGTGGAAATCTCCCGGATGTATGGCTATCCCGGCCTCGACCTCGAAAACAAATGCTGGCTCATCCTGGGGAAATACAACCTCAAGATGCTCATCCTCACCTGTGGTGCCAATGGCAGCTACGTCTTCCATCGCGGCCGCATCTCGTTCGTCGAAACGCCGAAGGTGGCAGTGGCCGACACCGTAGGAGCCGGCGACAGCTTCACGGGCTCCTTCATTGCTTCCCTGCTCAAGGGGTTGCCCGTCGCGGAGGCCCACCGCCGCGCCGTAGAGGTCAGCGCCTACGTCTGCACGCAGAACGGAGCCATGCCTGCGCTCCCCGAACGTCTGAAAAATCTTTCCATGTAGCCCTCTCTCTCCTTTTTTTGCAGGGGCTATACTTAACCACGCATACAAGCTGGGAAGCATCGCCCTGCGGCACGCTTCCAGCAGGCAATAACAGTCGGGAGGGGCAGGAGTGTCGTTTCACTCCTGCCCCTCCCTTATATTACAGGCTACACCTGCATCAGCATCCCTAAGATTATCATGCCTCCGCTTAGCGCTTGAGCTTCACGCGGTACGGCCCGCTTACGGAGTTGAAGAGCAAGTCGCCATTTTCGAGATATTGGATAATGGCATACGTGCCATTGCCTCGGCTCGTATCTCCGAAGATTACGCGATGGCGTGTGGCGCCCGTATGCCAGTCGAGGCCCGTCACCTCCCATCCGTCGGCCTTGCTATAGCCATTGACGAACACCATCTCCGAGCGCGTGCTCACGGCAGGAATCATGCTGGGCGAACTGACATCGCCCCGCGTCCACACCGTCTGCCAGCGGTTCTCCTTCGTATCCCATTCCAGGCGTTCCGCGCCCCGCGGGGTCTCAATGAGCGGCCCGATGGCGAGCACATCCACGACCTTGTCGCCCGTGGTGCTGCCGCCGCTGAGGATATTGTTTACCACAAAGGCACCATAGCCAGCACACACCACCGACTGCTCTGACTGTATCCACTCCGTGGAAGCGGGCAGTCCGCAGGTCAGCTCACGAACATCGGCAATGCGGGGATTGCCCGCCACGGTCTCCCTGGCGTCAGCAGGGATGGCATCGCGCCAGAAGGCTACGATCTTCATGCGTTTCCCACCATCGGTGATGACCACGAGCTTATCTTCGTCCTCGCCGAAGCCCATGAGCGTAGGGGTAGAGCCCGTGCCATAGCCCATCTTGATGGAGGGCGGATTGGGTCCGCCGTCGTATGGAGACTGCCAAGCACCATCGGCAGCATCAGTGGTCAGCCGTCCGTCCTTCCACACTATCTTCTGCATCAGGCCCTGCCCGTTCTCCGTGCGGTTGTTGCTCGCCAGATAAATGCCGCCCGCCTCATCGACGGCAATGGAGTTGGTCAGGATTTGGTCGGGGGGAAGGGCATAGCTGCCCACCACCTTCGACAGACCTCTGTCAACAATGACGATGCCACGATTGTATGCCACGACGAGATGTCCATCATACGTCATCACCACCCCCACGAGCAGTGTAGCTCCCTCCACATGCGTCTTGATGTCGAGTTGGCGGTCGAGCTCGATGCCCTTCTCCGGATGTGCGGCATCAGAGAGTTTATAGCGGGCAATGGTGGTCCCGACGTTGGTATAGGCATAGTTGTCCTTGTCGCACAACACATAGTTGCCGCTCGAAATGGCATACATGGGGTTTTTCCCCAGGAAAGGCACGATGGCATTATAGAGATCGGCGACGCTGTCATATTTTCCCGAGAGAATCTGCAGTTGCTCCTTCGTCTTGACCGTGGAACCTGGCAATCCCGCCTCGCCCAGCTTCGTGAAGCCGCCATCCTTGGTCTTATAGTACGACACACGGTCGCTACTCATGCCCCACATATAGCCATCTACGGCTGCTGCGAGCGTCATAAGATTCACGGGGCCGCTCCATCCACCCTCCTGATCTTCGGGGCTGACTCTGAACGTGCCGTCTGCCACGGCATAGGGGAAAGCGTCCGTCTGTGCGGAGTTGAAGTGGGTGATGCTATAAAGGTCGGAGGCGAGGAAGGGGTTGCGCTTCGGCCCGCGGGCATCGCAGAGCGACGTCTGCCCATTGCCTTCGCCGCAACCTTTCGATGTTTCATCGTCCGAACAGCTGGCTATGGGCAGCACTGCCATGGCGCAGAGTATTTTGAAGAGTGGTTTCATGGTGTTTCTGAATGATTTGGAGGTTATAAGACTGGTTATTATAGGTAGGTTCAATAAATTAGTTTTCAATGTAAGGCCGTGTTTCGGTTTTACTTGGATGTCTTCACGCCTCTCGCACCATATCCCTTTGTCTTTCATTCGGTCACGTAGCCCGCTACGCTCCCTCGTGAAAAACAAAAACCTACGGCACGATAGTCGCAAATACATCGCAAGCTAATTTATAGAACCTACCTATAAATTCTGTGAGGGGGAAAATTCTGTGTATGTGTGTAGATAAGGATAGGGGAGAAAGATAAGGATGGGGGAGGCGGAGGGGGATGTGGCTGTGCGGCATGGCCATGCGCGGTTTGCGTTAGGCCGGCGCACTTCGGACCTTGTCCCGGAAAAGAGAATTTGCACACCCCCCCGTCCGATTTCAGGGGAATCTCACCTCATCGCTGAGGAACTGTTCGTTCGGATATTTCATGCCGTAGGGGCCATAGTCGCCCAGAGCCTTATGGGCTATCATGCGGGATGGAGCGGCTTGAGCGGCATTGACGGGGTCGCCATAGGGAGTGGGAATCATGTTTGAGATGGAGTGTTCCCAAGCCTTGTTGGGCAGGATGTTTCGATAGAGCGTGACGATGCAATTGCCAATCTCTTTGCCCTCCACCGACTTTCGCTCGCGGTCCCACTCTATCAGCTGCACGCTCTTCCCTTCGCTCCGCTCTTTCTCCACCTTCTGGCGTATGGCCTCCAACCTGGGGTTTTGCTTCATGCAGACCACGAAGCTGCATTTCCTGCCATCAGGTGTAGCCGCCTGCTCGTCATAGACGGAATAGTAGGAATGCGTGTCGCGCGCAGAGCCGAAGCACATCGACCAATATCGGGCAGCAGCGCCCTTATATTCTTCCACACGCTTGGGGATAGGCACGGGCAGGAAGCTGAACGTCAGCACCTGATCGTCGGGGAGAATGGTGCGGGCGAAGAGATAATCGGTAGAACTGTTCGGATAATAGTCTCCCCGCGATGCCAGGAAGAAAGGCATGTCCTGATTATGGTCTGACCATAGCTCGCTGTAGCTGACAGGGAATTTCGTCACATTCGAGTTCCTGCGCAGCGGAGCCTCTACCTCCTGCATCGTGCGGAGATCGATGGCGCGGATTTCGGGCAGTTCCACACCGCCATATTCGTCCGTTCCGAGATATTCCCGCATGACGATGGTGGCCTGCTTTACGCCTGCCTTCAGCTTGCAGACATTGGCCGAGCAGAGCAGAGCCATCTGCACTTCCGTGGCCGAAGCGGGCGCAATGAACACGGTGAAATAGTTCGTGGCAGCCGAAGCCGTCACAAAGGGGTTCACGGAGCCTGCATCGGGCGTAATCTCGCCATCAGCCAGGCCGCCGATGGCCTCGCCCTTCTCATCATCATAGAGGCTGAGGCTGAAGAAGCGGGCCGAGGGGAAGGCTCCCTTGATGCAGAGAGCAATGTGGTCGTTGCCGTCCTCCTGCGTGCGCCAGGTGTATTCCCAATAGTTCACGTAGAGGTCGGGGTAGGCAAAGATGGTGCCATCGCTGCCCACCAATGTTTTCCCCCACTGCTCCTTGGGCGTGGGGTTCTTCACCGCCGTACTTTCGTCGGTGTCGCTGCATCCCACGATGAAGGGGATGGCGAACAACAGGGAAAAAAATGCTTTTCTGATATTCATCTGTTTTTGCTTTAGATAGTTTTTCACGTAAATGTATAAATATCTGCGCAGGGGCCAGCGTCTCCCTCATCACGTGCCCCATCGCAGTGTTCGTTCCGCGGTGCAAAGATACGGGCAGAAACAGCAATCTCTATCCACGTCTGGAGCAAAAAAAAGTCTAATTCCCCTCAAACAGACATACATTTGAGAGGAATTAGACACTTTTCCGATTCATTTCCCCCTCCATTCATCGTTTTCGGAGGAGGAGGGAGGGAGGATGTCAGAGCACGGACGGGCAACCCACACTGCTGCTGCTACCCCTGCAGCTGCCTCTGCAGATACTCCTTCGGCGTCATGCCCTCCCTGTCGCGAAAGATATTGTAGAGCTGCGCCCGAGAGGCGAAGCCGCAGGCCGCTGAAATGGCGTCGTTGCTATATTCCGGATGCTCGAGCATCAGGCGTTTCGCTGCCGAAAGCCTCACGTTCGAGAGCCACACGCGGAAGGTAGCCCCCTCGCTGCCCTCGAAATATGCGCTGAGCTCGCGCCTGCTGACGCCCAACGACAGCGACAACGCGGAGAGCGACAACTCCGTCTCCGAGAATCCGCTCGCAGCCACCCACCCCTCAAGCAGCTGCCTGATGTGCGCCACACGGGGGGCAGGGAGGCCCTCCCTCTTGGTGGGCTTCGCAGCCACCGCCATTTCCGCCCCGCCCTCCTCATAGTTCTCCTGGATGGTCTGCAGCATGGGAGCCTGATAGCCCAACGCGACGAAATTGACCACAAACGCCAAGAGCAATCCGAATATCAGCGGAGCCGTGGGATAGAGCGCGGCGGTGGAGACTATCGAGAAGGGCACGATGACGGCAGAGAGGCAGAGGAGCGAAAATCCCGTCTTCACATACAACAGATAGGAGCGCATGTCGCCGCCCGTGTTCCCCTCCACCACACCGTATGTCTTCCGGATTTCGCGCGTAGGGATAAAGATGAAGTAGAGCATACAGGCCAGGAAGAGGGCATCGGCAGCGTAGAGGGCTATGCCAATGTGCAGACTATGGCGCACCATGACGCTCGCTATGCAGATGCCCAAAATGAGCGCATAGCCTGCGAGCCCCACACGCAGATGCCGCCGCAGCATGGCCCGCCGACACTCCAGATTGAGCACCGCATAGGAGATGAGGAACGTCACGGGCGTATAGAACAGGATATTCACCATAGCTCCCACATCCTCGCCCCTGCCGCGAATGTCGAACAACATCTGTAGCAGGAAATGCGCGCACAGCAGTCCCATGGCGGAGGTGAGCATCCAGCGCGAACGCTCATAGCGCTTATAGCATCTCGCCACGTGAAATTTCGACAGGATGAGCGTGAGGGCCATGACGAGGGAGAACGTCAGGCAGCCGAATTGCAGAAGAAACAGTGTGGAGGGCATCATAGATTTTCGAAGTAATGGAGGGAATTTTTGCTGAAAAAGAAGAGGAGGGCATAAAACGCATACACCCTCCTCCCCCTACGGCGCAGCAAAAGTACGAATCATTTCTGAACCTGCAAAAGAAAACCTCACCGAAACTTCCGTCCGCCCTGATTTCTGCGGCGGCGAACGTGATGCCGAGCTGCCCCTGCCCCGAGCCTCGCGCACGCTTCTGCTGAGCCTCAACGTTTACGACCATCGCACCGACAGCCCCTCCCCCGAGCCTCGCGCATGTTTCTGCAGAGTCTCTGCCGCCCAAGTAATCATTTTCGCCCCTCAAAATAATCATTTTCGCCTCCAAAAGTCATCACTTTTCCCCTTCAAAGTGATGACTCAGAGCGCAAATGCACCGTTGAAAATTTGAAACCCCCATCCTGAGAATCGTGAAAGCCATGGCAAATGCCAATTTTGAAGTCAAACATGGGGGAAACTCTCCGCACTTTCCTGCAGAAACGCCCTTCGTGCTCTATGAAATTGCCTGTGAATGTTCCCCCGATTCTCATGTCTTCCGAGCAAATCCGACGCGATTCCTCCGTCCGCAATCATCGCATTCTCAACTCCGTGCCAGCTTCTTTTCTGCACGGAAAGTGGTGTCTGAATGGCGTATAATAGCGTACGGGCAACATAGCTATGGTTTTGCCTGACTCCTGCTGGAGTGTCACCGTTATGCTTCACGCCATCGCACCACACAAGCAACACACTACAGCAGGAAGTTGTCATTCGTTTTGCCAACATTGATTTGCGGAATAGCACCATAACAGCGTAAAATGTGTAAAAAAGCACAAAGAGTAAACACATTTTGCTACACAAACCCTACATTTGCAAAAAAGAATGAGGGATGTTGCACCACCATGTAGTGATGAAGGAAACAAAAAAACAGCTAACGACTATGAAACTCAGAAATCATCTGGCCATTCTCGTGCTCGGCGGCTTTATGATGGCCGCTTTGCCAGCCATGTCGCAAACGGAACAATGGGTAGAGCAGCAGAAGGAAGTCATCAAAATGCGTAAGACCATGGCGAAAATGACGCGCAAACAAGTGGAGTCGAACGTTTGGAAGGAAACCAAGAGGCAGGTGAGAGCATGGAAGAAAGAAGGCTGGAAGTCCAGCCCCGGCACTCCCAGTCTGGAACAGCAGCTCAACGATGCGCTGATGGCGCAGTATGAGCTGGAAGGCACCTTTCCTCGCTTTATCATCGGACGTGGCAGCGGCTATGGCAGTACGTTTGGCACAGCCCGCAAACAGGCCGTGGCTCGCGCTCGCACTGACGTGGCTGCCTGTATTCAGACGGAAGTGACGGAACTCATCGAAGCATCGGAGAGCAACGTGGAGCTGAGCCATTCCGACGTAGAGACCGTAGGCAAAGTGCTCACCTCCAGCAGGCAGTTCGTGGAGCAGTCGCTCGGCAGGACACAAGTGGTCTTTGAGGCTTTTCGTGAAAAAGACGGCAAGACGGAAGTGATGGTCAATGTGAGCTGCGACGGCAGGTCGGCCCGCTCCACCGTATTGAAGGCCTTTGAGAAAGAAAGCGGCGAACTGCAGGAAAAACTCTCGAAACTGATGGGGGAATAGCACAGGCCATGTGACTGTCTTCAAGGCAAAAAGAAGCGACAGAGAGAGGGGCTAACACATAAAGGGTAGGTTGTATGAATTAGTTTTCAATGGAAGGTAGTGTTTCTATTTGTACTTGGATGTCTTCACGCCTCTCCCACCGTAGGTTTTTGTCTTTCATTCGGTCACGTAGCCCGCTACGCTCCCTTATGAATATCAAAAACCTACGACATGATAGCTGCGAACACATCACAAGCTAATTGATAGAACCTACCAAAAACCATAATAATTCTTACGACACCTACTATTGAATAATTTCCATCACCTACTCTTATGGTAGGTTCTATAATCTATAAATTAGTTTTCAAAGTAAGGCTGTGTTTCTGCTTTACTTGGATGTCTTCACGCCTCTCGCACCGTATCTTTTTGTCTTTCATTCAGTCACGTAGCCCGCTACGCTCCCTCATGAAAAACAAAAACCTACGGCACGATAGCCGCAAATACATCGCAAGCTAATTTATAGAACCTACCTTATAAGTTCTATGGTCAAGAATCGCTATGAACAGGTTTAAGAAACATCCGCGGCACTTCTATCAGCACTTCTATCGGCATTGTGCCATCACACTGATTTCTATCGCCATATCCAGTCTGTTCGCCTTGATAGCTATTTACGCCAAGCCGTTAGACCCAGTGAAACGCGTTGTCAAGGACTTCTCCTTCACTGACATCTACTATGAAATCCAGCAGGAGAGTGGCAAGCCCGACACGTCGCACGTAATCACCTTGGTCGATATGACGCAACTCGTCAAGCGGAAGGATATTGCCGAGCTGATTGAAGCCGTGGAAACCCATTCGCCCAAGGTGGTGGGACTGGATGTCAACTTCGACCTTGAGGGCTGCGACATGGATGGCAACTATAGTCTGATAGAGACGATGGAGCGGCATCAGAATATCGTCTGCTCCATGAAACTGACAGACTGGAGGAACGATAGCATTGGATGGACGAATGCCATTCATTCCTTCTTCACCGAAGCCGTCGATGTCTGCGAGGGCAGCACGAACATCCCGCGCGCCCTCTTCGATAACATGAAGCGAAAGATACCCCTCTACGAGCGGCTGAAGGGGCAATGGCAGCCATCGTTCGTCACGCAGATAGCAAACCGTTATGCAGAGACAGACTTGGTGAAGAATCGGCGCGAGGACGTGAGAATCAACTTCACGCCCACGGTCTTTCGCGTACTTTCGCCTGAAGAGGTCAGCCAGCACCCGGAAATGATAGAGGGGCAAATCGTGCTAATCGGAGCAATGAACCAAGACACCGACATGCACTGGACACCAATCGGAAAGATTGCCGGCGTAGAACTAATGGCTTACGGCTTGCAGAGTGTGCTCTACAGCAATGAGGTGAAGACACTTTCTTATCCTGCCCTATGCCTCATCTCCCTCCTCATCATCTTGCTCGTAGAAGTGCTCCAGCACCACTATCTGACTCGCACGGCAGCATCAAAGCGCATCTTCATCCGCTACATCGTGGGCTCAACGTATATGATGGGCATCTGGACTATTTTCTTCTCTACGCTCATACTCGGCATCTGCTTCCTCCTCTTTAATATATATGGGTGGAGCGTCAATCTGGCTTGGGCACTCACCGTCATCACCTTCCTCGGCACTTCGCGCAATCTCTTCATTGCTATCGAAAATTATCTGAAGGCATGGCGGCAGCGGAGAATCGAAGCCCGTCAGGCAGACTGATTATGCCGTCCGTTTCCACTTCCCTACTCCATTATTTCCTATGAAACAAATTCTGAAAAGTTTGCTCTTGCGCTGCTTGATGCTCTGCATGCTTTGCGCTCTCAGCTTTTTGCAGGCTGAAGCACAGAAGATGGTGGCGTATCATGTCGTAGGCAAGGTTGAGCAGTTCTGTCAAGGCAAGAGCAGCCCCGTGGTCATGAATTCCGCTCTTACGCCGCAAACGGAGATTAACATCCCCTACGGCGGAAAGGTGGAACTGCTCGATGAAGCAAACGCTCGACGCATCGTATTGAAAAAGCCCGGACGCGGCACTGTGGATGCCTTGGCAAGAAGCAATGACAACAGCGTCTATACCGTCACGGCACGCTATATGGCGTATGTAAAAAAGCAGATGAGCAACAAGAAGTTCGTGCAGCAACAACGCTATGCCGACTTTGCCACCGTCACGCGTGAGACTGACTCTGCAAAGACCTCCTTGATGCCAGGCTCTTTTGCTGACAATGCTGCTACGCTGCGCGAAAGCTACAAACGCTTCAGCCAGACGCAGCGCGAAAAATATCAGCGGTTCCGCAGGGAGGCCAATGCCCACTATGCCGACTTCGTCAGGAACGCTTGGAAACAATATGCCCAGCATAGCCCCGTGGAGAAACCAGTGGAGCCTCGGGTGGAGCCTCAGGTCGTGCCAGAAGACGACATGGTGGAGACCCTGCCAGACGACAATCGCGACAATCGCAAGGAAGCGGAGGAGCTGCCCGCAATGGAGATAGTGCCGCAGCCACAACCCGAAGTAGAGCCCATCGTCCCTATTGAGGAGACGGATGAAGAGGAAGACGAGCGTCGATATACGCAATTCCCCTTCCGTTTCTATGGCACAGAACTCACCGTCCGCCTCGACGAAGGCCGGCGCATCTGCCTTGGCGAGGCGAGCCCAGACCGTGTGGCAGACGCATGGATTCATTTTGCCTCCGCACCCTATGACAATCTGCTCGTTGACTGCCTACGCCTGCGGGCCAAGCATCAATTGTGCGACTGGGCCTATCTCCAAATGCTCCAAGCCCTTGCTGCCCAATTCTGCGGTGAAGGCACTGACGAAGCGACCTTGCTCGCTGGCTACCTCTTCTGCCAGAGCGGCTATCAAGTGAGATTCGGCAGTCAGGACGGATGCCTCCATCTCCTCGTAGCTTCTGACCATATTATCTTCGGCCGCGGATTCTTCGTCATCGACGATGAACGCTATTATCTACTGGAGCCCGTAGAAGGTTCGCTCGATATCTGCGAGGCAGCCTTCCCACAAGAGCAGAAACTCTCCCTGGTCATTGAACAGTTGCCATCGTTGCAGAACGCAGCAGACGAGGGACGCACCATACGGTCCAGCCAATACGCTGACCTGACGGTCGATGTGCGGGTGAACCGCAATCTTCTTGACTTCCTTGCAGCCTATCCCAGTTCCTACGTTGGCAGCAACATGACCACACGTTGGGCCATTTATGCTAACACACCGTTAGACACTGATGTGCAGCAGCAGCTTTACCCCACACTGCAGGAGCAGTTGGCAGGACTTTCGCAGTTGGCTGCCGTCAATCGCCTGCTGAACTGGGTGCAGACGGGCTTTGAATACGAATACGATGATAAAGTCTGGGGCGGCGACCGAGCGTTCTTTGCCGAAGAAACCCTCCATTATCCTTATGCCGACTGCGAAGACCGAGCCATCCTCTTCACGCGTCTCGTCCGCGACCTCCTCCATCTTCCCTGCGTCCTCGTCTATTACCCAGGACATTTGGCCGCAGCCGTACATTTCGACAGCACGCCCTCCGGCGTCTGCTATACGAATGCCGCTGGCATGGACTTCACTCTCTGCGACCCCACCTATATCAATGCCTGCGTGGGAATGGAGATGCCTCTGATGAAAAACAAAAAAGCCATCCTTATTCCGCTCGATGACTGAAACAATGTGTATGAAAAAATTTATAGCCTTTGTCCTCCTGCAATCATTACTCTCTTTCACGATGGGATGGGCGCAAAAGCCCGTCAAAGTGCATGGGACAGCCCGACTATCGATTTCTGAAACTGACAATATCACCCCTATGGAAGCTCGGCGCGAATGTATCAATCGCGCACGAGTAGATGCCATACGGGCAGAGTTTGGCGAACTCATCACCTTTTCTTCCAACATCCTCGACTATCAAATCGACGGCGAAGAGATGACGCGCTTCGTAGAAGAGACTGACCTCTCTGCACAAGCCGAATGGGTGGAAGACACCCGAGAGCCGAAGGTAAAGATGGAGGTACAGGAGAATTATATCATTTACACTGCCGAGGTGTGGGGGCTTGCACGCGAGATTCCGCAAGCTCACATTGATTTCTCATGGAAGATTCTCCGTGGTGATAAGAATGATACTGAAGAGCAGTTGGTCTTCAACAACAAACAACGCATCTTCATCCAATTTCGCTCTCCCATCGCGGGCTATGTTGCTGTCTATCTGCTTGACAGCACACATAAAGAAGCCAGTTGCCTGCTGCCCTATAAGCATAATCCCCGCGGACAGCACTATGTGCAGGCTGGGAAAGACTATCTTCTCTTCGACAGAGAGGCAGACCCGAAAGCCATTCCCTATAATCTCATCACCACGCAGCCATTGGAAATGGATCAGGTGGTGCTCATCTTCTCACCGAATCCCTTTACGAAGTGCAATGAAATCACGGGCGACCATCGCCATCCCAATAGTCTGAGCATCGAAGACTTTGAAGCATGGCTCAAACGTCTCCGCCTCCGCGACCGAGATATGGTAGTCGATCGCAGCAAATGGGTGAAGATTGTCGGCTCTGCCATCTGACACGGCAATCTTTCGGCTAACAAGAATTTCCTTTTACGGATAAAATTTACTTACAATCTCCCTCCCCTATGATGAAAAAAACAATATTTCTGCTGGCTGCGCTTCTGATGTCGCTCGGACTTCAGGCGCAGAACAACCCAACAAATCTGGATTTCGAAGAAGATACTACTCAGGTAGTCAGCATCAGCGAAATCCTCCAAATGCAAGAGATGGCCTACTCTAAAAAATATCGTACTGAGGTCATCAGTAGTGTTTGGAAACCGAGAGCTTACCTGACGCTGTCTTATGCTTCAACGAGTCTGAAAGGCAAATCGCTCATGATGTATGACCCTGCCACAAAGACCGAAACAAAACAATCGCCCACATATACCACGAATTGGGGATTGTCGCTGAAGCGTTCCACTATCTTCCCGTTCCATAAGAAGCCAATTTCAAATCTTGTATCCTTCGGCCTTTACTTCACGGGGCTCGATCTCTCCGTCAACCATTACTGCGAGGACAGCCTCATGCGCTACGACAGCCGTCATACCTTCCGCGTAGAAGACAGCGTCGATGAATACCAATACGTCCCTTGGGGTTCGGAAATGTACAGCTTCGCCTATGCCATGCACTTAGGTCCAGCTATCACGGTAGCTCCTCTGACACCATTGGAAAATGTGCAGGCTGCACACCTGCGTTTGCAAGCCTATTTCACCATCGGCTACCGTATAGGGCTCTTCTGGATGCGAGGCAACGACCAGCAAGACCTCAATCTGCTTGCAAAGACCGAGAATAATGCTGAAAACAGCTACGAAGAAACGTATTTCGAGCGTGTGAGCGGAAGTAGCAAGATTCTTTGGGGCCACGGATTAACCACTAATTGGGGACTGCGCATCAGCTGGAGAAACATCGGTCTGGGCTATGAGGTGATACATGGCAACTACACCATCAAGTCTGCTGAGAAGAAAATATATGGAAACGAGAAATTCAAATTCAGCGAGACCTCTAAACGCGTGACGCTTTCTTATATTTGGTAGCCTACTTTTGTAACCTGAAACTAAAAAAGTCATGAAAAGATATTTGTTTGCTCTCATCATTGCTTGCTGTTGCAGCATCAGCACTCTGGCTCAAGGCATTATTGAGGGTACTTGCGGAAAAGACCTTCGATGGACTTTTGACGGAAAAACGCTCGTCATTAGCAATATCTCCAAGAATGTTTACCGAATTCCTATGGAGGACTACAATACACAGAAACACAAAGCTCCCTGGATAAAAATGGGGCTCGATGTTCGCAATGTCCGCATTTCTGAAGGTGTTAGCAGCATTGGATCGTGTGCCTTTGCCAATATGTCGAAACTTAGCGAAGTCGTCTTTGAAGATTTCTCCGTCAATTCTATTGAGTGGGGAGCTTTCTATAATTGCGAACGCCTCACCAGTATCTCACTGCCCAATTCCATCCGAAAGATAGGCACCATCGCCTTTGCCAACTGTCGGTCCATCACATCAGTGAAGATTCCAGACCAGTGTCTTGTGCAAGACCAAGCCTTCATCAACTGCTCTGGTCTGCGCTCTATTGAGGTGAGTCCCACAGCCAACCTCGGCTCTTATGTCTTTGCCTCAGAAGTGAAGATAGATGGCTCCGTGCGTCATTCGCTCTATGATTATGAGATTCGCCGTCTCCCCAGCCTCATCAACACAGGCAATTGCCACACCTACGGCCTGAGCAAAAACGCACTGACGCGCTATCGCGAAGGGGCTAATCAGGCTTTAGTAGTTGATTATGATTACCTTACTTCTGAGGTCGATAGCATTATTCCCCAAAGCTATGGTATGCGCCATAATATGTATGCCCTCGTCATCGGCAATCAGAACTATCGTTTCGTCTCCGAAGTCCCCTTTGCCATCCATGATGCCCGCGTCTTTGCCCAATACTGTGAGCGTACGCTTGGCATTCCTGCCACGAATATCCACATCTGCGAAGATGCTACGAAGCAGCTGATTCTGGAGGACGAGCTGGGATGGCTGGAAAACATTCCCAACCGCGAGGGCAAACGCCTCATAGTTTATTATGCAGGGCATGGTGTTCCTGACGTTCAGAATAAAAACAAGGCGTACATTCTCCCCACTGATGTGCGCGGCACAAAGCCGCAGTATGGCATTTCGCTCGATGATTTCTATAGCCGCATCGGGCAACTCGCCTTCTCGCAAACCTCCGTTTTCCTCGATGCTTGCTTCAGCGGCGTAAACCGCGACAACGAAAGCGTCAACGAAGGTCTGCGCGGCGTGGAGATTGCTGCTGAAGAGGGCGTAATTTCAGAGGGAAACATGGTGGTATTCTCCGCTGCTCAGGGCAACGAGACAGCGCAGTGTCTGCCAGAAGAGGGGCACGGACTTTTCACCTACTACCTCTTAAAAGGTCTGCAAATGACGGGGGGAGAAGTTTACTTCGGCGATCTCGCCAGCTTCCTCGCGCGTGAAGTCTCCTCGCGCGCCGAAACCCTCAAGATGCGCAAGCCGCAAACGCCCTCTACGACTGCATCTTCTAACATGGCCGACACGTGGCGCACCATGAATTTCTAATCTCCGTTCGCCTGCCCATCCCCCTCCTCGCAGTCGGCATCATCGCCCAAACAAGTATTGAGAAGGGGCAAAAAGAGAAATATTTGGGGATTTTCGCCAAGAATATCAATGGGATTTTGTATTTTTGCCGCACAAAATCATTGTTTCTCATCTTCCTCCTCTCTCTTCCTCTCCTCGTGCGCCCTATCGGCACAGTGAGGTGAGGGCGAAGGACGGATGGAGGGAGGGCGAAACACAAACATTCCCAACGCAAATATGCACTCACTATGGAGAAAATAGCCTCGTTCACGATTAACCATCTACTGCTGGAGCACGGTGTCTATGTGTCGCGCCGCGATGAAGTGGGCGGCGATGTCGTCACCACCTTCGATGTCCGCATGAAGCTCCCTAACCGCGAGCCTACACTGGGGCAGGGAGCCATACACACCATTGAGCACTTGGCGGCCACCTTCCTGCGCAACCATCCCGTCTGGGGGGAGCGCATCGTCTATTGGGGGCCGATGGGGTGTCTCACAGGGTGCTATCTGCTCGTGAAGGGGGCCTGCGAAAGCCGGGATGTGCTGCCGCTCCTCCGCGAGACATTCCGATTCATCGCCCACTATGACGGCGAGATTCCCGGTGCAACGCCTGCCGACTGCGGCACTGCCCTGCTCCACGACCTTCCCATGGCGCGCTATGAGGCTGAGCTTTACCTGAAGGTGCTTGACTCTGCCTCCGACAAAAACTTGTATTATCCCGCATGAGCCTTTGCTCCGCCCCACCTCTCCTATATATAATAGAGGAGAGGGGGGCAGGGGCAAAGGCTCTTGCAGTTTTATTACTCTACCCCCAGACCATGAAAACCATTTTTTACGCTTTGGCAGCCACGACGCTGCTGGCAGCCACACCACTGAGGGCTGCCGCACAGGACGGGATTCAGCTGCAAGAATATCAGTTTGACAATCCTGAAAACACACCGCGCCCCGTTTTTCCCGTGCCGACAGCGCGGCAGTTGAAATGGAACGAGACGGAATTTTACGCCTTCTTCCACTATGGCATGAATACTTATACCGATGCTGAATGGGGCGATGGCAGCGAGGCCAACTCGCGCTTCAACCCCACTGCGCCGCCCAATCCTAAGCAATGGCTGACGGCTGCGCAGGCAGCTGGCATGAAGGGAGGTATCGCCGTCGTGAAGCATCACGATGGATTTTGCCTATGGCCTACGAAGACCACTGACCACCATGTGGGAAATTCGGGCACGAAATATGGCGCGACCACCAATATCCCGCGCGACTTTGCCAAGGCTGCCGAAGAATTGGGCATGAAATATGGCTTCTACGTCTCGCCCTGGGACCTCAACAGCCCGTATTGGGGTAAAAAGGATGCTCAGGGCAACTATACGGACGAGTATGCCAAGAAGGTGTTCTTCGAGCAGTGTGCCGAATTGGCAGAGTTTGGAAAAGATCAGTTTGAGATGTGGTTCGATGGGGCTACGGGCGGTGACCACAAGGGCTATTACGGCGGCGCGAACGAATATCGCACCATCGACAACGCTTCGACGTACTACGACATTCCGAATCTCCGCGACTCTATCCACAATGTCTGCCCCGACATCATCCTATGGGGTGTCGGCGGCGAGGCACGCTGGATAGGCAACGAGCAGGGATGGGCCGGCGAGACCAACTGGGCCATGGGCAGCGGAGAATATGGCAACGAGTCGGGATGGCAGTGGCAGCCGGGCGAAAGCGATGCCAAAGCCACGAGCAAGGGTTGGTTCTGGCACAGCGGCGAGACGATTCTCTCTGCCGATGCGCTATTTAAGATGTATCTCGAGACGGTGGGGCGCAATGCCACCCTCATCCTCAACATTCCGCCCGACAAAAGCGGCTCGCTCCCCAACGCCACCGTCAGCCGGATGGAGGAGTTGGGCAAAATGCTCCAGAAGCGCCTCGGCACTGACCTCGCCCCCGCCGCCACCATTGAGGTTTCGGAGACGCGCACTAAGGGGCGCAGCGTGAACTATGATGCTTCGAACCTGACGGACGGAAAGAAAGACACCTACTGGGCTACGAACGATGGCACCACCGCAGCCACCATCACCTTCAGATGGGAGGAGGCACAGACCGTCCGCTACGTAGCACTCATGGAATACATCCGCCTCGGACAGCGCATCAAAGGTTTCACCATCGAGACCAGCGAGGACGGCGAAAACTTTACACGCCGCTGCGGCAGCATCGCCACCACCACCGTGGGCTACAAGCGCATACTGCCCCTGAACGGCAGCACCGCCTCCAGCTATGGGGCAGGATTCAAGGCAAAGGCCCTGCGCATCACGATCAATGACAGCAAGGCGTGTCCGCTGCTGCATACGGTATCTATATTCTAAAGGTCTTATCATCAAACGATTCCACCATGAAATACTATAAGAACCTTCTCAGTATGGCTGTATGCCTGTTCCTCGGAGCATTCGCCATGAGCGCAACCGCACAGACGTTATGCGACTTCGAGTCGCCCGAGAGTTATGCCGCAGTGGGGGTGTATGACACGTGGGCTGACTCGCCCTTCCGCGAGGGCGGAGCTCTCTATGGAAAGGGCAACGCCATGATTACCCCGAACCCTGACAAAGCGGACGACCCCGTTCTGGGCTTTGCCCCCAACGCTTCTGAGTATGTCCTCGGCGCGCAGCGGTCACGCTTCGGCAGCAACACGTTTGGGGCCGTCGTGGAGCTCCGCGAGCCCTTCGCCCTGAAACGCCGGAAGCAGTATGTCCACATCAAGGTTTGGACGCCCACGGAAAGCCGCGTCATGCTCATCGGCATGGGGCAGCGCACGGACCGCCCCTGGCAGCCGCTCAGCACTGAACAGTTTTGGGCTACGACGACCACACGCGTCACGCCGGGCCATTGGTTCGATGCTGTTTTCCCCGTCAGCGGCGCCGACGGCATCAACATTCACCGGCTGCTCCTCGTGCCCGACCTCGAATCGCCGCATCACCGCACGGACGATTTCCTCTTCTACATAGACGACATTGAGCTGAGCGACCAATCTACGCCACGCTTCACCACCGACTATTACCCCATCAACTATAGTCTCGACGAACCCATGACGCGCAACGACCGCATGCTGGGCAGCATCTCGCTCACGCCGAAGGGCGAGGGCGAGCAGAGCATCAGCGTCAATCAGGGCAACGAGCGCCGCCTCTATCTGCAGCGCATGGAACAATCGTTCACCGCCAAGGCCGGACAGACGCTCACGCCGAAATTTCAGTGGACGGGCTCGTGGATGCACGGCTACGTCTATCTCGATGTGAAGCGCGACGGCAAATTCAATGTGGCCTACAACGCTGCGTTTGAAATCACCGAGCCAGAAGACCTCATGACGTATTCCTACTTCAAAGGGCGCAACACGAACGGGGCGCAGGGCAATGCCAACCCTGGGGTGAATCCGCCTGCCTTCACTCTCCCCGCCGACCTCAAGCCTGGCGTTTACAGGATGCGCTATAAGGTGGACTGGGACGATGTTGATCCCGGCGGCAGCATCACGCAGAGCATCGCGGCAAACGGCGGTGCCATCGTAGATACGCGCCTCATCATTCATGAAGACAACGTCACGATTTCGCGCGGAACACGCCCGAACGGCGGCGGACTGAACGGCGATGTCCTGAAAGCCGACGGCTCGCCCTTCACGCAGGAAGTCATCCCCTTCGGCGAGCCCTACACGGTCCGCGTCAGTCCGGCTCCCAATTTCAAGTTCTCTCACCTCATCCTGCGCCACGGCTTTAACCTTGAGGGCGACAGCCTCGTGTTCGACACGCCGCAATACGTGGATACGCGCATCAGCGCAAGCCAGTTCAAAGACAACGCCTACACCATCCCGGCGAAATACATTGACGGCGATGTCATCGTCATCCCCTATTTCAGCAGCGACGATGGCGAAGAGGCCGACGACTATGCCCTCAACTTCGACCCTACGCTCGAAATCACCCGTACGGACCGTCATCTGAACAGCTTCACCATGAAGGCTACGAAGGGCGGCGAGAGCCAAGTGGTGCTCAACGCTGGGGGGCGGAACACGGTGTATCGCAAGATGCTGGACAGCGAGGTCTCCGTGGTGCCGGGCGATGTGGTGACCACCACGGTCAATTATACGGGCAATGCCATGCACGCCTATCTCTATGTGGATATGAATCAGGACGGGCAGTTTGATGCTGCACTCGACGACGACGGTCTGCCTGCTGCGGGCAGCGAGCTCATGGCTTTCAGCTTTTATCGCGACAAAAACAGCCTCGGCGAGAGCAAGACGGGAGCGACGGGAGGCTACAATCCGCCTGCCTTCACCCTTCCTGCGGAGTTGCCGGCGGGCAACTATCGGGCACGACTGAAGATTGACTGGAACAATATCGACCCTGCCGGACAGTGGAAGCTCGGCGGCGGGCAGGGCGACAATCAGATTGATGCCAACGGCGGCTATGTCGTTGACTTCCTGCTCAATGTGCATCCCGAACTTTCGCCCCTCGATGTGCGTACGCAGAATGGTGCCATCGTAGGCGAGGGGCATAAGGGATTGCCTGCCCGGACGGCGTTTCGCAAAGCCCTCAGCCTGCTCCCCGTGGCTCCCGATGCTGGCTATCAGCCCAGCCTCCTCACCATTCGCCACGGTCATGGGCTCGACGGCGAGCAGTATATACACGGCAATCGCCAGTGGAGCGAATATACGGTGAAGGCAGAGGCTGGCAAAGCCCTCAGCCTCCCCTCCGACAGTGTGAACGGCGAGGTACGCCTGACGCTCGCCTTCACGCCCGACGGCACAGAGACTTACACGCTGCGCTTCGCCGATGAGTTTGACCTGCCCGATGGCAGCCTGCCCGACGCCGCATATTGGACGCGCTGTCAGAATCATGCCACCACCTGCAAGCGCTTCAATGCACAGACGCCTCTCGGACAACAACTTACGGCATTCATAGAAGACGGAAAACTCACGATGCGCTGTCTGGCCAACCCTTACGACGATGAAACCGACAGCAGCGGCCATCGGATGGACATGATCAGCGGTGCAGTGGAGTCGGCGCAGAATGTGTTTTTCAGATACGGCAAGGTGGAATGTCGCCTGAAGACTACGGGCCACGCGGGCAACTTCCCCGCGCTCTGGATGATGCCTGAGCATCCGCAGGAGAAATGGCCCTACTGTGGCGAGATTGATATATGGGAACAGATTGACGCTGACAACGTCTCCTACCACACCATCCATTCAAAATGGGCGAACGGCACGGACGATGGCAGCGAATGCAAGGGGCAGGGGAACAATCCTCCGAAGTATGCCACCGCCGCCTCTGCCGTGGGCGAATATCATGTATATGGCCTTGAGTGGACGCCCGAGGAATTGACATGGTACGTCGATGGGCAGCGCGTCTTCTCCTATGCCCGGCTCGACGATGCGGCTGCGCTGCGCGATGGCCAGTGGCCCTTCGACCAGGATTTCCATCTCATCCTCAATCAGAGCGTAGGGGATGGCTCGTGGGCTGCTGCCGCCGATGTGGACTTCGTCTATGAAACCCTCTTCGACTGGGTGCGCATCTATCAGAAGGACGGGCAAACGGGCTGCTTCACGGGCATCCATGCGCCCGGCGTCGGCCTTGCCGATGTGGACTGGAAGGTGGAACAGGGTGTGCTCACCATACAGACGGCCGCGAAACGCCTCGTCAATCTCTATGATGCCAGCGGCCGCGCGGTCTTTTCCTCTGTAGTCGATGGCGCAGTGCGCATCCCCCTGAGCGTCGGGGTCTATCTCCTCGATGGCTGCAAGGTGCTCGTACACTAATAAGTAGGCGAACGGAAATAATTTTCATCACCCACTTATCATAGAATAATTTTCATCACCTGCCTACCTGCTACACCTTACACACAAATTCATGATAAAAAACCTGCTATTCGATATGGGCGGCGTCATCTTTCAGCAAGACACTCCTGAAGCCGTGCGCCGCTTCCGCCAGGCTGGGCTCGACCCCGAAAAATATATGGGCGAATATGGCCAGAAAGAATTTTTCCTCGAAGTGGAGACGGGGCAAATTGATGCCTCAGCCTTCTGCAGCCGCATGGCAGAAGCCACGGGGCGCGACTCCGTCAGCTACGAGGAAGCGCGCTACTGCTGGCTCGGCTTCATCCGAAGCGTGGAGCAGCAGCGTCTGGAGTGTCTGGCTGAACTCCGCAAGAGCTACCATCTGTGCCTGCTGACGAACACCAACCCCTTCATCATGGACTATATGCGCAGCCCTGAGTCCAGCACGACGGGCATACCCGTGGCGCAGTATTTCGACTCCCTTTTTTGCAGCCATGAGATGCAGCTCTATAAGCCCCACCCGGACTTCTTCCATTTTGCCCTGACGACCGACGGCATGAAGGCTGAAGAATGCGTCTTCATCGACGATAGTCTGAAGAATGTCCGTGCAGCCGAGTCGGTAGGCATACGCGGACTTCACGTTGAGCAAAATGCTGACTGGCGGCCTGCCCTTGCCGAACTGCTGGCCTGAAGCGCAGACACAGGCCACCGGCCATGCTTCACACGCAAAGAATAAGCGTCAGAAAGTCAAACCACTACATGACTTTCTGACGCTTTTTGCCGCATAATGCTTTGTGATGCAGAGAGCGAAGGGCGTTTATCTCAGCAAATTCTGCCGATGACTCCCCTTCCAGCGCATAAAGACGGCGGTGAGGGCGATGGTCACGCCCAGCCCGATGAGGAGCGATGGCCATTGCGGCAGAGCGAAGCCTTCAGGGGCTATCAGGATATAGCTCGAAACCACGAGCGTCATGAAGACCGCGGGCAGGAACGCTATCCAGAAATTGCGCCGCTGCCTCACAAGCCACACCGTGACGCTCCAAAGCGTGAGGCATGCCAACGACTGGTCGCACCAGGCAAAATAACGCCAGAGCACATTGAAGTCGATGCTCATCACGATGGCGCAGAGAATGAACAATGGCACCGACACTGCCAGGCGCCGCCACAGTTGCTGCTGGTCGAAGCCCATGGTCTCTGCCGCCGTCAGGCGTGCGCTGCGCAGTGCCGTATCACCACTGCTGATGGGAGCTGCCACTACGCCCAGAATGGCTAACACGGCTCCCAGCGTGCCTAACCAGCTGGTGCAGACGGAATTGACCACGATGGCAGGATTTCCCATCTCATGGAGGGCAGTGTAGCTCCCGGCAAACTTGATGGCGGCTGCTGCCCATATCAGTGCCACCACGCCTTCCGTGATCATCGCCCCATAGAAGATTGGGCGCCCCAGCGATTCGTGCTTCAGGCATCGCGCCATGAGCGGACTCTGAGTGGCATGGAAACCGCTGATGGCTCCGCAGGCAATCGTCACGCAGAGCATGGGGAACACGGGCAACCCCTGTGGGTGAAAGCCCGTCAGGCCGTCCGTCAGTTCGGGCATCCATCCATCGCGGGTGAAGATGCAGAAGCCCACGCCAACCGCCATGATGAGGAGCGCAGCGCCAAAGATGGGATAGATGCGCCCTATGAGCTGATTGATGGGCAGCAATGTGGCGAGGATATAGTAGCAGAAGATGAAGACGCACCATGCCTTCGGCGTGCCGAACATGCCCCAGCCGGGGGTGAACGATGCAAGCAGCGAGGCGGGAGTGACTACGAACACTGCCGCCACGAGCACCAGCAGCACGATGGTGAAGATACGCGTGAGGACGCGTGCCGTGTGTCCCAACTCATGCCCGGCTATTTCCGGCAACGTCGCTCCCCCCATGCGCATACTGACCATGCCGCACAGATAATCGTGGACTGCACCTGCGAAGATGCTGCCAAGCACTATCCAGAGATAGGCGGCAGGACCGAAGAGTATGCCCATGATGGCACCGAAAATCGGACCCGTGCCAGCGATGTTGAGAAACTGAATGAGATAGACCTTCCACCCCGGCATCGGTATATAATCTACGCCGTCCGAGCGGCTATAGCAGGGTGCCTTGCGAGTATTGTCAGGGCGAAACACCTTTTCCACAATATAGCCATAGATGAAATAGCCTAACAGGAGGAGAACGAGGGAGATACTGAACGTTATCATAAGCTGATGGAGGACAAAATACTGACGAGAAGCTGAAAAGAAGGGAGCAACCAAGCGTGCGCCTGAATGCTTCCGGACGCTTGGCAGCCACAAAAAGTGCAAGGGGGACATACTGCTTGCGCTGCAAAGTTACCATATTATTTTTATAAGTAGGTAATAAGAATTATTTTATAGTAAGTATATAGTAGGAATGATTATGGTTTGTATGTTTGAACGCTCTCTTTGGCGCAGGTTTTAGTCTTGAAATAAAGGTGCGAGCTTATATTTTGGCCCCAAAATATAGGTGAATCGTGACTATTTCCAAGGCTAAAAGATGCGCCAAAGAGAGCGTTCAAACATAAAACTAATTTTCATTACCTACTTAAGGTAGGTTCTATAAATTAGTTTTCAATGTAAGGCAGTGTTTCTGTCTTGCTTGGATGTCTTCACGCCTCTCGCACCGTATCTTTTTGTCTTTCATTCAGTCACGTAGCCCGCTACGCTCCCTCGTGAAAAACAAAAACCTACGGCACGATAGTCGCAAATACATCGCAAGCTAATTGATAGAACCTACCTTAATTTACTTTTATGCATGGTAAATTCCTGAGCTTCGCTGCCCTTCCACTGAGCTTCCGCCTCAAAACTAACCATTTTCTGCCCTCAATGTGTTCATTTTCACCCCCAAAAGTCATCACTTTTCTCCTCTAAGTGATTGCTTGAAAGGGGAAAATAATGGCGAAAATCTGATACTGCCATCGGAAACAGCAGGCAGCACACAGGCGACGCCGTACAGCGCAGGGCAACGCAACATATCGCCTACAGCTTTGCAGTCATCACAAACCATGCGATAGAAATACAGAAGAACAAATCTTCTGCCTTTGACATGGTTGAGTTGCGATGATATTGCCGTTTCTTATCTGCTTTCAGTGTATATTTTTCCATCATGGCATCAAAAACTTGCAAAAGTCATCTGCAATACAAAATAATTCTGTAACTTTGTCCTCGGTAATCATAGCGATTATTGTTTGTAATTCTTTGTATTTCAACACTATAAAGTTACAACAATTTTCGCTAATCACCAAATTTTCAAGCACTTGCATTTCGTCGAACTCACGTTAAGTTATAGAACCTACCCGAACCTACCTAAAATCTGCTCTTCACTCGCTCAACGAGATACGAATCTCATTTTTAATCCCACTAATTTTTTAATGCTATGAAGAAAACAACATTCCCCCTTTCTATGCTAGCATTGTTTGCTAGCATAGTGGTCCTGCCGTTTGCATTTGCGTCTTGCAATGACGATGAAACGCCCATATCCTCGCCCACCCCAACTACCAATAAAGCAGAATGCCTCACCGATTCCGCCAAACGCGCTATGGTCTATTCGCTCACAGACCTTGAAGGCACGAAGGGACGCATCTACGAGATGA